>NZ_JBSSGJ010000018.1:0-100286 GCF_054063535.1 Sinomonas sp. RB5
TGATGATCGCGGCCCAGGAGATCTCCGACCGGACGGCCCTCGCCACCGGGGAGAGTCTGGGGACGCTGATCCGGCGGAAGTTCTCCCGGAAGCCACGGACCGTGATCGGGATCCTGGTCGCGGCCCTGCTCGTGGCCAACACGCTGAACATCGCCGCGGATCTGATGGCGATCGGCCAAGGCATGGAGCTCCTCGGGGCCGGCCCCGACCACCTCTGGGCCGCGATCGCAGGCGTGGCCATCGCCCTGACCCTGATGACCGGCTCCTTCGCCGTCATCGCGAAGGTCTTCAAATGGCTCTGCGCCGCCCTGCTGGCCTACGTCGGGGTCCTGTTCGTCGCCAAGGTGGACTGGGCCGACGTGCTCGCCGGGCTCGCGGGTCTGCAGTTCCGGTGGAGCTGGGACTACCTCGGCCTCCTCGTCGGCGTCCTGGGCACCACCATCTCCCCCTACCTGTTCTTCTGGCAGTCCGCCCACCGCGTCGAGGAGATGCGCGCCCAAGACCTCGGCGGCCGCGAAGCGGTCGCTCTCCCCTACCGGGACGACTGGGCTGCGCGCCAGAAGCTCCGGGCCGCCCGAACGGATGTCTTCACCGGCATGGGCTTCTCCGTGCTGGTCATGTTCGCGATCATGGCGGCCAGTGCCGCGACCCTCGGGAGGAACGGCACACAGATCAGCAGCGCAGCCGACGCGGCCAAGGCCCTCGAGCCCGTCGCCGGTCCCGCGGCCAAGGCCCTGTTCTCCATCGGCTTCATCGGTGCCGGCTTCCTGGCCATCCCCGTCCTGGCCGGCTCGGCCTCGGTCGGGCTCGCCGGCCTGCTCGGGACACGATGGGGATTCGACCGCAACCCCCGCAACGCCAGGGTGTTCTACGCCCTGCTCGGGGTCGGCATTCTCGGCGGCATCCTCCTCGCCCTCGCCCTGGACGACCCCATCAAGTTGCTGGTCTTCGTCGCCGTCATCAACGGCATCGCCGCAGCCCCATTCCTGATCGTGACCATGCTCGTCTCCGGTGACCGGAAGATCATGGGCAACTACGCCAACGGCAAGACCGCCGCCGCCATCGGCTGGGCAACGGCGGCCGTCATGGCCGTCGCCGGCACCCTCGGCGTCTGGACGACGCTCACCGGTCAGGGGTCCTAAGGCCGTAAGGCAGGGTCCTGAAGGCCGAGCCCATTCAGCAGGTCCTCTGCTCGAGCGCCCGTGGCCGCCATGTTCGCCTCGGAGACGGCGGTGTGGATCTCCTCGCGCTTGATCGACACGTGGCGGGGCGCCTCGATGCCAATGCGGATCCCGTCCTCGCCCTTGTCCTCCAGGACCGTGATGACGATGTCGGCCCCGACCATGATCTTCTGGCCGGGCTTACGGGTCAGGACGAGCACGACTCACCCTCCCCCGCCCCGACACCGTCTGGTGCGGTCTCTGCGGTCACGGACCGCAGGACGTCCTCGAACCGGGCCTCCCAGGTAGACGGGTGCACCGGCCCCAGGCCCGGGACCACCACCGTGTCGGTGGTTTACAGCCGAGGCTCCTTCGGTCGGGAAGTTCCTCGCCGCCTATACAGGACGCCGTTGGCGACTGCGCGCTTCCGCTTTGGGGTCAGTGGCAAGTTGAGTCCGGGACGAAGCGCACGCAGGAGTGCGCGAGCAAACTTGTCGGGCGGGTCGGCTCTAGGCACGAACGGATCCTTTGTTGGGCCGACGGGGCTCACGGCAGCGACCAAGGGATCGCAGGCTCCGTCGACCTCGGCAAGCACCACATCGTCATTGAAAAACCGTCAGTGTTGCGCTTCCCGCAGCTCCATTGAGTACTCGGCACCCCTTTTGCCTGACCCGGATTCGCCTGAGCTGTCGTACATGTCTAACGTTGAGCCGTGGCGACAGCGCAGAGTAAGGATTTCGGTTGAACCGGCTGATAGTCGGCCAAGCTGCATCAGCTCTCTCGGACCCGTCCCTCCGCTCAAGCGTCCGGATGGCCTACTTGGACCCCCCGTACAACACAGGCAAGTACCGGACGAGCCACTACAAGGACTCCGCGCCGCTGCAGGAGTGGCTGGCCATGCTCGAGGCCATCCTGACCGGTGTCCACGCCGCCCTCCGCCCGGACGGGTCCGTCTGGGTCCACCTCGACGACCGGCACATCCACCGCGTCCGGTGCCTCCTCGACGACGTCTTCGGCGACCACAACTACGTCGGCACCATCGTGTGGGAGAAGAAGAACCGGGCCTCGTTCCTGCACGCCCACCTGGCCGACGTCACCGACCACATCCTCGTCTACGCCAAGGACCGGGCCCGGATGGCCCCGCTCGTGCACTCGGCCACCCAGGCCGGCAAGCGGATCCCCTTCCACAACGGCTCCTCCAAGGAAGCCGTCCTGACCTTCCCGGCCGGGTCCGTGACCTTCGGGTTCGAGGACCAGGTCCTTCCCGCCGGGCGCATGGACACCCGCACCATCGCCTCCGAGCTGCTCGACGACATCGAGATCACCGGCGGCACCAACGCCAGCTCGTTCCGGATGACCGGCCCGTTCCGGTACCAGCAGGCCGCCCTGGACAAGATGGCCCAGACCCCGGGCGCGATCATCGCCCCCAAGCCGCTGCTGCGCCCCTCCTACCTGTCCCAGGAGTCCCACGGGAAGGTCCTGACCAACCTGCAGTCGTTCCGGGTCAACGGGGCGCCCACCAACGAGGACGCCCACGCCGAGAACGTCGCCATCTTCGGCGGCTCCCGCGGGTTCGACACCCCCAAACCCGAAGGCCTGCTCGAGCGGTTCATCCTCGCCGCGACCGACCCCGGCGACCTCGTCCTCGACCCGTTCGCCGGGTCCGGCACCACCCTGGCCGTCGCCGAGCGCACCGGCCGCGCCTGGACCGGTGTGGAGCTCAGCCACGAGACGGTGGAGTCCTTCATCGTGCCCCGCCTCGCCCGGGCCGGCGCCCACTACACCGTCAGCCAGATCCTCCCAGTTCCAGCCTGAGTCCTCTCGCCTGACCCCGCCTCGAGCTGGCCGTCCCTCGGGTGGGGAGTCCGGCCGGGGCGCTACGTCGCTTCCTCCACTGATTCTCCCCGCGCAGCGTGTGGAGACACCAACGACCTGCCGCACACATGGGAGTACGCAAGACTCAGAACTAGAGAAAAGAGGACTGCTGTGTACGGCATCCCAACCGAGACATGGAAGGGCGTCAGCGCCGAAGTCGAGAGGAAGGCAGATGCCATCCTCGACCGCCTCGGGGCGTCATTCGACGACTGCACCGAGGTAGAAGCTGCAATCACGGTCATGAAGGCGACCATGTTCATCGCCGAAGCGCGAATGGCGGCCGCAATCCAGATCGCGCGCGATGACCTGGACACCGAAGACCTCGGGCTGAAGATCAGCGGCACACGGCACACGGCGCTTCTCACGATCCCGACGTCCGAGGGCCACATGATCCTCAATAAGCTCTTCGACGAAGCAGCCACCGCAATCCTCCGGGCCGGCCCCGCCCTGTGGGAGTGCTCCGCGATCGCACCGCGCAACGCCACCCCGGAACACCGGCGCGTCTACGACGGCATGAAGTCCAAGTCGCGCACTCAGGGGATCCCGTCCGACGCCATGCAGCGGCCGGTCGACGCGGACGCCGAGCCGTGGCTCTGGGAGCTCGGCAAGTCCGCCGTCCTCTACGCAGGCGACCTCGGCCTCGGCTGCTCCATGTGGAGCAATGGCAAACGGGTCACGCTCGTCTTCAGCGCCGGAGAGGACCAGTCGGTCGCAGTGCTGCACCACGAGAAGATGAAGGCGACGCTCGACGAAGTCGCCTGGGGGGCCGCTGCGGCTATCGCAGCACTTACGAGCCCCAGGCTGATCGCTCGCTGACAAACTGGCGTCAAGGGCTGGCCGCACCCGTTGGCCAGCCCTTGGCCGCTCCGATCTTCCGATGAGGATAATTCTCGGCGCACGACGGGCCCGTGCGAACTCGGGTCCGCCTCGGTCCGCTAATCAGGCCTCAGAATCGAAAGGCAAAGCTGATAAAATATAAAGATGAGGCAGGGCAAACGTGAATTGATGGGGCAGGAAGTCGCCGCGGCCATCCGGGAGTTGATCATGACCGGGGAGGCCCGACCCGGCGAGACCCTGCGGCTGGCACCTCTGGCCGAGAAGCTCGAGATGAGCTTGACCCCTGTTCGGGAGGCTCTTCTCATGCTTGCGCAGGACGGCTGGGTGGCGCACCAGCCCAATCGCGGGTTCCAGGTCATGCCGATTCGGCGCGACAACGTAGTGGATACCTACTTCATGTGGGCTGTGGCGGAGGGAGAGCTGGCCGCTCGTGCAGCTGCGCGAGTCACGCCGGAGGGTTTGTCAGCTCTGCGGGGCCTTGACGGGCGTCTCCGCAGCCTCGAGGACCACCACACGAGCGATGCGCTTGGGCTGAACGCCGAACTGCATTCGGCGGTCCATGAGATGGCCGATGCACCGAAGCTGCTGTGGTTCGCAGATGCGGCGCGGCGCCTAGTGCCCTTGCGCTTTGATTCATCCTTCCATTCGGTACCGGGCTGGGCTGAGATCAACCGCGAAGGCCATACGCCGATCATCGATTGCATTGAGCTCGGGGACCAAGAGGGTGCTCGCCAGCTGATGCGCCACCATTTCTCCAGCACCGGGGATCTACTCGTTCGCTGGCTCGATACGCTCTCGTTCTGGTCCGAGCCGTCGACCGCTCCGGAGGTGGGGAGCATTCTCTGAATCCGCCCGTTCTCGCCGGCGGCAAACCGCCGAAGGCCGCCGGGCAGCGATGCCTCGGCGACCTCCGGCGGTTTGTAGGATGTCGTCAAGTACTGGACGCAGTTGCCTGCAGTTCCCGTCGGGAATGCGCTCGGACATCGAATTCGAGGTCGGCCGCCTGGGTTGGGGTGAGCCCGATACCGTGTTCGAGGAGTTTCCGGGCGGCGACGTGGTCGGAGGGGTTGTTGACCGATTCGACTCCCACGAGCTTTTCCTCACGGAAGCAGTAGATGGAGAATTTTCCGGTCCCGATGTCGCCGCGGACTACGGTCTCGTCGCTGCTGCGGATGATGCCCGCGATCTGGAGTCTCACCGGTCCCTGCTGGGACCAGAACCAAGGGAGTTCTGTGTACGCCGTGGGTGATCCCGCGATGGTCTTAGCCAGACTCTTGGCGTGGTCGACTGCGTTCTGCACGGATTCGAGGCGCAGGGTGGACCCGGCGTGCAGGTTGGGATAGTTTGCGCAGTCGCCGATGGCGTAGATGTGGGGATCGCTGGTCTGCAAGCGTCCGTCGACCGTAATCCCGTTGCCGACGTCGAGTCCGGCTTCTGCCGCCAGTTCGGTGTTCGGAATGACGCCGATCCCGACGAGGACGACATCGGCCGGGTAGTTACATCCATCGCTTCCGACCACGCCCTCGACGCGGCCGTCCCTGCCTCGAAGGCGGGAGACGCCTGCTCCGAAGCGGAATCGGATGCCGCTGTGCTCGTGGGTGCGGGTGAAGAAGTCCGACATGGGGACCGAGAGCACGCGAGCCATCGGTCTGGGGCCCATCTCGAGCACGGTAACGTCAGTGCCGCGCTGACGGGCGGCTGTTGCGAACTCCAGGCCGATGAATCCGGCGCCGATCACCACTACCCTTCGAGCCCGCCCGAGCTCCGCCTGCAGCGCTGAGGCGTCATCGAGCGTGCGCAGGTAGTGGACGCCGGCAAGGTCGGCTCCCTCGACGGCGAGTTCGCGGTTCCGTGCTCCTGTGGCGAGAACGAGTGAAGAGTAGGACACTGCCGATCCCGACTCGATGCTGACGGTGCGCTCGGCGGGGTCAATGGCCGTTACCCTTGTGCCCGTTTGGAGGGTGATGTCCTTTTCGGCGAAGAACCGCGCTGCCCGTAGCGGGAGCGGAGCAGCTGCTGTGACGTCCCCCATGAAGTCCTTTGACAGAGGTGGACGCTGATATGGCAGATGCTCCTCGTCGGAGAAGATCGTGATAGGGCCTTGGAACCCCTCGGACCTGAGGGAGTCTGCGACCTGAATGCCGGCGTGGCCGCCCCCGATTATGACGACGCCGCTCACGCTTCCCCCTGAGTGAGGGGAAGGTCGACGGCGATCTCTTCGAGGGTGGGCCCCATCTTGATCTGGCAGCCGAGCCGTGAGCGGATCGAGTCGCGGGGAGAGGATGTCACGTCTAGCATCTCGTCCTCGTCCTCGCCCATCTCAGGCAGCAGGCCGATGTATTCGTCGCGGACGTAGACGTGGCAGGTCGCACACATGGCCTGACCCCCGCACTCGCCGATGATCCCGCTGACGCCGTGGGAGATGGCGGCGCGCATAACCGAAGCTCCTGGGACGGCCTCAATGACGTCGGTGTCACCGGAGGCGTGATGGTAGTAGATCTTGGGCATGTCGGATTGCCTTTCCTTGGTCCGGGTGGCCTGCTCAGCCGCGTCGTCCTGTGACTACGCGGGCGGCGTTGGTGACCATGATCTGGTGGATCGTCTCCTCCGAAACCCCGCGCTGACGGATGGCCGGAAGGATACGGTCGGAGATGTTGGCGTGGTGCCAGTTGGGGGCGTTCTTGGCCCTCCAGGACGGTGGGGTGTTGATGCTGAAGAAGCCCGCGTCATGGGAGAGAGTGATCCTGTCCGCGTAGCCGAGCTCGCAGAGCTTCACGAGAGTGTCGATCCTCTGCTCGTCGGGCAGGACCTGCTCCATGCCAAACCGGTCCAGTCCGACCGTGGACCCGTTGTCCATGATCTCGCGGAGGTAGTTGATGTCGGTGCTGTCGCCGCAGTGACCGATCACGAGGTGTTCCAGCGGGACGCCGTGGGTCTGGAAGTACTTCTGTTGGTCGCGTCCAGTGAAGTGTTCGGCGTGGGTGTGAGTGGTGATCGTCGCCCCCGTCTCCTGATGGGCTGTTGCGGCGGCGTGCATGACCCGGTCCACGTCCGGGGTGATGCCGTACTCGTCGGTGGCGACCTTGATCATCGCGGCCTTCACCCCGGTATCGGCGATGCCTTCCTTGATGTCGCGGATGAAGAATTCCTCGAGAGGGTCGGGGCCCTCGACCATGCGTCCCGGTCCGTGAGTCTGGAAGAAGGTGGGCAGGTCCTTGAAGGTGTAGAACCCGGTGGCAACGACGATATTCAGATCCACCGCGGCCGCGACTCTCTGAACCCGGGGTATGTAGCGGCCGAGGCCGGGAACGGTCAGGTCAACCACTGTCCGGATGCCTTTGGCGGCGAGGGCATTCAGGCCGTCGACGGCCTTCTGAACGAAGACCTCTTCGTCCCATTCGGGGTCAGGGTAGTTCTGCTCGATTTCGGGATTCTTCGTGAAGAGGTGCTCGTGGGTGAGGGTCGCGCCGAGGTCCTCGATCGGGACGGGTCCGCGGGCGGTTTCGATCATTGTCATGGTGGTGCCTTTCACGGTGAGTCGTTGATTTAGCGTGTCGACGCGATGGGCTGGGGCCTTAGGATCCCGGCGAGCGAAGTGCGGATCAGCGAGAGGTCCATCCCCGCCGTGATCATCCGGAAGCCTTCCGCAGCCAGCCGTTCTGGGTCGCCGCTGATGCCTGCGATCCGTCCCGATGAGGTGCAGGCCTGGCGGATTGCGGCGATGGCCTCGAGGTGGCGGGGGTCGACCGCTTGGTCGAAGCTCAGTGGGGCGCCTCCAAGGCTGACAGCCAAGTCCGCGGGCCCAAGGTAGACCCCGTCCACCCCGGGGGTATCGACGATCTGGTCCACGTTGGAGAGGCCTTCGGCGGTTTCGATCATGACGAAGCAGAGGACCTCCCGGTTGACGTGCTCCGGGTCTGTGCCCAGTCCGTGGGCGGCGCGGATCGGCCCCCAGCTCCGCTGGCCCAGCGGCTGGTACCTGCAGGCCCGGGCTGCACGGGAGGCCTCCGCAGCGGTGTTGACCATCGGGACGATGACTCCCTCGGCACCCGCGTCCAGAGCCTGCCCGATGAGAGCGGAATCGTTGCGGGCGACGCGCACGAGCGGTGTCGTGTCGCTGCGGGCAATGGCGCGGAGCATCTCGAGGAGCGTGTGCTGGGGCGTCAGCCCATGCTGCTGGTCGATGTAGACGAAGTCGAAGCCAGCGAGGGCGAATTCCTCGGCGATCTGGGCGCTGCCCAGGGCGCAGGAGAGGCCGACGGCGGTGCCTCCCTCGCCGAGGATGCGCCTTAGCCTGCTGTGTCGGCCGGCACTCACAGCCGGTACCAGTTCCGCGCGTTCTCGGACATCAGCTTCGGGCGCATGGTCTCCGGGACGATCTCCAGCAGCTCCTCGATCCGGTCGTCGTGGCGGTGCGGGTAGTCGGTGGCGAACATGAGCATGTCCTCGGAGCCGAGCCATTCGATGATCCGTTCCGAGTGCTCCCTCGGGCCAAGGTCGGCAGGGGCGACGGAGAAGCGGACGTGGTCGCGGACGATCTCCAGCGGCAGGCGGTCCACCCAGGGTGTTTCGCGGCGGAGGCCCTTCCACTTCTTGTTCATGCTCCATCCCCACATGGGCACCCAGCTAAAGCCGCCTTCCATGACGGACACGCGCAGCTGGGGAAACTTCTGGAAGACGCCCTCGAAGACCATGCTGGTCAGCTGTGCCAGATAGACCTGGGTCTCGGCGGCGTATTCCTCCGCATACCAGGAGGCGTAGCCGGTGGGCGAGGGCGCGTCCTCGGTGGTGCCACCCCACTGAAGGCCGACCACGAGGCCGTTCCGGACCGCTGCCTCGTAGATGGGGTGAAAGACCCGCTGCCCGTAGAGGCGCTCGGAGCGCACCGGGAGCATCACCTGGACGAACCCCGGGTGGGAGCCGACCCGGTCGATCTCGGCCGCGGCAGCCTGGGGGTCTCGAGCCGGGATGACCAGGGAGGCCGCGAGACGGGGGTCCTTCTCCAGCCACTCGGCGATCAGCCAGTCGTTGACCGAGCTGGCCAGCGCCGCCGCCCAGTCCGGGTGCCGCAGAGAGTCGACGCCGTAGTAGCAGTTCAGCACCGCCCGCTCCACCTGCCACGGGTCGAGGATGTCCTTCTGGAGGAAGGCGAGTTCGGAGGCCGGCTCCGCCCCGCCGGGCCGCCACTCTTCACGGGCCGTCGTGGCCGCGCCGGGCGGGTAGCTCAACCGCGGGCCGATGGGCCCGTGCCATCCCCGCTCGATAGTCCCCTGGACCCATACCGGGTCCATGTAGTCGAAGAGGGTCTCGATCGAGGGGACGTTGGCGTGGACGTCGCAGTCGATAACGGATCCGGACCACAACGCGCTGCGCGCGGTGCCGGACAGGAGGGCGGTGGTCATCGGACAACCTCTGCTTTCTCTTCGATACTCTGTTCAGGCGGGGCGCAGGCGCCCGCGCTGGGGGCCTGTCCCCGGCGTTGGGGCCGGAGGGAGAGGACCACGTAGTCCGATTCGACGGTGACTTCGACGGTCTCTGCCTGGTAGGGGCCCTTGATGCGCCCGAGAGTCCCGCTCTCGACCTGTTCGGCCACCTCGCATCCGTGCTGGACGTCCACGGCGAAGGGGCGTGCCCGCATATGCTTGGGGTCCCAGTAGGACTGGCCGGTCTTGATGTCGAATTCCCAGTTGTGCCACGGGCAGGTGAGCAGGTCCTCGGAATCGTCCAGCATGATCTGCCCCGGACCGGTGGAGGTGACCGTGTTGACCAGCTGTCCTCGGCAGAGCGGGCCGCCGACATGCGGGCAGCGGTTGAGCATCCCGTAGAACGTGCCGCGGATATTGAACACCCCCACTTCCCGACCGCCGACATCGACGATGAGGCGTTCTCCTTCCGGGATGTCTTGGACGCGGGCCACAACGAACTTCTGGGGTCGCTTTGCGGAAGCTTGATCCTGGCTCACTGTGCGTTCGCTTTCTTTAGAAGGGACGTTGCAGCGGCGACGTCGCCGACCTCGACCAGCCAGGAGGGATCCAGCTGGTGGACCGAGGAACAGCCCAGGAGGCGCATGGTCCTGACCATCTCGGCGCGCAAGATCTCCAAGGAGTGGGCTACGCCTGCTTGGCCTGCCGTGGCCAGCCCCCAGGCCGGGAGCCGGCCCACCAACACGGCCTTGGCACCGAGAGCGACGGCCTTGAGGACATCGCTGCCGCGACGCACCCCGCTGTCCAGGATGACCTCCATCTGGCTTCCGACCGCTTCTGCGATGCGGGGCAGCACGGCGATGGACGCGGGAGCACCGTCGAGCTGGCGGCCGCCGTGGTTGGAGACGATGATTCCGTCGGCCCCCGACTCCATTGCCCTCAGGGCGTCGGCGACGCCGAGGATGCCCTTGACGACCAGTGGGCCGTCCCAGTTTGCGCGCATCCACGCGATGTCCTCCCAGGAGGGCGAATGGGAGTCCCTGCCGGTGCGGATCATCTCGGTCAGTTCCATAGGCTTGCCGTCCACGGTCAGGTCCGCGGTGTTGGGCAACTGGAAGGGCATCCCGTCCCGGACGTATCGGAAGACCCATCCCGGGCGGGTGCTCATCTGCGGGGCCATCCGCGCCGCGTTAGCGAGGTTGATGCGCATGTTGTAGCTGAAACCGTTGCGGAAGTCCTTTTCCCGGTTCCCCGAGACGCTCGTGTCGATCGTGGCGACCAGTCCCTCGAATCCCGCGGCCTTTGCGCGGCGGACCAACGTCTTCATGGCCTCCTGGTTGGAGAATCGGTAGGCTTGGAACCACTGCGGCCCTGGAGTCTGGGCGATTTCCTCAAGGCTGAAGCCCGAGGCGGAGGTGGCCACGTGCGCGATCCCGGCGCCAGAGGCGGCGGCCGCGATGCCCAAGTCGCCCTCAGGGTGGACCAGGCGCATCCCACCGCAGGGCGCCGTCAGCACGGGCATCGACAAGTCAAGCCCGAGCACCCGCGTGCTCAGCTCTGGCTCCGACACCCACACGGCACCGCGTGGTTCGAATGCGAGATCCCGGAAGCCCTGGGTGTTGCGCTTCAGTGTGACCTCGTCCTCGGCCCCGCCGTCTACGTAGTCGAACACGGCCCGGGGAAGTCGACGTCGTGCGGCCTGCCTCGCGTCCTCGTAGTTGAGGATTGCAGCGAGCCGCTGCGCCGCCAGTCGGTCCTTGACAGCCATACGCGTCACCGCCCCGCGTTGGGCGACGGCAGCCCGCTGTTCTCGCGAAGCGGGATGCCGTATAGCCGGCTGGCATTCTGCCCCAGGATCCTGCGGCGGCGGTCTTCCGGGAAGGATTCGGGGACGGACTCATAGGGGGAATCGAAGTCCCAGTGCGGGTAGTCCGAGGAGAACATGAGCCGGTCTGCGAAGCCGGACTCCTCGAACATGCGGAAGACGTCCTCGGTCTGGTCCGGACGCTCAGGCTCCTCCAAGGGCTGGGTGCTGAACCAGAAGTGCTCGCGGAGGTAGTCCGAAGGCCTGCGCTGAAGGTGCGGTAGCTCGTCGCGTAGCTTCTCCCACACGGCGTCGAGCCGCCAGCTGAAGGGGGCGACCCAGTCCCAGCCCATTTCCAAGACGGCGATCTTCAGCCCCGGGAACCGGTCGAAGACTCCCTCGAAGATCAGGCTGGGCACCATGGCCAGCGGCAGCACGCCGAAAGCGGCGTGCGTTTCGGCATAGAAGTTCTGCCGACCTGCGCCGGTGGGCTGGCGGCCCATACCGGGGACATGGAAGGACAGCGGGATGCCGTAGTGCTGGCAGGCTTCGAAGATCGGCCAGTACCGCTGTTTGCCAATGGGATCCTGCCCCGAGGGCGACATGAGTACCTGAACGAACTTGTCTCCGAATTCCCCCTCCTTGCAGCGCACAATCTCCTTCTCCCCTCCCGGGATGTCGCGCGCGACGGTGACCGAGGCGCGGAAGCGGTCGTCGGCCCCGCACCAGGTGTGGGCGAGGGCGTCGTTGTAGGCGCGGTAGAGGGCGGTGGCCAAACGGTGAGGCATGTTCGCCCCGCCGTTGGTGATGATGTAGGTCTGCGGGCAGGTCAGCACGGCTGCTGTCATGTCGTACAGGTCCAGGACCTGCTCCACAGCCAGATACGGGTCGACGCCGACACGGCCGTTCTCATCGAGGGCGTCCAGCCGATGGGTGAACTCCCGCTGGGAGGGAAAGACTCCGCCGCCCATCGCGCCCAGGCCGTATCGGCTGATGTAATCGCGCCACTTCTGGGGCAGGTGGTCCGCCACCTGGGGGTCGGTCGGCAGGGGCATGGGGTGGAAATCAACGTCGATGACCCCGAGCTTGGATCCGCTGGCTACCTGTGGCGCGGCCTGGGACGTTATCGTCATGACTCTCCTTCTTCGTTTCTGCGTTCGGTTCGGCGCCATGAGCGCGGACGGACGACTTGGTCTACAGGCTTTCCTTGTGCGTCTCTCTGGCCATCCGGACGCCGACGAGCGAGAGCAGGCTGGTTGCGGCCATGTAGGCGACGACGAGGATCGAGTTGTGGCCGCCGCCCGCCCATAGCAGCAGGGCTGAGCAGATGGCGGGGGTCAGACCGCCGCCGAGCGAGCCGGCGATCTGGTAGCCCATGGACGAGCCGGTGTACCGCAGGTGGGTCGGGAACAGCTCCCCGAGCCAGGCGGCGAGCGGGCTGTAGCAGGCGGCGTGGGCAGTCGCGATGAAGGCCATGGACCAGTACATGCCCGCGACACTGCCTCGGTTCATCTGATCGAAGAGGAGCCATGATCCGACGACCTGCATGAGGAGCCCGATCGCCACGACCTTCTTCCGCCCGATCGAGTCCGACCACATGCCGAAGACCGGCTGCCCGAGCACACCGAGCGCCGCGGCAATCAGCGAGGCATTGAGCATCTGGGAGGCAGTGAAGCCCGTCTGGAGCCCGTACGAGGCGGCGAAGGTCAGGTAGGCGGCGCTGACGGCAAAGGGGCCGTTCACCAGGAGGACCGTCACGATGAGGGTCCGCGGGCGTCGGAAGACCTCGACAAGCGGGGCCCTGGTGGAAGTCGCTCCGCTGTCGCCGAGGGCGGCCTTCCTCTGTGCCGCGAGGAACACTGGGCTCTCACTCACCCCGAGCCGGATCCACAAGCCCACGACCACCAGGACCGCAGAGAAGAGGAACGGGAGCCGCCAACCCCACGCGAGGAGCTCCGGCTTCGGTAGAAGGGCAACGAGCGCGAAGGCGCCGTCGGCGACGAGGATTCCGCCCGTGAGGCCCATCTGCGGGAAGCTGCTAGAGAGGCCTCGCTTCTCCGGGGCGTGCTCCATGGCCATCAGCACAGCACCACTCCATTCCCCGCCCGACGCGATCCCTTGGACCAGGCGGAGCAGGAGAAGGAGCACCGGCGCCCACATCCCGATCTGCGCATACGTGGGCAGCAGGCCCATCGCGAGCGTCCCCGCGCCCATGGCGATGATCGAAAGGACCAGCATCTGCTTCCTGCCCACCCGATCGCCGAAGTGCCCCCAGATGGCCCCTCCCAGCGGCCGGGCGAAGAAGCCGACAGCGAGTGTGGTGAAGGCCAGCAGGGTCCCGATCGCCGAGTCGAACTGTGGGAAGAACAGCACGTTAAACACGACCGCCGAAGCGATCCCGTAGAGGTAGAAGTCGTACCACTCGATTAGGGCGCCGATCAGGCTGGAGACCATCACCCGCCGCCTTTCACGGGCGGGGGTCACAGCCGGGGACAGGTCCTCCTCAGTGAGTTCCAGCTCATTCGATGCACTCGCCGTTGAGTCGTTCATGGATAGCCTCCGTGGCAGGAAGTGGTGTACGCCACAGACGGTAGCATTTTATTTTTTATTACAGAAGGCCCTCTTGGGCCCTTTTTGTCCGCCGGGCAGGCAAGACAGAGCTGAGCCGATCCACCTCCTCCACGGGCGCGGGAGGCGCTCTAGACACCCATCGCAGTCCACGACTGCTGCGCGAACTGATCCAGGATCGCTGCCCGCAGGATCGGCCGAGCCGCTTCCGGCTCGATGTAGTGCTCTCGGGTGATTGCGGGATCGCTGTGCCCGGCGAACTCAGCCGCGGCTTCGGCGTCCACGGCTCTTGCGATAGCAGTCAGAGCCGTGGCCCGGAGATCATGGGGCGTGAACCAGTCAAGATCTATCTCGAGCGCCGATTGTTTGAGCGCCGCCCGGAGATGGTTCCGGACCGAATTGGGGCGCACCCATGTGCCCTTGCGGGTGACGAATACAGAGTTGTACTGATTGAGGGTCGGAGAGGCGGTCAGCCTCCGGAGCAGGACCTCCATCACGAAACTAGGAGCTTCGACGATCCGCTCCTTCCCCTCCCCTGACTTGGTGAACGGCTGGTACCCGAACCAGCCGGGCACCTTGGCCCCATCCTTGAGGGTCATCGCCCGTCTCTCAACGAGCGTCGAATGTATCCGGACTTGGTTGGACTCCCAGTCCACGTCCTCGAACTTCAGCGCGAGCGCTTCCCCGATCCTCATTCCGAGCCCCAGCTGGCACTCGATCACGTCGGCGAGGTACTCAGACCTCGACGGACCGAACTTCGAGCCGCCGAACTGCCATGTCCGGGCAGCTTGGCGCACTGCGAGTAGCTCGTCCGTTCGAAGAGACCTAGGCGGCGTCTTCTTCTTCCTCGGCGCCGTGCACTCCCGCGCCACGTTCTGCGGTACCAGATCATTGAGCACGGCCCGCTGCAGTGCCTGGGACATGATGGTCAGAACGTGCTTGGCCTCGGTGTACTTGGTTCCGCCCGCGACCATACTGTTCAGTTCGTCCTGCAGCCTGCCCGCCGTCAGTCGGTCGACCGGCAGGCCGCCCCACAGGGGGACGACAGACCGCCGGATGACCTCGCAGTAGCCGCTCTTTGTCTGCTCAAGAATGCCAGCCACAGGGTCGACCTTCTTCAGTGGCTTGTGCTCCCACCAGTCCCACACGACCTCAGCGACAGTCGGAGGTTTCGGTGGCTCTGCCCCCTCACGGAGTCTGGCCAGCTTCCGTTGGACTTCGGCGCGGGCCTCCCCCTTTGTTCCCTTCTCTGAGGTGACGTCCAGCCGCTTGCCGCTGTCATCCCGGTACCGAGCGCGAGCCCGGTACTTTCCTTTGGCGTTCTTCTTCGAGCTGACCTCGATCTCGCCGTGCTGGCCCGGCTCGAGCCTTGGTCGGGCCATCAGGCTGCCTTCCGCGCCGAAGCCGCCCACGTCTGAAGGTCACTCCACTCGTACCTGACGCTTCCGCACGGGAACCTCCGGTAACGAGGCCCGCGGCCGAGGCAGGCGAGGTTGGCGAGCCGCTTCACGGACAGGCCGAGATACGCGGCGGCTTCCGCACGGGTCAGGAGGAGCTCGGGGAGGTCTTCGCGCCGGATCTGTCGAACGTTCGTGTTTTCGATCATGAACGCCATGTGTGCGGTGAGCCGAGGAGCTCTCCCCGCCATTGTGGGTGACCCCGACAGACGTCGGAGAGATCCGTCGTCGAAAGTGGGTGAGTAAATGGGAGACTTGGGTGGCCGAAGCATAGGAAAACCCCTCTCTGATCCGCGTTTCCGCAGGTGAGAGGGGGGTTCGTGGAGCCCCCTGCCGGATTCGAACCGGCGACCCTCTGTTTACAAGACAGTTAGGTGCAGACTCTCGCCGTGTAACAGCCACCGCGGGACCGCCCAGAGTTTCGCGCTCTCGCACTCCGGCGGGGAAACTCGCCTCCGGGAACGGCATCTAGGTTTCTGCACGAATTGGCGGGTCGATGCGGGCGGCATAGCCGAACGCGAAGTAGCCTGATGTGATCTACACCACAGGTTTGCGGTGACCCTGTTGACCAACTCTGCGAGGTCGCATGAGGAAGTTCCGTTTTGATCCCTCTCATACGTCGGAGCTGCCTAGCCAACCGGCACCAGCGCTGCCTCTCGGGTTGCCGTTCTTCCTTGATGATTCGTTCGAGCCCGTGGGCGAGTTGAATGCTTGGCTCCGGGCGCTTCCAGAACGCGGTTGCCATTCGAGAAGGACTTGGGACAGCTATGCCGACGACATGCTTTCTTGGGCTCGGTTCCTCCAGAGCCGGGGACATGCAGTGCTCGATAAGCATCGGACTCTCACGCGCGATGTCGCCGACTTCCGCCGGGAGCGTCTTGAAGGCGGTCCTTCGGGAGCACCTGGCCAGCTGGGCCCTCGTGCCTGGAACCGCACCATCTCGGCGATGGAGAACTTTTATGGCTGGGCGGTTGAGGAAAACCTTGTCCGCACCCGTCCGTTTCGGTACCGCTCGGCGTACGTCAGCACAGGTCCGCTCGCCGGACAGACGGTTGAGAAGAATCAGGCCCGATCGAAGACAGGCAGTCGGGCGGCCTCGATAAGAAGCCTCAGCCCGGACTTCGCTGATCTGTTCATCGAGGTGGGGCTCGGGGGAAAGCTTCCCGATGGCACTCCCGATCCGGCGTTCGGCGGACGGACGGCAGCAAGGAATCGCGCCGTGGCCGCGCTCGTGCGGTCCTCTGGCCTGCGAAGGCAGGAATTTTCAAACCTGCTCCTGTGGGAGGTACCGCAGTCGGCTCCGCTCTTCGGTGACTTCGTCGCCCTTCGCGTATCGCCGCAGATTGCCAAGGGGGCTCGCGAACGCACAACGTGGGCCTCGAGCGGAGCGTTGGACGCGGTGCACGACTACGCGGCTCTCGAACGGTCACTTGGCGCAACCCAGTGGAGGCCCTCGAACCCTCTATACGTCAGCGAGCCGAGCAGCCACAGCGGACTGCTGAACGGCTCCCGCGTCGAATGGCACAGGCTCACGATCAGCCAGCGGCGCAGGCTCGTGAGCCCCGACGGTGGGAGCGCCCTCCTCTTCAGAGGGCGAGCCGGTTCCCCACTCGGTGAGAACAGCTGGCGCTACGCGTTCGACACGGCCGTGAAGCGATGCCGGCAATTCGATCCCCGATTCCCCGACGTGACCCCGCACACGCTGCGCCACACGTTCGCCATCGAGACGCTGAACCTTCTCACTCGGGCCGCGATGTCCCGAGCGGAGAAGTTGGCGAAAGTCGCGGGAACTGACCCGATGCTGATGGCGATCCTCCGGCGCAACGACCCGCTCCTCATCGTCCGCGACATGCTAGGACACAAAAGCGTCCA
Source organism: Sinomonas sp. RB5 (assembly GCF_054063535.1). NCBI lineage: Bacteria > Bacillati > Actinomycetota > Actinomycetes > Micrococcales > Micrococcaceae > Sinomonas > Sinomonas sp. RB5. The sequence continues at coordinate 16,997 of NZ_JBSSGJ010000018.1, forward strand.
AACCACCGAAATATACCTCAGCCTCCAGGACCCAGACACAATTCTCTCGGACGCCGAACTGGCCCTACTAGCGGACGAGGGCGAAACTGAGGACCTGCGATGGATCTCCTGATCCCCGGAGAGCACCGGCTCGTCGCGGATCCTCTCGGCCTTATCCTCTCCTTCGAAGGGGACGAAACCAAGCGTATTGGACTCGGCCATCTGCCGTGCCCAGCGATCGTGGAGGCTCTCGCACGCAGCCTTCTCGCGTCGACAAATGCCGACGGCGAAATCAAGACATTGTGGACTGCGAAGCACTACCGCAACACGATCTCCCGCTTCAGTCGATGGCTGCACGGGAAAGGATTCGAGGGGAATCTGCGGGACCTCACCGTTGACCACCTGTATGGCTTTGCAGGCAACGAGACCAAGACTTCCGAATGGATGCTGCGCGGACTTCTCCGAGAAAGCCACACTCTGGAATTCTGCGGCCCTTTGAATCAGGGCGTAGTGGAATATCTCGATGGGAACTGTGTCAGCACGGTGCCACGATCAAGGGGTCACCACGTTGCCTATACGCGTCCGGAATACGATCGGATCATCTCGGCGTGCAAACAAGAGATTCTCGACTACAACCCGGGAATCAGCACACGACCGGACCGCGGCGGGCGATCTGACCGGGATACTCCCAGGACCCCCGGCACGGGCGTCGCATTCGCCTTTCGCATACTGCTCGGCCTAGAGACAGGCATCCCTTCGGAAGGGCTCGAACGGCTCCGCCTTGACGATATTCGCCGGGAGGGGGAACGCGACGTGCGGATCCAGTACCGAAAGCGCCGGGGCCACGGGGCCGAGGTGAGAAATTTTCATTCTGCCGGGCCCTGGGGTGCCATCGGCCTGATTGACCGCTGGCTGGCCTTGACCGCCACAGCCAGGAATGAGCTCGATTCCGATCGGTTCTGGCTCTGCTCGTACCCGGATGCTTCAATTGACGTAGTCCGGTTCAGCGAATTCAAGTTCCGAAAATGGCGACAGGCATTCATTGCTCGGCACAAGCTTGTCGACGACTCTGGTTCGGAGATGTCGCTCGATTTGAGCCGGCTGCGTACGACATACCATGTTCGGAAGCAAAAAGCGTGGAACGGATCCACAGCAATCGATCCGAATCACAGCCCACGAATCGAAGGCGATGATTACCTCACGGCATCCGCCGACGCAGACGACGTCGCCGATACGGTCGCCAGCGCACAGAAGGACCTGCTGCGGCGTGCAAGCCTCGCGGAAATCGTCACAGCCGAGGATGGAGAACTCTCTGACCTTGTGGACAACAACGAACTGCTGAGGCTCCAGTCGCCGCCCTCGAGCCTGGGGTCGCGAGACATGTTCGGCGCCATTTGCCGCGACCCTTACAGTTCGCCATTCACACCTCGCGGCCAGTTCTGCCAAGCGAGCGTATGGACCTGTCTTGTCTGCCCGCTAGCGGTCATCACCACATCGAAACTCCCTGCTCTGCTCCTGCTCAAGGAGTTCCTTGAAGACCAAGCGGCCGGGGTGTCCCAGGCTGAGTGGATCCGGGTCTACGCACCCGCATGGGTGCAGCTCACCACAAGAATACTGCCCGCATTCAGCGAAACCGCAATTCAGCGTGCTCGGTCCGTCCTCGACGAGGCCGCGCCATCCCCGCTTCCGATTGGCCCGAATGAGAGAAGCGTCTGATGAGCAGCGCAAACCCAGCCAGCGAAATCAGGCCTTGGGACTCCACAAGATTCGCCCCGAACCTCGACGTCCTCCGGATCCTTCCTTGGGAAGCTGCTCGCCCGGACTCGCCGAGCGTGAGATTCGACGCGCCCATATGGGATCTGAGCGGGTTGTCCACTTGGCCGAAATACTCACGTAATGGCCGCTTGAATTGGTCATCTATCGAGAATTCATTCTGGCGCACAACGGCCAAGGAAGCGGCAGTGTGCTTGATGCAGCCGAGTCACGCACTTGAACTTCGGCTTCCGAACGCGCGCCGGCGCCCATTCCCGCCCTGGGCGATGTACAACCAGCGGCTCTCCTACTGGCGGCGTTGGTTCGGCTTCCTGGAGGACCTTGGACTCGAGAGCATGTCTTCGGCGTCGCAGTCCATGTGCGATTCGTTCCTGACAACGATAACTGCTGCTTGCCGGCCCATGGCTGTCGACTCAGTGCGGACCTTCTTCGACTATGCCGCAGCCTTCACTCACGACGAACTTCGCTTCCGCCCCTGGGGGAAGATCTCCGCTTCCACGCTATCGGGGCTCCCGAACACAGGAAGCAGCCAGAACAAGACCCCTGTGATACCCGATCGAGTTTTTGCCCCACTGCTGGAAGGGGCACTATTTCTCGTCGAATCCGGCCCCCCACACATATTCGGGGCTGCGACCGCTCCCGTGCGGCACGACTTTCCCCCCTCGCGTCGCGGCGGGGTCAGCGCCGATTTCGATCGGCGGCTAGACGAGCTCGTCGACAACGCGGGGCGGCAGGGTCGGGGCCTGCCTGCAGCCCGGAAGCCCACTAAGAAGAACCAAGGAATCTCAGTGCTCGCTATCGCACAGAGCATCGGGATGAAGGATCACATGTATCTCTACCGACCGGACCGGTGGGAGAAGATCACAGCTGCGGCGCAACGGCTCGGACTCGGGTGGAAAAGCCTCGACCCCGTCTCCCAGGTCGAGATCAGGGGCCCCAGCCGGGCCGAATTCACACCCGACCCGTCAACGCTGGAGAACGCCAGACGCGTGGCCCTGACTGCGTGCCTCGTGGTGGTCGCGGCCCTTTCGGGAATGCGGACCAGCGAACTCGCGGCCCTCGAAAGAGCCGCATACTTCACGGAGGACAGCGGACTCGGTCTGGTCAGGCACCGGGTGCGGAGCCTTCTCTTGAAGGGCCAGCCGCCTGGCGGACGCCGGGGGACATGGACGGTGATCGAACAAGTAGCCCAGGCGCTCAAGGCAGCCGAGTCTCTCACGGACAGCGAGCACCCTCTATCTGTTGCCGGTTTTGAAGACCAGTACAGGGCTCTACGGAAATGGATCAACACTGCGGGGCGCGAAGCCGGCCTCAGGCCGGTCCCTGAAGACTGGCAGGTTTCGCTTCGGCAGTTCCGGAAGACACTTGCGAGGGAGCTTGCGTGGCGGCCGAACGGCATCATAGCCGCCAAAATCCATCTCAAGCACATCTCGGTGGCGACGACGGAAGGTTATGCGGGCGGGCGGGGCGAGTCATCGTCAACATTCCTCAAAGAGGTCGAGAAAGAACAATTTGAGGCGAGAGAACAGGCCGTGCGGGAAGTCATATCCGCTATCGAACGCGGCGAGCAGGTCGCCGGGCTCGGCGCGAAGGAGCTCAGGGCAGCAGTCGCATCTCTCCCCGGAGAAGGCGGGGAGGGGCCTCAGACGCGCGAGCGCGACGACGCGGTCGTCGCACTGATCGCCTCGCGTGCCGAGATCTTCTACCCAATGCCGCTGGCCCACTGCTGGTTCACAGATCCCCTTCGGGCGCGCTGCCTGCGAGGCGTGGCGGACAAGTCCCGCCCCATCGGCGCCTCATGTCAACCCGCGAAATGCGTGAATGCCACCATTCACCCCGAGCATGCCGGAGTGTGGCTTGCCGGGATGGACGAGTTGAGCGCGTCAATCAGGACGCGAAGAATCGCGGCGGGAGAATGCGAACGCGTGAACTTGAAGATCGCCTCATTTAGGTCAGTTGTCGAGGACCTAGGACTGAGCGACACGTGAGCGGCAAGAGCCCCAGCGAATCCACCGAGCGCAACCAGCGGCGCTTCCTCGCCGCCGCAGATCGCCTGCTGGGAGGCAGGGCGGAGGCCAGCGACGGACAGCTGACGCTCAAATCCCTCGCAGACGAGGCAGGGGTGCCGCGCGTCTATCTCTACCGCGGCGAGTACAAGCCGATTGCGGAGGACTTCCTCCGCCGCGCCGAGCTGGCCCGCCTGGCCGATGAGAACCCAGACCGCCGGGCTGCCCAGATTGAGCTGCTCAGGACTGAACTGGGCGAAGCGAAGAATCGTTTGGAGGCCGCGCGGAAGAAGCTTGTCGAGGTCCATGAGCAGATTCGGCGCGCGGCGAGCCAGATCATCTACTTCACTGAGCAGAATCGAATGCTCCGCGAGCAGCTCGAAGAAGCCCGCAAAGTGATCCGCCTCTCGGAACGTCGCGAGAGACAGGAGTCGGATCCCTGATCAGGCTGACCGCACGATTCCCCCTGAATGGCGGCTCCATCCGTCCAACACGAAAGGCACAGTCGCGCCAAGCGTGGGCTTCACGCGAATCTGCCCCTGGCCAAGTGAAGCGCACTGGGTCTGATGGAGACTCGCGCTATTTGATTCCGACCAGCCGTTCGCGGCCGGTTTGGACAGCATAGAACGCGTTCTCGAACTCGGCGGGCGGGGTGTCGCCGAGGTAGCAGTGGAGCCGCTGGGTGTTGTGCCAGTGAACCCAGCCGAGGGTCGCAAGTTCGAGGTCCTCGACCGTCTTCCACGGCCCGGAGCGGGCGGGCCCACGGACCAACTCGGCCTTGTAGTACCCGTTCACCGTCTCGGCCAGGGCGTTGTCATAGCTGTCGCCGACGGTCCCGATCGACGGGGTCGCACCGATCTCCGCGAGCCGTTCGCCGTAGCGAATCGACGTGAACTGGGATCCCGCGTCGCTGTGGCATCGCAGGCCGTCGTGGTGATGGCCACGGGACCAGCGGGCCATCTCGATCGCGTCGAGAACCATCTCGGTGCGCATGTGCGACGCGACCCGCCACCCCACGATCATGCGGGAGAACGCGTCGATGATGAAGCACACGTAGGCGACGCCGGCCCACGTCGCCACGAACGTCAGGTCGGTCACCCAGAGCCGGTTCGGCGCGGTTGCGGTGAACTGCCGCTTGACCAGGTCCGGGTGCCTCGCCGATGCCGGGTCCGGCCTCGTCGTCTTCATCCGCTTCGAGCGTCTGGCGCCCTCGATCCCCGCGACGCGCATCAGCCTCGCGGTCTGATCCCGCCCGATCACGATCCGGTGCGGCGGGCCGCCTTCCACAGCTTCCGGACCCCGTAGACTCGGTAGTTCGCCTCCCAGAGCTCCACCAAGCTGCGGGACCAGCTCCCCGTCCCGGACCAAACGCGCTGACGGCGTGCGGGCCTTGGCGGCGTAGTAGGTGCTCGGAGCCACCTGCAACAGCCTGCAGATGAGCTCGACTCCGAGCCGGCGACCGCCCACGACGTCGTCCTTCGCGTCGATGAACGCGACTACTTCCGGTAGTGGCGGTCGAGCTCCGCCCCGAAGAAAGACGCGGCCCGCTTGAGCACCTCGTTGGCGCGGCGAAGCTCCCGATTCTCCTGCTCCAGCTCCCTGATCCCCTGTGGCTCGCTGCTGCTCATGCCCGGGGCGACACCGTCGTCGAGGTCGGCCTGCTTCACCCACATCCGCACCGACTCGACCCCTTAGCCGAGCTGCGTCGCGACGCGCTGCACCATCCCCTGCGTGACACCGAGCTCGGCACGGAGCGTCCTCACCATCCGCACCGCGGCCGCCTTCTCCTCATCCGAGTAGCGACGCGTCGTCGGCTTCCCCGACGCCAGTTCCTTCGGCATAACTCCATCCTCGTTTCCAAGGTCAGGAGCCTCCAAGAAACCCAGTGCGCTTCAAGGTACGGCTAATTGCAGGTTTGTGCCAGAAGCACGTCTTCGGGCGCAGCGTCCGGGGACCGTTCCCGGGCCCTTATTGCAGGACCTGCAAGCGCGACCCTTGATCGCCGCCGCTCCGCAGGACGGATCAGACGCCTACCCCATCCCCCAGCCGTCTCGCCACGCGAGGGGACACTTTCCGAGACATGCCGCGAGACAGACTATTTGAGACAGCTGTCAACGTTCGATGTCGCTTTTCCGATGTCAATGTTCGAAGTCCTCCACACACGTGATCGAAGTCGATCTCACACCAAGGAGTCGACATCTTTCCGAAAATGCGAGGTCAGGTAATTTCGATGCCCTCTTCACGAGGAGGAGCACTCTCGCGGGCTCCGAAGACAAGCCCCATTCACCTTAGAATGATCCTCGATCTCAGCAATGGTTCCTCAGTGTGATCGTGGGTGGTGCCGCAGGCGCTGCGGTGGTTGGATCCTTCGCATCCGGTGCTTGGCTCTAAAGGTTCCCGCCGTCCCCTCGAGGGACTGGCTGGTTAAAGTTCTGCCGGCACCGGGTGTGAAGGGACCGGCCGGCGTGACTTGATAGGAGCGTGGGTAGCGCCCTCGACTGAGGTCTGTCCGCCGACCGGTCCGGCCATTCCCTTGCAAAGAGGAAGGTACATACCATGGTGGTGGTTCTGGGCGGCGACGTCCACAAGAAGTCCCACACTTTCGAAGCCGTCGACGGCAACGGACGCCGCCTCGACGGGATCACCGTCCCGGCCACGCCCGCAGGTCATGAGAAGGCGGTCTGCTGGGCCAGGTGCGGCTTCGGTGACCAGGAGCGCCTCTGGGGGATCGAGGACTGCCGGCAGCTCTCGGCCCGCCTCGAGAGGGACCTGCTGGCCCTCGGCGAACGCGTCGTGCGCGTCCCGCCGAAGCTCACCGCGAAGGCACGCTCCTCGGCCCGCACGCGGGGCAAGTCCGACCCGATCGACGCTCTGGCCGTCGCCCGCGCCGTCCTGCGTGAACCGGAGCTGCCGGTCGCCGCGCACGAGGCGGCCTCCCGGGAGCTGAAGCTGCTCACCGACCGACGCGATGACCTCGTCGCCGAGCGCACCCGCGCGGTGAACCGGCTGCGCTGGCACCTGCACGAGCTAGACCCTGCACGCGATCCCTCCCGCAGCGAGCTGGCCCGCCAGTCCGTCAGGGACCAGCTCGCCGAGTGGCTCCGGACGCAGGACGGGCTCGTGGCCGAGCTCGCCTTGGAGATCCTGGCCGACATTGACCGGCTCAGCCCGAGGATCGAGGCCCTCGCAGCCCGGATCGGGGCCGCTGTGCGCGAGTGCGCTCCCGCCCTGCTCGCGGTCCCTGGCTGCGGTCCGCTCAGCGCGGCCAAGATCGTCGGCGAGACAGCGGGAATCGCCCGCTTCGGTTCCGAGGCCCGGTATGCGATGTTCGCCGGCACGGCGCCCATCCCTGCCTGGTCCGGCAGCACAGCAGGGCGCGTCCGGCTCAACCGCGCCGGGAACCGGCAGCTCAACGCCGCCCTTCACCGCATCGCCGTAACCCAGACCCGCCACGAAGGCCTTGGACACGACTACTACCAGCGCCGCCTCGGCTGCGGCGACAGCACCAAGGAAGCACTCCGCTGCCTCAAACGGCAGATCACAAGGGCCGTCTACCGCGCTCTCAGTTCGAACGCCCAGACCGCCGAACGGGCCGCAGCCTGAATCTGGGCCCCCTCGCGGCTCCCGGCTGACCGGACGCGCCCGCAGCCGCGGTCAAAGGCTGGCCGCCAGGCCACCCGCAGGGCCCCGGCCTTGACCCCGGCGAGAACGCGGCCATCATTGCCAGCGCCGGGACGGGGGACCTTGACATAGGAGCAACTTTGATGAGACGTACGCCTCAAGGCCCGAGCCCGGCTTGGCGGTATGGGCTGCCTTTGGGTTCATTCAGCCCCACCGTTGTGGTAGCCGGAGAAGTCCCGACGTCCCTTCGAAATAACGCGTGGCCTAGGGGCTACCGCTGGGAATGCCGGCTGCGGGCGTGCTGTGGGATGCAGAGGCCACGTGCGATGGCGGCTGGGAACCTGGGACCTGTCGGCGGTAGTCGCGCGGGGTCTGGCCGGTCGCCCTGAGGAAGTGCCTGTTGAAGTTCGAGAGGTTGGAGAAGCCCACTTCGTAGCAGACCTCGGAGATGGCCTTGTCGGTCTGTTCCAGGAGGCGGCGGGCAGGGGCGATGCGGAGTTTCCTGAGCAGGTCGCTGAAGTTCTGGCCGGTGGAGCGCTTGAAGTACTTCGAGAAGGTCGGCTCGGCCATGCCGACGAGCTGAGCGGCGTCGGACATGCGGGCGCTGCCTGCGTGGTGGCTGAAGAGGTATTCGAGCGCGATGTCCACCACCGCTGCTGCCTCGCTGTCCAGTTCGGGCTTGAACCAGGCGTCCGCGAGGTAGCGCCGGTCTTCCCGGGGGGCCCGCGCGAGCACGGTGAAGAGCTCGAAGAGGTGGTGGAGCCGCTGCATGCCGCTGCTGGCGCCCATGGCCTCGATCTGCTCGGCCGCCTTGGCCGCGGACGGGCCGAGGAATTCGATCCCGCGGGAGGACTCCTCGAGCAGCGGGGACATCTCGGAGAGCTCGGGGATGAGCCCGGTGCACTGTTCGAGCCACTTGCCGTCGAACTGGATGACGGCGTCCCTGTTGACCAGCACTTCCCCGGGCTCCAGGTCGCTGACCCAGTCGTGTGGCAGCCCCGATCCGATGAGGGAGACCTGGCCGGCCTCGAAGGTCCCGATGTGGTCGCCGACTATGAACTTCCCGGTTCCCCTGCGGATCAGGTGGATCTCGTATTCGGGGTGGTAGTTCCACCTGGCGATGGGGCTCGGGTAGTCGTGCTCGTGCCACCTGACGCAGTGGTTCGGGTCCGGTGGGATGACCTCCCGGTTGGCGCGCATCCCGAGCAGGCGCTCGGCGATCCGTGCCGTCGCCAGCTCGTCTCCTGAACGTTCCATCGGCCCTCCCCTCCCTGCCCCAGGCAGGCGGCCGCCCTACGGCCTGCTCCACCGGCGCCCAAACGCTCGGAAAATAAGTATCAGAAACCGGCAACCAGGACGCTAGTTGTGATCTGCGCCCCAAGCCTACAGTTGTGGAACGCCACGGGGCCGAGGTTCCTGCGGAGCCGGACCCGGACCCGCCCCACGGTGAAGCCAACTGCCCCCAGCCACCCGTGCTGCGGCGTGCCCCCGAAGAACAAAGGAGTCCTTGATGCGCCCCACTCTGCGCACGGCCGCGATGGCTGCAGGCGCCCTCTGCATCGCCTTGTCCGCTTCTGCCTGCGGTGGTGCAGGCGGTTCGAGCGCCTCCGACAAGGAGGTGAACGTGCTGATGGTCAACAATCCGCAGATGGTCGACCTGCAGAAGCTCACCGCGGACAACTTCACGAAGCAGACGGGCATCAAGGTCAACTTCACCGTCCTGCCCGAGAACGACGTGCGGGCCAAGATCAGCCAGGAGTTCTCCAGCCAGGCGGGCCAGTACGATGTGGCCTCGATCAGCAACTACGAGGTCCCGTTCTATTCCAAGAACGGCTGGCTGTCACCGCTGGACGACACGGTCGCCAAGGACGCGCAGTTCGACCAGTCGGACGTCCTCGCCCCGATGACGAAGTCCCTGACGGGCGCCGACGGGAAGCTGTACGCGGAGCCGTTCTACGGGGAGTCCTCCTTCCTGATGTACCGCAAGGACGTCTTCGCCGCCAAGGGCCTGACCATGCCTGACCACCCGACCTGGCAGCAGGTCGCCGACCTCGCCGCGAAGGCCGACGGCGCGCAGCCGGGCATGAAGGGCATCTGCCTGCGCGGCCAGCCCGGATGGGGCCAGGTCCTCGCGCCCATGACGACCGTGGTGAACACCTTCGGCGGGACATGGTTCGACAAGGACTGGAACGCCCAGGTCAACGCCCCGGCCTTCCTCAAGGCCACCCAGTTCTACACGGACCTCGTGCGCAGCCACGGCGAGAACGGCGCACCGCAGGCCGGCTACACCGAGTGCCTGAACGATCTGCAGCAGGGCAAGGTGGCCATGTGGTACGACTCCACGGCCGCGGCCGGGTCGCTCGAGGCCCAGGGCTCCCCCGTGGCCGGCAAGCTCGGCTACGTCGCCGCACCGGTGGACCAGACCAAGAGCTCGGGCTGGCTCTACTCCTGGGCCTGGGGCGTCGAGAAGGCCTCCAAGCACCAGGACGCCGCAGCGAGGTTCATCGAATGGGCCTCCGGCAGGCAGTACGAGCAGCTCGTCGGCACGCAGCTGGGCTGGTCCCGCGTCCCGGCAGGGAAGCGGAACTCCACCTACCAGAACGCCGACTACCAGAAGGCCGCGGCCGCGTTCTACAAGCCGACCGAGGACGCGATCAACTCCGCAGACCCGGCCAACCCCGGCGTCCAGCCACGCCCGGCCCCCGGCATCCAGTTCGTCGCCATCCCCGAGTTCGCCGACCTCGGCACCCAGGTCTCCCAGGAGATCTCCTCCGCGATCGCAGGACAGGAAAGCGTCCAGCAGGCCCTCGACAAGGGCCAGTCCCTGGCCCAGAAGGTCGCGGACAAGTACAAGAAGTAACCCGCTGCGGCGGGCGGCCAATGGGCTCATCGCCCCACCGCCCGCCGCGACCGGCGGCCCCCTCCCCCATCCCGCCCGGGGCAGGCCGGCCCGGACCAGGACCCGGCGGGACAGAGACATTGGAGAGCACCATGGCCACCGCATCGACCATCCACACCGGCAGGCGGAGGACGACACCCGCCCCCGGCACCAGCAGGACTGGCCTGGACCGGGCCGCAGCATGGGCGCGCAGGGCCCCGCTCCTCCCGGCCCTGGTCTTCATGATCGCGGTGACCCAGCTGCCCTTCGTGGTCACCATCGTCATCTCCTTCTTCGACTGGAACGCCCTCTACCCCAACGACGTGAAGTTCGGCTGGTTCGACAACTACGTCAGCGTGTTCACCGACGAGGCCCTGCGCAGCTCCGTCATCACCACGATCGTGCTCACCGTCGTCGTGGTCCTGGTCAGCCTCGTCCTCGGACTGGGCATCGCCCTGCTGCTGGACCGCCACTTCTGGGGACGCGGCATCGTGCGCACCATCATGATCACCCCGTTCCTGATCGTCCCGGTCGCTGCCGCCCTGCTGTGGAAGCACGCCCTGTTCAACCCCGAGTACGGCCTCCTCAACGGCATCCTGAACTGGGTCGGGGGCATCTTCGGGGTCCAGGCGCCCCAGCCGGACTGGATCTCCATGCAGCCGCTCGGCGCGATCGAGGTCGACCTGATCTGGCAGTGGACCCCGTTCATGATGCTGATCCTGCTCGCAGGGCTCCAGTCCCGCCCCCTGGACGTCATCGAGGCGGCCCGCATCGACGGTGCCAGCACCTGGCAGCTCTTCCGGTTCATGACCCTGCCGCACCTGCGCCGCTACCTCGAACTCGCCGCCCTCCTGGGCTCGATCTACATCGTGCAGAACTTCGACGCGGTCTTCACCATCACCTCCGGAGGCCTGGGCACCGCCAACCTTCCGTACAGCATCTACCAGACGTTCTTCCTGGCCCACGACTACGGCGCCGCATCGGCCGCCGGCGTCGTCATCGTCATCGGCTCCCTGCTGCTGGCCACCTTCGCCCTCCGGACCGTCTCGACACTCCTGAAGGAGGAGAACCGATGACCGCCACCGCCACGACCACCCGGCCCGCCGCCCCGATGTCCCGGACCGCGCGCAGGAGGAAGTCCGCGACGCTCCTGCTCGGACTGGCAGCCTGGGCCGTAGGCCTGCTCTTCGTCGCACCCGCGGCGTGGATGGTCCTGACCTCCCTCCACGCCGAGACCGACGCCGCGACCAACCCGCCCTCCCTCTTCGCGCCCCTGACGCTGGACGGCTACGCAGAGTTCTTCGGCGCCAGCAGCGGCGCATCCCCCATCCCGCCCCTGCTGAACTCCGCCATGGCCAGCATCATCTCCACCCTGCTGGTCCTGGCCCTGTCGATCCCCGCTGCCTATGCGCTCTCGATCCGCCCGGTGAAGAAGTGGTCGGACGTGATGTTCTTCTTCCTCTCCACCAAGATGCTCCCCGTCGTCGCCGGCCTGCTGCCGATCTACCTCATCGCCAAGTCCACCGGCCTGCTGGACAGCGTCCTGCTCCTGGTCATCCTCTACACCTCGATGAACCTGCCCATCGCCGTATGGATGATGCGCTCGTTCCTCTCCGAAGTCCCCGTCGAGATCCTCGAAGCCGCCGCCATCGACGGCGCCGGGCTCCTGACGATCTTCCGCCGCATCATCATCCCCGTCTCCGGACCCGGCATCGCCGCCACCGCCCTGATCTGCTTCATCTTCAGCTGGAACGAACTGCTGTTCGCCAACGTCCTCACCAGCACCGCCGCCTACACCTCCCCGGTGTTCCTCACCAGCTTCGTCACCAGCCAGGGCCTCTTCCTCGCCAAGGTCTGCGCCGCGGCCCTGGCCGTCTCCCTCCCCGTCCTCGTCGCCGGCTTCGCCGCCCAGGACAAGCTCGTCCAGGGCCTCTCGCTCGGCGCCGTCAAGTAACCCGCAAAGGAACCCCATGACCACCACCGCCCCCGTGGCCCCTCCCACGACCATGCGCGCCTCCATCCTCCGACGTCAGGGCGAGGTCGTCCTCGACACACTGGACGTCCCGGCCCCCGACGACGACCAGGTCCTCGTGCAGGTCGCCGCCGTCGGAGTGTGCGGCAGCGACGTCCACTACTACCAGCACGGCCGGATCGGGCCCTACGTCGTGGACCACCCCCTGGTCCTCGGCCACGAGCTCTCCGGCCGCATCGCAGCCGTCGGGAAGAACGTGGACCCCACCCGCCTCGGCCGCCGGGTCGCCGTCGAACCCCAGCGGCCCTGCCGGGCCTGCGCCCAGTGCAAAGCCGGCCGGTACAACCTCTGCCCGGACATCGAGTTCTACGCCACCCCGCCGATCGACGGCGCCTTCGCCGAGTACGTGAGGATCCAGAGCGACTTCGCCTTCGACATCCCCGACAACGTCAGCGACGAGGCCGCCGCGCTCATCGAACCGCTCTCCGTCGGGATCTGGGCCTGCGAACGCGCCGGAATCCGACCGGGCAGCCGCGTCCTCATCGCCGGCGCAGGCCCCATCGGCATCATCGCCGCCCAGGCCGCCCGCGCCTTCGGCGCCGCCGAGGTGTACATCACCGACATCGCGCAGGACCGCCTGGACTTCGCCCTCCAGCACGGGGCCACCCACGCCCTGAACCCCAGCACCGACAGCGTCGAGGGCCTCGACGTCGATGCCTTCATCGACGCCTCCGGCGCCGCCCCCGCCGTCCGCGCCGGCATCAAGGCCGTCGCCCCCGCCGGGAAGGTCATCCTCGTGGGCCTCGGCGCCGACGACGTCGAACTGCCCGTGTCCTACATCCAGAACCGCGAGATCTGGCTCTCCGGCGTCTTCCGGTACACGAACACCTGGCCGCTGGCCATCCAGCTGGTCGCCGAGGGCAAGGTCGACCTCGACGTCCTCGTCACCGGCCGCTTCGCCCTCGACCAGGCCGAAGAGGCGCTCAACGCCGGAAGGCAGCCCGGCCAGCTCAAAGCCGTCGTCTACCCGGGAAAGTGACTCCCATGAGCACATCCGAGCCCCGCCCGCCCCGCAGCGCCCCCGCCCGCGTCACCGTGATCGGCGAGTCCCTCGTCGACATCATCCAGGCAGACGACGCGCGGGGCCGGGTGGCCGAGCACGTCGGCGGAAGCCCGCTCAACGTCGCGGTAGGCTGCGCCCGCCTCGGAACGGCCACCCGCCTCGTCACCCACTTCGGCGAAGACCCCCGGGGCCGGACGATCGCCGAGCACCTGGCCGCCAACAACGTGGAAGCAGTCATTGGCGGCGGCGCCCCCACCTCCACGGCCGCGGCAGTCCTCGGCACAGAGGGCGCCGCCACCTACACGTTCTCGCTCGCCTGGGACATCGCCGACGCGGCCCTCGCCGCCCTCGCCTCTATAGAGGAGTCCTCCCACGTCCACACCGGATCCATCGCGGCCATGCTGCCGCCCGGGCACCACACCGTCCACTCCCTCGTACAGCAAGCCCGGCAGCACGCGACGATCAGCTACGACCCCAACTGCCGGCCCACCATCATCCCCGACCGTGCCCTGGCACGCCGCCAGGCCGAGCTCTTCGTCCACTCCAGCGACCTCGTCAAGGCCAGCGACGAAGACCTCCTCTGGCTCTACCCGAACCGGACCCTCGAAGAGACCATGCACGCCTGGCTGGACGCCGGACCGGCCCTCATCGTCGTCACCGGCGGCGCCTCCGGCCCCATCGCCATGACCCGAACCGCACAGGTCGAAATCCCCGCACCGGCAGTCACCGTCGCCGACACCATCGGCGCCGGAGACTCCTTCATGGCAGCCCTCATCGCCGCCCTGGCCCAGCTCGACCTCCTCGGCGCAACCAACCGGGATCGGCTGCGGCAACTCGACCACCGGAGCCTCACAGAGGCCATCGAGTACGCCAACGACGCAGCCGCCCTCACCTGCTCCCGCCCCGGAGCCGACTCCCCACGGCTGGAGGAGTTCCGCCCGCTTGCCGGCCCGGGCGGCTACAGCAGCAAGCACCCTGCGATGTCCTGACCGGCCCGCGCAAGCAGCTGGCGTGAAAGCTCGGAGTCCGCCGCCCCGTGGCTGTGGAGCCGTCCCCCCGTGACCACCAGGTCCGCACCGTCCAGGGCCTGGTCGAGGCCGAGGAGGTCGGGGAAGACGAAGTCGGTCCCGGACACGGTCCGAGCCGCCCGCAATTGGTTCCTTTGATTGGAACCTCGGCGGTCCACCTCCGGGTGCCGAAATGCGCCTTACGGGGGTGCTGCAGGTTCAGGCTCCGACGGAGCGAGTTCCACAGTCTTCCAGACCGACGGTGATGGCACTTACGAGGTCGTCGACCGGCGTGGCTGCATCCACGCGGAATCCGGGCTCGTCCGCTTCGAGGGGTTCGAGCGTGGCGAGCTGGCTCTCGAGGAGGCTTGCGGGCATGTACTCGTGGGCGCGGCCGGCAATCCTGCGAGCGATGTCCTCGTGGCTTGCATCAAGGTGGATGAAGACAGCCGACGGGGCGAGAGCACTGAGATATTCGCGGTAGCGGCGACGCAGGGCCGAGCATGCGACGACTGACGGCTGCCTGCTTGCTGCGAGCCCGACGGCATCCAGCCACGGCCATCGGTCATCGTCCGTCAGCGGGGTGCCAGCCCCCATCTTCGCCTTGTTCTCGGCGGGATGGAGGTCATCGGCGTCGATGAACACCCTCCCCAACGCGGCAGCGAGCGACGAAGCGACGGTAGTCTTCCCGACCCCGGACACGCCAGTGACGAAGACCGTGCCGACGCCGTTCACAGGAGGCCCTGCTCGTCGGTGCCGGCCGGGATCGGAGCCATCTTGGTCACGATGGTGGGCGAGGCGAGGAAGGGGCCGACTGCCGCGTCGAGGGCTTCGACCGCGGCGCCCTTGGCGTGGGCGTCGAGGAGTTCGGCGGTGGACCACTTCTCGAGCATGGTGATGGTTCCGTCTTCGGCGTCGTGGATAGCGTAGAGGAGGCAGCCTTCTTCCTCGTGGACGGCGGGGATGGATGAGCGCAGCGCTTCGCGCAGCTGGTCCTTCTTGCCTTCGGCGGGGTGGAAGACGGCCGTGACGACGACGGGCATGGTGCTCCTAATGGTTCGTTGGTTAGTGCGAGTGCGGCGGCAAGCGCTGAAGGTTTCAGGTGGTCGGGGCGCTCTGGCGGGCAGGGGCGCTGCTGGAGCGCCGGACGAACTCGGCGTCGACTTCGATCCTGCGGCGGTGTTCGGGGAGGAGCCCCTTCGCGCGGCCCACCGCGAGCTCCACCGAGTGGACGGCGAGCATGTCGATGGGCTGCCGGACCACGGTCAGGGGCGGGGAGACGAGCTCGGTCCAGGGGTTGTCATCGAAGACGACGAGGCTCAGGTCTTCCGGCACGTGGATCTCGGACTGCTTGATCCTCCGCAGGGCCGAACGAACCTGGGCGGTGTTGCCGACGATCAGCGCGGTGGGCGGTTCCGGCATGTTCAGGAAGGCCCCGACCGAGTCGCTCCCATTGTCTCCGCGGAAGGGGATGTGGTGGACGAGCTCGTCGTCCACCGAGACGCCTGCAGCCGCCATGGCCCGCCGGAAGCCGGCCACGCGGTCCCGCCCGGTCGAAGTCGTGGCGGGCCCGGAGATGAACCCGATGCGGGTGTGTCCTAGACCGATGAGGTGGGTGGTGGCGACCTCGGCCGAGACGTCGTTGCGGATGGTGACGACGTCGATCTGCTCGAGCTGGTCGATCTCCCGGTCGACGAAGACCACGTTGATGCCCAACTCGATGAGCCTGGCCCACTTGTCGACGTTGTCCCCGGCAGGGGTGGCAATCACCGAGGCCACCGACCGTTCGATGAGCGTGGCGATGGACTCGGCCTCGAGATGGGGATCCTCCTGCGTGGTGAGCAGGACAACGTGGACCCCGCGCGCCCGGGCCTCCCAGACCACGCGGTCCGCCAGGCGGGCGAAGAACGGGTTCGCGAGGTCGGCGACGACAAGGCCGATCGTTGAGGTCGTGCGCTGCTGGAGCTCGCGGGCGGCGGCGCGCGGCCGATACCCCAGCTGCTCGATGACCTCGAGGACCTTCGCCCGGGTCAGGGGCGCCACCGGGCCGGTGCCCTCGTTGAGCACCCGCGAGACAACGGCGACGGAGACCCCGGCTTCGCGGGCCACGTCGCGGATAGTCGCTGGCTTCTTCACCGGCTCCTCCTAGGTCGTGAGGGAAACACTAGACCAGTTTCCCGAAGGGTGATTGACGTCACTCACGGTCCACTGGTACAAAAGTGTAACCGTTACCACTTAGGGAACCAAGCGAGCGACGAGGGAGTCGGGCAGAGCCGGCACGAAGTCCCTGACTCACCCCGTCGGCCGCCCTCACAGGAAGAAGCACCGTGAACCTCCACTCCCTCCTCGAGCAGCGCGAAGCCGAAGGCCGCCCGATCCGCGTCGGCCTCATCGGCGCCGGCCGCTTCGGCACCATGTACCTCTCCCAGGCCCGCAACATCCCCGGCGTGCACGTCGTCGCCATCGCGGACATCAACACCAAGCGCGCCCAGGGCGCCCTCGAGCTGGTCGGCTGGCCGGCCGAGGCCGTCTCCGGCACGATCGAGGACGCCCTCGCCCAGCGGGGCACCGCGGTCGTCCCGAATGCCTCCGCGCTCTTCGAGGCGGACATCGACGTCGTCGTCGAGGCAACCGGCAACCCGATCGTGGGGATCGACCACGCCCTGCGGGCCATCGGCACCGGCAAGCACATCATCATGGTCACCGTCGAGGCCGATGCCCTGGCCGGGCCGGCCCTGGCCCGGCGGGCCGAAGAGGCCGGGGTCGTCTACTCGATGGCCTACGGCGACCAGCCGGCGCTCATCATGGAGCTCGTCGACTGGGCCCGCACCTCAGGCTTCGACGTCGTCTGCGCGGGCAAGGGCGCGAAGTACCTGCCCCAATACCACGAGATGAACCCCGACAACGTCTGGGAGAACTGGGAGTTCTCCAAGGAGCTCACAGACTCGGGCCAGCTCAACCCCTACATGCACACCTCCTTCCGCGACGGGACCAAGGCCGCCATCGAGATGGCCGCGGTCGCCAACGCCGCCGGCCTGGTCCCCTCCGACAGCGGGCTGACCTTCACCCCGGGCAACGTGGAGGAGATCGCCACCATCTGCCGGCCCTCCGCAGTCGGCGGCGTGCTCGCCCACGAGGGCTCGGTCGAGGTCATGTCCAGCGTCACCCGCGAGGGCGACTGGATCCCGTTCAACACCCAGGAGGGCGTGTTCGTCGTGGTCAAGGCGACCAACGACTACGTCTCGGGCTGCTTCACCGAGTACCCCTGGCACCCGGATCCCACCGGCCAGTACGCCGCGCTCTACCGCCCGTACCACTACGTCGGCCTGGAGCTGAACATGTCCATCGCCAATGCCGTCCTGCGCGGGATCTCCACGGGATCGCCGAAGGGCTTCTTCGGCGACGTCGTCGCCACGGCCAAGAAGGACCTCACTGCCGGGGAGTTCCTCGACGGCGAGGGCGGCTACACCGTCTGGGGCAAGCTGGTCTCCGCCGAGACCTCGGTCCGGGAAGGCCTCCTGCCTGTCGCGCTTGCCCATCACGTGGAGCTGAAGAACAGCGTCGCCAAGGGCGAGCACGTCAAGTGGGACGACATCGTCATCGACGAATCGCTCGCGACCGCCCTCGAGCTGCGCCGCGAGACCGAAGCCCTCATCCGCGCCACCGTCTGAATCCCGGCAGCGTGCCGGGGACGGCCGCGCGAGATGCCTCCCGGCACGCTGCACCAACCTGCCCCACCCTTCCAACGATGAAAGGACCACCCATGACGAGACGAGCCGGCTGGCTTGCCGCCCTCGCTGCCGCATCCGTCACCGCCCTAGCCCTCAGCGGCTGCTCCGGAGGCGCTTCCGCCGCCGCGAACAGTGTGGAGGTGAAGCTGTCGATCCCCGACCCCATCGGGTCCTCGGTCGGCGCGGCCGCGCAGCACTTCGCCGACGTCGTGAAGAGCAAGTCGAACGGCAAGGTCAAGGTCACGGTCATTCCCAACGGCACGAGCTTCGGCGGAGACCAGAACGCCGCCGTGTCGCGGGTGCAGAGCGGGTCGCTGGACGCGGTCATCCTCTCCACCTCGGTCTACGCCGGGACGGACAAGAAGATGAACGCGGTGAGCCTGCCGTACCTGTTCTCATCGGTGGACCAGGAGGTGAAGTACCTCAATGGTGCTCCCGGGAAGGAGCTCCTGGCGGATCTGGGCCAGAGCGGCACGAAGGGCCTCGCCATGCTCTCGCGGACCCCGCGGGAGGTGACCAACTCGGTCCGCCCGATCCAGACGCCGGATGATCTCAAGGGCCTGAAGATCCGTGTCCCGGGCAATCCGCTGTGGACCAAGTTCTTCAGCGCTGTCGGGGCCAGCCCGACGCCACTGGCATTCTCCGAGGTCTACACCGCCCTGCAGACGGGGGCGATCAGCGGCCAGGAGAACCCGGTGGAGGTCCCTGCCACCAACAAGTTCGCCGAGGTGCAGAAGTACCTCTCCATGACGAACCACATGGAAGACGCCTTCGTCCTGTCCTTCAGCGACAAGAAGTGGGCCGGACTGGATTCGGACGCCCAGCAGGCTCTGCAGGCCGCGGCCGATGACACCGCCGCGTTCAAGACGAAGAACGACGCCGCCCAGGCCGACCAGCAGGTCAAGCAGCTGGAGTCGGGCGGGGTGAAGGTCAACGACCTCTCACCCGACGGCGCCGCGAAGTTCAAGCAGGTCGCCCGCGCGCTCTATCCCCAGTTCGCCGACACCGTCGGCGGCGCCGACTTCCTCAAGAAGACCGTCGATTTCGTCGACGGTCAGTGACAGCCCGCCGGCCCGTGGCTGGCCGTCCTCAGCACGGCCAGCCACTGACCCCAACGGGATCCGCTAGGAGAGCAAGCCCCATGGAAACAGTGATCGACGAGAGCACAGGCATCGTCAGGACCGAGGAGCAGGCCGAGGCCCACGGCCCGGCGGCCTGGAGCGGCACGAAATGGCTCGACAGCGTCTTCGAGGCAATCGTCGCAGCAGCCATCGTCGTCGAATTCTTCGTGGTCCTGTTCAACGTCCTGTACCGGCTCGTGACGGGGAATTCCGTCACCTGGACACAGGAGGTTTCCGAGTTCGCCCTCTACATCGCGGCGTTCGTGGGAGGGGCGATCGCCTATGCGCGCGGTGCGCACATGTCGATCCAGATCCTCGCCGACAGGCTCCCGGACCGTTGGCGGGCGTACCAGCGCGCCTTCGTCGACGCGGTCGTCCTCGGCATCTCGGCGGGCATGCTGGCGGTCTTCGTGCCCGTGCTCCTCCAGCGCTCCGGCGAGTCCACGCCGATCCTGAACGTCCCCCAGTCATACGTCTCGCTGCCCTTCGCCGTGGGACTGGCGATGACGTCGTGGTTCGCCCTGGTCAAGCTGGTCCGCGGACCGCGCCGGGCGGCCCTGGGCGGGCTGGTCCTCG
This sequence comes from Sinomonas sp. RB5, assembly GCF_054063535.1. NCBI lineage: Bacteria > Bacillati > Actinomycetota > Actinomycetes > Micrococcales > Micrococcaceae > Sinomonas > Sinomonas sp. RB5. The sequence goes on from NZ_JBSSGJ010000018.1 coordinate 36,724, forward strand.
CTGCGGCGGCAGGCGCAGGGGTCCTGGGCCTGCAGCAGGCAACGTTGGCGATGAGCTCGGACACGCTCCTGGTGGTGGTGCTCGTCTTCCTCTTCGTGGTCCTCTTCCTCGGGGTGCCGGTCGCGTTCGTCCTCATGCTCGGCTCGGGCGTCTACATCCTCTGGGGCGGGCTGTCCGACCTCTCGGCTGTCCCCGTCGGGATGCAGTCCGGCGCCAATTCGTTCCTGCTCCTGGCGATCCCGTTCTTCATCCTGGTCGGAGCGCTCATGAGCCGCGCAGGGCTGACCGCCCCGCTGGCGAAACTGGTCGACGCCGTCCTTGGCCGCATCAGGGGCGGGGCGCTGATGGCCGTCGTGGTGACGATGTACGTCTTCTCCGGCATCTCCGGATCCAAGGTGGCAGATGTCGCCGCCGTCGGCACCACCATGCGGGACATGCTCGAGGAACGGAAGGTCGCCCGAGGCGAGGTCGTCGCGGTGCTGTCGGCCTCGGCCATCATGGGCGAGACCGTTCCCCCGAGCATCGTGCTGCTCATCCTGGGCTCCATCACGTCCCTGTCGACGACCACCCTCTTCATGGCTGGCCTCGTACCGGCGGGGGTGCTGGGAGTCTGCGTGATGCTCCTGGTCTTCTTCAGGGCCCGCGGGACAGCACGCGCGTCCCGGAGCTCCATTGCCGAGAAGGGCCGGACGGTTGCCCTGGCCCTGCCCACCCTGATCCTTCCCGCCGGGCTGGTGGCCGGGATCGTGACGGGCGTGGCGACCCCCACCGAGGTCTCAGCTCTGGCCGTGGCCTATGCCTCCGTGCTCGCCTGCGTCTCCCGGCGCGACCGGGCGGCGCTCTCGTGGCAGGCCCTCCGCGAGACGGTCACCACCGCGGGCATGGTGCTGTTCATCATCGCGGCAGCGTCTCCGTTCGCCCAGACGCTCGCCACCGCAGGGGTGTCCGCAGCGATCGCGGACGCCATGTCCGGGCTGTCGGACTCTCCCTTCCTCTTCATGCTGGTGAGCATCGTCATCCTGATCGTGATGGGCCAGCTGCTCGAGGGGATGCCCGCGGTGCTCATCTTCGCCCCGCTGCTGCTCCCGATCGCCGTCCAGTTCGGCATCAACCCCGTCCAGTACTCGATGGTCCTGGTCATGGCCATGGGCATCGGCTCCTTCGCACCCCCGGCCGGCATCGGGTTCTACGTCGCCGCAGCAACCGGAAGGGAGAGCGTCGAAGGGAGCATCCGGCACTTCCTCCCGTACCTTGCCGTCCTCGTCGCCGGCGTGCTCCTGCTGGCGGCCGTCCCCTGGTTCAGCACCGTCCTTCCCACCCTCATGGGGCTGAGCACCAACTGACCCTCCCCCTCTTTTTTCAACGATGAAAGGAACTCCGATGACACGACGAACCAGCTGGCTCGCAGCCCTTGCAGGCGCCTCCGTGGCGGCCCTCGCCCTGAGCTCATGCTCGGCGACCCCCGAAGGCTCCAGCTCCGGGGCGACCGCCAACCTCGCCTCCCAGGTCCAAGCGGACCAGAAGACCGATGTGGCCACCGTGCAGAAGAGCCTAGGCACCCCGACGGCGAAGTCCGGGGTGAAGCTGTGCTACGTGACCCGGACCCTGGCCAACGAGTTCTGGGGCTTCGAGCGCGACGGCTTCGAGTCCGAGGCCAAGAAGCTCGGTGTGCAGTACCAGACCTACGCGGTGAACGACGAGTCCTCGATCACCGAGCAGCTGGACAAGGCCCAGAGCGCACTGAACCAGGGCTGCTCCGCCATCCTGGCTTCCCCGATCTCCGCGACGGCGCTGGACACGGTCTTCAAGGCGGCCCTGGCCAAGGGGGTGCCGGCGATCGTGCTCAACGACGCCAAGGGGACCGTGCCGGGCGTGGTGTATGTGGGCCCCGATGCTGAGACGATCGGGCAGAGCGCTGCCGACTACATCGCCAAGCAGCTCCCCAACGGGGGCAAGGTCGCCCAGATCGAGGGCGACCCCGGCTCGTCCAACGCCCTCAACCGCGGCAAGGGCTTCAAGGAGGGCCTCGCCAAGCACCCGAATCTGAACCTCGTGGCGTCCCAGACGGCCAAGTGGGACACGAACCAGGCCCAGACGATCGCCAATGCGATGCTCACCGCCAATCCGGACATCAAGGCGTTCTACTCCCAGAATGATGGGATGGGGCTCGGCGTCCAGGCAGCAATCGATGCCAAGGGCCTGACCGGCAAGGTGATGCTCGTCGGCACGGACGGCATCCCGCAGGCGAAGAAGCAGATCGCGGCCGGCACCTACACCGCCACGGTGAGCGAGCGGCCCACCACAGAGGGTGCGACCGGCGTCGACACCGCGCTGTGGCTGCTGGCCGGCAAGCAGGTCCCGGCGTGGGTCGATGTTCCGGCCTTCGTCGTGGACAAGCAGAATGTCTCCCAGTACATGACCGGCATGCCCTGATCGGGCACGACAGGACACACCATGACTGACACCCTCCTTGAGATCAGGAACGTCGCCAAGTCGTTCCCCGGCGTCCGGGCACTCGACGACGTGAGCTTCCACCTGGACCGCGGCGAGGTGCTGACCCTGGCCGGCGAGAACGGGGCCGGGAAGAGCACCCTGCTCGGCATCCTGGGCGGCTCCCTGACCCCTGACCACGGAACGGTGACGGTGGACGGGGTCCGGCGCAGCGAGTACACGCCGCGCCGGGCCCTGGCCGACGGCGTCGTCATCGCCCACCAGGAACCGGCCATCGTGCCCCAGCTGACCGTCGAGCAGAACCTCCTGCTCGGCAGGAGCGCCAAGGAGCGCCGCCAGGCAGCCAAGGCAGTCGAAGGGGCCCTGGCCGACGTGGCCGCCATGGGATTCCCGCTCAAGGGCACCGCCCGGATGGCGGACCTCAGCCCGGCCCAGCGGCACGCCCTCACGATCGCCAAGGCCTTCGCCTTCGGCGCCAAGATCGTCGCACTGGACGAGCCGACGACCTCGATGCTCGAGCACAACGTCGAGGCCGTCCTCAAGCGCGTCCGCCAGATCGTCACGGACCGGGGCGTGGGAGTCATCTTCGTCTCCCACAAGATGCCCGAAGTCATGCGCGTGTCCGACCGCGTCGTCGTCCTGCGCGACGGCCGCGTCGGCTTCGAGAAGCGCATCGCCGACACGAGTGTCGAGGAGATCGTGCGCAACATGGTCGGACGCGAGCTGCTCGGCTTCCGCAGGCAGCACCCCGTCTCCGACGATGCTCCCGTCGTCTTCCGCGCCACCGGCATCGCCAGCCCGGCCTCGCCGCACGCGAATTCCCTCGAGGTCCGCCGCGGCGAGGTGCTGGGGGTCGCCGGTCTCGTCGGCTCGGGCCGCACCGAGCTGCTCCGCGCCCTCATCCGGGCAGACCGCGGCGCCTCCGGAGAGGTGGAGATCGACGGGAAACGAGTGCACCTCCGGACCCCGAACGACAGCCGCGCCGCGGGCATCGCCTTCATCCCCGAGGACCGCAAGCAGCAGGGCCTTGCCCTGCAGATGCCCGCGTACGCCAACATCGCCCTGGCCGGCGCGAAGGAGCTCAACGGGCCCGGGCCCTTCACCAGCCCGCGCCGGCAGGCCGCGGTCGCCCAGGAGATCGGCGCGTCGCTGGCCCTCAAGCCGGCCAACGTCCGGCTGCTCGCCCGCCAGTACTCCGGCGGCAACCAGCAGAAGATCGTCATCGCCAAGTGGCTGCGCCGTGGCTCGCGGGTCTTCCTCTTCGACGAGCCGACCAAGGGCGTGGACGTGGGCGGCCGCGCGGAGATCTACCACGTGATCGACGAACTGGCCGCCGCCGGCAACGCCGTCATCGTCGTCTCCTCCGACCTGCCCGAGATCATCTCCCTCAGCGACCGGGTCCTGGTCATGCGCGGCGGCCGCATCCTCTCCGAACATGTCGGCGAAGACATCAACGAACACAGCCTCGTGGCCAGCGCCATGGGGATCGCGAAGGAAACCTCATGAACAAGGACAGCGCGGCACGCCCGAACGGACGCAGGCGTCCGGTCAACATCCAGGCCCTCGGCATCGTCATCGCCGCCGTGGTCATCTTCCTCGGACTCGGCCTGCTGAATCCGAACTTCCTCAATATCAACAACCTCCGCGACGTCGCGGTCTCCGCCTGCGTCAACGCCCTCATCGGCATCGGGCTGACCTTCGTCATCGTCACCGGCGGCATCGACCTCTCGGTGGGATCGATCGCCAGCTTCGTCGGCATCGTCTCCGCGGACCTCATGGTCAACGCAGGGGTCTCCCCCGTCGCAGCGCTGCTGGTGGGCCTGGTACTCGGCTTCGCCGCCGGAGTGATCAATGGACTGCTGATCACCCTGCTGAAGCTCCCGCCCTTCATCGCCACACTGGGCACGATGAGCATCTACCAGGGCCTGGCCTACGTGACCACCAACGGCACCCCCGTCTACAACGTCCCCTCCTCCTTCGTGTTCATGCTCAACAGCTACATCGGCGGCATCCCCATCGTGGTCGTGGTCGTCATCGTCGTGGCCATCCTGGCCTGGCTGCTGCTCCGCCGCACCGTCTTCGGGCAGAACGTCATCGCCACGGGCGGGAGCGAGGAGACCGCCTGGCTCTCCGGCATCCGGGTCAACCGGGTCAAGCTCCTCGTCTACGGCATCTCCGGGCTCCTCGCCGCCCTGGCCGGCATGGTCGTCGTCGCCCGCATCTCCGCCGCCCAGTCCGAGGCCGGAAGCCCCTACCTGCTCACCGCGATCGCCGCGGCCGTCATCGGCGGCGCCAACCTCATGGGCGGCGAGGGCCGCATCGGCGGCACCCTCATCGGTGCCCTCATCCTCGGCGGACTCACCAACGGCCTCGTGCTGCTGAACGTGCCGAGCTTCTACGAGCAGATCGTCACCGGCGCCGTGGTCGTCGTCGCGGTCGCCGTCGACCAGATGAGCAAGGGCTGGCCCATGCTCCGCCGGGCCAAGGGCGACACCGACAAGGGCGCCACTCCCGGCACGGCCGCCGCTGCGGAGGCCCCAGGAACGAGCGCGGACCAGGCAACCGGGAGCAGCGGCACCAGCCCGCGGACCGGGGCGCCCCTGTGACCCCCAGCCACGCCGACGGGTCCGGGCTGCGGGTGCTCGTCACCGGCGGCAGCGGCCTCATCGGAGCCGCCGTCGTCGGGCACCTGGCCGCCCTCGGCCACCACGTGACCGTCCTCGACATCACCGGCGCCAGGGTTCCGGAGGGTGCGGCGTCGTTCACCCCGGGCACCGTCACCGATGCGGAGACCGTACGCCGCGCCGTCGCGGGCCAGGACGCGGTCGTCCACCTGGCCGGCCGCGCCGGGCTCGACCGCGGCACACCGGAGGAGATCTACGCCGCCAACGCCCTCGGCACCTTCATCGTCATGGACGCTGCAGGGCAGGCCGGGGTGGCGAAGGTCGTGTACGCCTCGAGCATCAATGCCTTCGGCCTCCCGCTGAACCCGCACGATGTCCTCCCCTCCCACTACCCCTGGGACGAGGATGAGCCGGCAGCCATCGCCGACGCCTACTCCCTCTCGAAGCAGGCCAACGAGAACGCCGCCACAGCCATGGCATCGAGGCACGGGACGGAGCTCACCGGACTGCGCTTCCCTCTCGTCCGGGACATCTACCAGGACGAAGGCAGGGTCTTCGCCCGGCACATCCGGCGCGGGATCGAAGAGGACCCGAGGAGGCAGGCCTGCGAGGGCTGGACCTACCTCGACGTCCGGGACGCGGCCGCCGCCGTCCAGGCGGCACTGTCCCGCCCGACCCCTGCTGCGCCCGGTATCCTCGTCGCGGCCCCGCAGACCTACCTGCGCCAGCCGACCGAGGATGCCCTGGAACGCTACGCCCCCACGGTCCCGCGCGACCCGGTCGCCGGCCGGGACGTCCCCGTCTCCCTGCGCCGCTCGCACGATCTGCTGGGCTTCAAGGCCGAGCACACGCTCGAGCAGCTCTCCGAAGACCTTCTCGTCGACCTTGATGAGGTGAACCCGTGACAGAGCAGCCTGCTGTCTCGCTCCTGGGCCTTGGGCGGATGGGCCTGCCCATCGCAGAGCGGCTCCTGGACTCCCTGGGCACCCTGACGGTGTGGAACAGGACAGCGTCGAAGGCCGATGCCCTCGCCGCCCGCGGGGCCCGCCTCGCCGCTGCCCCCGCGGACGCAGCCGCTGACGTCGCCCTGACCGTGCTGACGGACCTGTCCGACGTCCGGGACGTCCTCCATGGCGAGGACGGGCTGCTGGCCGGCTGGCGCCGGGCCAGAACCGACCGGCCGGTACTGGTCGTCCACGGGACAGTGTCCCCCACCGGGGTCGCCGAGCTCGCCGAAGAGCTCGCCATGGATGGCATCGGCGTCGTCGACGCTCCCCTCAGCGGCGGCGTCGCCGGAGCCGAGAGCGGAACCCTGAGCGTCATGGTCGGCGGCCAGGACTGGGCCGTCACCAAAGCCATGCCCGTGCTGGAGAACGTCGGCTCCACCGTCGTCCACTTCGGGGGGCCGGGGACCGGGGAGATCGCCAAGGCCTGCAACCAGGTCATCGTCGCCAGCACCGTCACCGCCATCTCCGAAGCGCTCGTCCTCGCCGACGCCTGGGGACTCGACAGAGCCCAGCTCCTGCGGATCCTCGGCGGCGGCCTCGCGAACTCCGAAGTGCTCCGGCAGAAACGCGACCGATGGCTCACCGGCGACTTCACCGGCGGCGGAAGCGCCGTCAACCAGCTCAAGGACCTCCGCTTCGCCGCCGACACCGCCGCCGGCAAGGGCCTGCGTCTGCCCGTGTCCCTGACCCTCAAGGACGTCTTCGAGCAGATGATCAATGAAGGGCTCGGCGACCTCGACCACTCCGCCGTCGAGCTCACCATCGCGGGCACTACCGGGAAGACCAGGAGCACCGCAACGTGACGCTGGAAGTCATCGACGCCCACCACCACCTCTGCCTGCTCAGCGCAGCGAGCTACCCCTGGCTCGAGGGCCAACCCCAGAACCGGTACCACGGCGATGACCTGCCGCTGCGGCGGGACTACCTCCTCGACGACTATCTGGCCGACGCGTCCGGGCTCGCAGAGATCGACGCCCGCCTCGTCGGCTCAGTGCACATCGAGAACGGCGCAGCCGACCCCCTGTGGGAGGCCAAGTGGGTCGACGGCTTGATCGCCCGAGGACCGTACCCCAGCGTCCAGATCGTGAAGGTCGACCTCACCGCGCCCGACGCGCACGAGCAGCTCGCAGAACACCGGGACCGTGCGTCGGTCAGGGGCGTGCGGGACATCCTCAACTGGCACCCCGATCCCTACTACTCCCACCGCGACCGCGACGACCTCATGCGGGACCCTGACTGGCTCAGGGGCTTCCGGGCCCTCGGCGACCTCGGGCTCTCCTTCGACCTGCAGGTCTTCCCTCACCAGCTGGCCCACGCTGCCCGCCTGGCCGCCGACCACGGATCGACCCCCATCGTGCTCGACCACGCGGGCATGCCGATCGAACGCGACCAGGACGGGCTGGCCCGGTGGGCGAAAGGAATGCGCCTCCTCGCCTCCGAGCCCAACACCACCGTGAAGATCTCGGCCCTGGGAACCAACGACCACACCTGGACCACAGACAGCATCCGCCAGATCGTCCTCACAACCATCGAGATCTTCGGACCAGAACGGTGCATGTTCGCCAGCAACTTCCCCGTCGACGGCCTCTACTCCACCTACACCGACATCTTCCGGGCCTTCGACCACATCACCGCCGACTTCTCCCCGAACGAGCGCAAGAGGCTCTTCGCCGGCACCGCCCGCGAGTTCTACCGGATCAACCGCGCCACCCCGGAAACGAGCCCCGCCGAAGCAACCTCACCGGACGAGTGACCGACATGCTTCCGACCCACCGACTCTTCTGGGCGGTCTCCGACACCTCACACCGTCGCGTCATCGAATTCGAGGAACTCCACATCCATACGTTCCCTGAACCCGCATGACCCAGCGCGAGCGCGGACAGAGCACCGACGGCTGACACAGGGGCCTCCCCAGCCGCAGCAATCTGAGGCGGGGCTCCGAGTTGCTGACAGGCTCTCGACAACCGTCGAATTGACGGGACAAGACCGGTCGGGTCGTGCGTGCCTCGCTCAGCTCCGGTGTGAAGGACCCCCCCACAATGTTTCGTGTCGCGGTCCCCCCGTGGGCACCGAGGCGGCCACCCCGTCCGGCCGGCTGGTGGCACCCTGCTGTTTCGGGTGCGCCTGCCTCAGCCCCTGTAGACCTCTTTGGCCATGCGGAACGCTGCCCAGGCCTTGGGCCAGCCGGCGTAGAAGGCCGCGTGGGTGAGGACCTCGGCCATCTCCTCGGCGGTCACGCCGTTGGCCTTGGCCCGGGCGACATGGTGCTGAAGGGAGCTGTCGAGCACGCCGCTGGACATCAGCGCCGTCACCGTGACGATGCTGCGGATCCTGGGGGAGAGCTCCTCCTCCCTGGACCAGACCTCGCCGAACAGGACGTCATCGTTGAGCGACGCGAACTTCGGCGCGAACTCGCCGAGGGCGTCCTGGCCCGCGGTCACCTTCTCTGCCATCGATCCGGTTCCTCTCACTTGCCGCTGTAGACGGGGAACGCGCTGGAGTTTCCGTAGTCGCGCTCGTCGAGGTCCCGCAGCGCGCCCATGTCCGCATCGGCGATCTCGAAGTCGACGTCGGCGTTGCTTCGCATGTGGGCGGGGTTGCTCGCCTTCGGCAGGGAGACGGTGCCGAGCTGCAGCGTGTAGCGGATGCACAGCTGCGGGACGCCGACGCCATACTTCTCGGCGATCGCTGCGACGCGCTCGTTCCCGAGGATCTCTCCGTGCGCGATCGGCGAGTACGCCTCCACGAGAATGTTCTTGGACTCGCAGTAGTCGATCAGCGCCGAGGGGGTGTTGCCCGCGTGCACGAGGATCTGGTTGACGTGCGGGGCGACGCTGCCGTGCTCAAGGATGTTGTCGAGGTCGGCCTTCAGGAAGTTGGAGACGCCTAGGGCGCGGATCTTCCCGTCCCGATGGGCCTCTTCGAGGGCCCGCCATGCGGCGAGATTCCCTTCGGCGTAGTCGCCGCCGCGGAAGTCGTCCCACGGCTGAGGGGCGTGGATGAGCATCAAGTCGATGTAGTCGATGTCGAGCTTCCCCAGCGACTCGTCGATCGCGGCGACCGCCCCGTCGTAGTCCTTGATTTCGGCGGCGAGCTTGGTGGAGACGAACAGTTCGTCTCGGGGGACGCCGGAGGTCCGGACGCCCTCGCCGACGCCGCGCTCGTTGCCGTAGGCCTGCGCGGTGTCGATGTTGCGGTAGCCGATCCCGACCGCGGCCTTCACCGCGTCGGCGGTCTCGTCGTCGTCGATGAACCAGGTGCCCAGTCCCAGCGCGGGAATCTCGACGCCGTTGGACAGGGTGTAGGCCTGGTCGAGGATGCTCATGCTTCACTTCCGTTCTTGGGCAGCTGACGGTAAGCCTCGTCGGTGACCGGTTCGAGCCACTCGTTGCTGACGCCCCCGCCGGGAGTGATGAAGGCGACGTGGGAGAACCAGGAGTCGGCCTTCGCCCCGTGCCAGTGCTTCGTGCCGGCCGGCACGCGGACCACCGATCCGGGCTCGAGGCTGACCGGTTCGTCGCCCTCGGCCTGGTACCAGCCGGAGCCGGCCGTGCACATGAGGACCTGATCGCCTCCACCGCTCGTGCCGCGGTGGATATGCCAGTGGTTGCGGCAACCGGGCTCGAAGGTGATGTTGCTGACGGGCACGCTTCCCTCGCTGACGAGAGGAGCCTGGTAGCTCTGCCCGATGAAGTACTGCGCGAAGGCGTCGTTCGTGTTCCCGAGCGGGAAGATCTGGTCGAATCGGTCGTTGGTCATGCGAGGTCCTTCTCTCCGTGGTCGATGATTCCCTGCTGGGCCGCTGCGTCGGGCGGGTCGGCTGCCCAGCTCGCGAGGATCCTCATCGCCTCCGCGGTAGGCGAGTTCGGCTCCACTGTGTAGACGAGCATGACCAGGCCGGGGTCGGTGGAGAGCTCGAAGGACTCGTAGCCGAACTCGAGGTCCCCGACGTCGGCGTGGGTGAGGAGCTTGGCCCCGGAGCGGTAGCGGAAGACGTCGTGGGAGGCCCACATCCTGCGGAACTGCTCGCTCTGGGTCGAGAGCGCCCCGATGATCTCGACGAGCTCCTTGTCGTAGGGGTCCTGGGCGCTGGCCGCGTGGAGGAGGGCGACGACGTTGTGCTTGGCGTTGTCGTAGTCGCGGTGGAACCGCGCGGACCGCTGGTCGAGGAACAGGTAGTGGGCGTAGTTGTACCTGTCGCGGGAGCCGTCAGCGGGCAAGGAGTAGAGGGCTCGGCCGATCAGGTTGGATGCGAGGCGGTCCAGTCGGGCGTTCTGCACGAAGGCGGGGGCGTCGATCGAGTCGAGCACGCGCTGGATGCCGGGCCGCACGGTGGAGCGGTTGGGGGTCTTCTTGCGCGGCGAGCGGCGATGGGCGATCCGGACGAGGTCGAACAAGTGGTCGCGCTCGTCGTCGTCGAGCTGGAGGGCACGGGCGACGGCCTCGAGGACTTCCCGTGAGGCCCCCGATACCTTGCCGCGCTCGAGGCGGGCGTAGTAGTCCGCGCTGACCCCGGCGAGGTGGGCCACCTCCTCGCGGCGCAGGCCCGGCACGCGCCGGCCGCCGCTGTAGAGCGGCACGCCGGCTCGCTCAGGGGTGAGCCTGGCCCGCCGGGAGGTCAGGAAGCTGCTGATCTCGGCCTTCGAATCCATACTGCAAGGCTAAGTTCGCGGTCCGTTCGGGGGGAGGCACTGACGGACCAAGACCTGGCAGGTCCTGTTTCGCGCGCGGGGCGCTCGCTTAGCGTCGAAGCACCGCACGACCGCTCCCGGTGGAGCGGGGCCCACCAGGAGACGTCTTCATGACACGAGCGACCCGCCAAGACCATTCCAGAGGCTCGACCGCCAGCAGCGATCTCGCACGTCTCCCGGTGCTGCCCGGAGGGACCGGAGCCGATGGACAGCGTCCTGCGGACCGGGCCCGCGCCGCGGCCCCTCTCCCAGTCGGCGGCCCGAGCCCTCGGGGTGGCCGGCCCGCGTTGATCGTCTCCTCGCTGGGCTTCTTCCTGATCACCCTCGACATCCTGATCGTCAACGTCGCTCTGACCCGGATCGAGGCGGAGCTGGGCGGAGGAACGGTCGCGCAGCAGTGGGTGATCGACGGGTACACGCTGTTCTTCGGCGCGTTGCTGCTGCTGGCGGGGAACGTGTCCGAGCGGTGGGGGGCGAAGCGGGCGCTCGTGGTCGGCACCGCCCTCTTCGCCACGACGTCGTTGGCGTGCGGGCTCGCGCCCTCGATCGGGGTACTGGTCGCGGCGCGCTGTGGGCAGGGGGTGGCCGCCGCCCTGATGCTGCCTGCGTCGATGGCGCTGATCCGCGAGCAGTTCCCCGAGGCGGCTCCGCGGGCGCGGGCGCTGGGCATCTGGGCCGTGGGCGGCGCGGTCGCCGCCGCGGCGGGGCCGCTTCTCGGCGGGCTCCTGACCACATTGGACTGGCGCTGGGTTTTCCACGTCAACGTCCCGGTCGGCCTCGGCATGCTCGCCATCCTCCGCGCCGTCGGCCCCTCCTCCCACCGCTCTGCGCCCTTCGACTGGTACGGTCAGGCCCTCTCCCTCGTCGGGCTCTCCGGACTGGTCTACGGCCTGATCCGCGGGGGCGCGGCCGGCGTCGCGGATCCGTCCGTGATCGCCTCCCTCGTCGTCGCCGCGGTCGCTCTTGCCGCGTTCTTCGTCGTGGAGGCGCGCCGCGAGCATCCGATGGTGCCGTTGGGTCTGTTCCGTCCTGCGGACCTGCGGATCTCGCTGGCGGCGGGGTTCGCGTTCATGGTCTCCTGGTACGGCACGGTCTTCATCGCGAGCCTCTACCTCCAGCAGCACCTCGGGCTGTCCCCGCTGCTGGCAGGGCTGGCGTTCCTTCCCTCGGCGCTGGTCAGCGTGCTCGGCAACCTGGCCAGCGGGCCGCTGACCAACCGGTTCGGCGCGCGGCTGCCGGTGTTGACCGGCTTCGCGGGCATGGTCGTCGGCCTCGTTGGCCTGATCCTGACCGCACCTCTGGGCTCGCCGTGGCTGACCTCCGTCCTGATCGTGCCGATCGGCGCGGGCGGCTCGGTAGCCATGCCCGCGGTGACCTCGCTCGTCCTGGCGGCCGTGCCCGCGGACCGGGCGGGGACCGCCAGCGCCGTATTCAACACCTTCCGGCAGGTTGGCGGTGCGGTCGCGATCGCCGTGTTCGGTGCGCTGATCGCCGCCCCGGCCGGGTTCCTGCCCGGGCTGCGCCTGAGCTTCGCGATCGCAGCCGCCGTCGCCGCCGGCGCCGTGCTCGGTGCGCTGGCGATCGGCCGTCGGCCCCGGCCGGGGGCCTCGGACGCGCTGCCTCCCTCCTGATCCCTCCACCAAAGAAAGAGCCCTCATGGTCGACCAGCTCAGCGGCGCTTCCCGCCTGTACCCGATCATCGGCGACCCTGTGAAGTATGTGCAGTCGCCCGTCTGGCTCACCCGCACCTTCGCCGAGCGCGGCCACAACGGTATCTGCGTCCCGGTCGAGGTGGACGAGGCGGGCCTGGACGCGGTCATGAAGGGCCTGGCGGCCTCGGCCAACGTCGACGGCGTCCTCGTCACCATGCCGCACAAGAACGCCGCGTTCGCCTACTGCGCCACCAGCGACCGCCGCGCGAGCCTCTTCGGCGGGGTCAGCGTCATCCGCCGCAACCGCGACGGAAGCTGGCACGGCGACATGCTCGACGGCCTCGCCTTCGTCAGAGCCCAGCGTGTCCGTGGCGCGAGGATCGAGGGGTCCCGGGCGCTCCTGATCGGCAGCGGGGCCGCAGGCAGCGCGATCGCCTACGCGCTCCTGGATGCCGGGGTCGCCGAGCTCGCGCTCCACGACGCCGACCCCGCCAAGGCCCATGCCCTGGCCGAGCTGCTCGCTGGGCCCGCAGGCGGCCGACTCGTCGAGGGATCGCCGGACCCGACCGGATTCGACCTCGTCCTCAACGCCACGCCCCTCGGACTGCATGACGGAGATCCCTCGCCGATCGACACCGGCCGGCTGACCTCACAGATGCACGTCGGCGACGTGATCGCCGGGCACGGCACCACCCCGCTCATCGCCGCCGCGCGCGCCGTCGGCTGCACGGCCGCCGACGGCAGCGAGATGGTCGCGGCCGTTCAGGACCTCATGGCCGACTTCTTGCTCGCCGAGTAGCAATCCAGCACGGAACGGCCAGGATCCCGACGGGCTCCGGCCATTCCGTCCCCGCCATCCTCGCGAACCGGTCAGAACCCGGACGGACCCGGGTTCATGTAGAACGCCCCCCGACGCTGCGCGCCCCGTCGGACGAGACAGGACCTGTCAGGTCCTGGTTCAACCGGTCCTTCCGCGCGCGCCGCCGGCGCGGCAGCGTGGACGACGGGCGGCCGCCGACAGACGAGTCACCCCCATGCCGTGATGAAGGAGAGCCCCCGCATGCAGCAGACCACCGCGCCGGCCCGACAGGCCGGTCAGCGCCTCCCGCTCGTCGTACCCCTGCTCGCGCTGGGCACGTTCCTGATGATCACCACCGAGTACATCGTCTCCGGCCTCCTCCAGGAGATCGCGGCCGACCTCGGCGTCGGCGTCGCCCAAGTAGGCCTGCTCATCACAGCCTTCGCCGTCGGCATGATCCTCGGCTCGCCGACGATGGCGCTCGCGACGCTGCGCCTGCCCCCGCGCGCGGCCCTCGTCCTGGCACTGATCGTGTTCGCACTCGGCCACGTCGTCGCCGCCCTCAGCGGCGGCTTTGCCCTCCTCCTCGTCGCCAGGTTCTTCACAGCCCTGGCCTCCGGCGCGTTCTGGGCCGTCGCCTCCGCAGTCGCCACGACCGCCGCCGGGCCGGAGCGCAGCACTCGCGCCCTCGGCGTCATGATGAGCGGCGTCGGCCTGGCCACCGTCGTGGGCGTGCCGCTCGGCTCTTTCGCCGGACAGCTGCTGGGGTGGCGCGGCACCTTCTGGGCCCTGGCGGTCCTCGCGCTGCTCGCCGCGCCCGTCATCGCGAGGTTGACACCCCGCGACGCCGACTGCACCGTCCCATCGGTCCGCGGCGAGCTGGACGCCGTGGCGACCCGGCGCATGGTGATCCTCGTCGTCGCCACGGTCCTTGCCACCGGCGGGTACATGACCGCCTTCAGCTACCTCTCCCCGCTGGCGACCGAGCGTGCAGGGATCCCCGGATGGGCCGTGCCGCTGGTGTTCGTCGCCTTCGGCGTCGGCGCGGTCATCGGCGCCGACCTCGCCGGGCGCTTCGCCGACCGACGGCCCCTGACCACCTTCGTCGCCACGACCGGCGGGACGATCCTGCTGATAGCCCTGCTCGTTCCGCTGTCGACCTCCGCCGCCGCCCTGTTCCCGCTCATACTCCTTCTGGGCGTCGCGGGCATGGGCATCCCGCCCGTCGGCACCGGGCTTGCCGTCCGGTTCGCCCCGGCCGCACCCACGCTGGCCGCAGCCCTCGCGGTCTCCGCCTTCAACGGCGGTACTGCCCTGGGCACCTGGGCAGGGTCGATCGCCGTCGGCTCCTCGCTCGGCACGGTGGGTCCGCTGACCGTTGCCCTGGCGATGGCCCTGCTCGGACTGGTCGTGCTCCTCGTCATGGCGGTGCTCCGGCTGACCGACGACGAGGCGAGTCGGGCCGTGTGACGCCTAGGCGAAGACGGTCTCGCGTCACTCGGATGAGAAGCGGCCCGATCCCCGGCTCATTGCCGGGGATCGGGCCCTAGAAAGCTGCCTCGGAATGGCGGAGCGTAAACGACTCGTCGATGACACGAGAGGATCTGGCACCGCCACACCGGGTGGACCAAAAAAGCGGTGCAGGGGCGGAGTCAACGCCCACACGCACAGCCGAACCCCCATCACCTTGAAAATTCAACAGAGTGTCGGCATCCTTCCTGTCCCAGCAATGTGTCTCACTTCGGTATTCTCAACTTCGACGAGATTTGACCTTTGTCTGGACCGAGAGGGGCGGGATGGCACGGCTTGGGTATGCGCGGGTGAGTTCGGCGGAGCAGGACACGGCGCTGCAGATCCGAGATCTCGAGGCAGCCGGGTGCGAGCGGATCTACCGCGACCATGGCGTGAGCGGCACCCGGGCCAGTCGGCCGGAGCTGGACAGGATGCTCGACCGCCTCAGCCGGGGCGACGAAGTCGTTGTGTGGAAGCTCGACCGGCTCGGGCGCAATACCCGGAACCTGCTCGAGCTGCTCGATACGTTCAAGGCCAAGGGCATCAGGTTCCGCTCGCTGCGCGACGGCATCACCACTGACCCGGACACCGAGCTCGGAGGGGCCATGGCCCAGGCCATGATCACCATCATCTCCGCCTTCGCCCAGCTCGAACGCGACCAGCTCTCCGAACGGACCCGCGCGGGCATGGCCGCAGCAGCGGCCAACGGGCGCCGGGCCGGCCGCCGCGAGGTCACCGCCGAGGACCCGAGAGTGAAGCGGGCGCGCGAGCTGAAGGCCCAGGGCCTCAGGCCGGCGGACATCGGCAGGGTCATCGGCGTGGGCCGGGCCACCGTGTACCGCTATTTGAGTCTCGAACGTATTTGAATGCGTGGAACTGAACCGTAGCGTCCAGTCCAGCTGGCCTCACGCCTTCGCTGCGAGAGCCCCGGGGGCCCGAGCGATTGCCTGCTTGGCCTTTGAATGCAGGCGCTCCGACCGTCTTGATCTGCCTGCGGTTCCCGGGGGCCAAAAGTCGTCCCCTAATTGGCATTCATGGGCCGTTACTGAAGGTCAGTTCCAGTCGTAGAAGCCTTTGCCGGTCTTGCGGCCGAGCTCGCCGGCGGCGACCTTGTCGCGCAGGATCTGGGGCGGGGCGAAGCGGTCGCCGAGGGTGGAGGCCAGGTACTCGGCGATGCCGAGCCGGACGTCCAGTCCCACGATGTCGGTGGTCTTCAGCGGCCCGGTGGGGTGCTTGTAGCCGAGCACCATGGCGTTGTCGATGTCCTCGGCGGACGCCACGCCCTCCTCGACCATGCGCATCGCCTCGAGCGCGATCGCGACGCCGAGGCGCGAGGACGCGAACCCGGGGGCGTCCTTGACCACCACGGCCGTCTTGGCGAGCCCGGCGACCCAGGCCCGGGCCGCGGCCTCGGTCTCCGCGGACGTCTTCTCGGCGATGACGACCTCGATCAAAGTCGAGGCGGGGACCGGGTTGAAGAAGTGCAGGCCCAGGAACCGCTCCGGGCGGGCCAGGGACTCGGCCAGCTTGGACACCGACAGCGAGGAGGTGTTCGTGGCCAGGAACGCGCCCGGGGCGAGCTCGGCCTCGACCGCGGTCAGGGCCTGGGTCTTCAGGGCCGGCTCCTCGGGCACGGCCTCGACCACGAGGTCCCGGCCGCGGAAGTCGGCGTAGTCCACGCTCGTGGAGAAGGACTCGAGGATCTCGTCCAGGTTCCCCTCGGCCGCGCCGCGCTCGATCGACTTCGCCACCGACGCCTCGACCCGCTCCCGGGCCCCCTGGGCGGCCTGCTCGTCGCGCTCGACGACGACCACGTCCGCCCCGCCCATGAGGAACGCGTGCGCGATCCCGGCGCCCATCCGCCCGCCGCCGAGCACTCCCACGCGTGCGGGCAGCCCCTCGGCCAGAGTGATCTTTCCCATGTGTCTACTTCTTCTTTCGGTCGAGGAATGCCTGCATGCGGTCGAACTTGGCCTGGGACTCGAACAGCATGCCCTGGGCCAGGGTGTCGATGAGGGGGTGGACCTCCCGCGGGCTGTGGAACACGGCCTTGGAGATCCGCACGGCCAGCGGGTCCTGGGCGCCGATCCGGTCCGCGAGCCGGTGCGCGGCCGGGATCAGGTCCTCGGCCTCCACGAGCTCGGTGACCAGGCCCGCGGCGAGGCACTCGGCGCCCTTGAGCACGCGCCCGGCCAGGAGGACCTCCTTGGCCAGCGGCTCGCCGACGAGCTCGCGCAGCCGCCACGTCGCCCCGGCCGCGGCCATGATCCCCAGCCCGGTCTCGGGGTTGCCCACCCGCAGCGAGGGAGTGCCGATGCGGAAGTCGGCCGCGTAGGCCAGCTCGGCCCCGCCGCCCAGCGCATAGCCCTCCAGCGCGGCGATGACGGGCATGGGGAGCTTGGCGATCCGGTCGAACACTGTCGAGTTGATCCCCGCCAGCGCGTCGTCCCGGCGCCGCTCGCGCAGCTGGGCGATGTCCGCGCCCGAGGCGAAGACACCCTTCGCACCCGTCTCCGGGTCGGCCGGCGTGCCCGAGAGGATCAGCACCTTCGGGTTCTGCTCGAGGTGCGCGCAGACGGCGTGCAGCTCGTCCACCATGGACTGGTCGATCGCGTTCCTGACCTCGGGCCGGTGCAGCCTGGCGTGCAGCCGGTCCTCGGTCTCCTCGACCCGTAGTGTCGTGAAGCCGGAGGCGTCCAGCCCCATCAGACCCCCTCGACCAGCAGGGCGGTGCCCTGGCCGACGCCCACGCACATCGTGGCCAGGCCGAGCCTCCGCCCGCCGCCCGCGCCCGCGAGCTCGCGCTCCATCCGGCCCAGCAGCGTCACCACGAGGCGGGAGCCGGAGGAGCCGAGCGGGTGGCCGAGGGCGATCGCGCCGCCGTCGGCGTTGACGATCTCCTCGTCCAGCTTGAGCTCGCGCATCACGGCCAGGGACTGCGAGGCGAAGGCCTCGTTCAGCTCCACCGCGCCCAGGTCCGCCACGGAGACGCCCTGGCGCTCGAGGACCTTCCGCGTGGCCGGGACCGGGCCGATGCCCATGATCTCCGGGGCCACCCCCGCCGAGGCGCCGCCGAGGATCCGCGCCCGCGGGGTGAGGCCGAACCGCTCGATGGCGGCCTCCGAGGCCACCACGATCGCCGAGGCGCCGTCATTGAGCGAGGAGGCGTTCCCGGCGGTGACCACGGAACCGCCCTTCACGACCGGGCGCAGCTTCGCCAGGACCTCCATCGAGGTGCCCGGGCGCGGGCCCTCGTCGGTGTCCACCACCGTCTGGGCGCCCTTGCGGCCCGTGACCGTCACGGGCACGATCTCGTCGGCGAACCGACCGGCCTCGATCGCGGCGAGGGCCCGCTCGTGGGAGCGGACCGCGAACGCATCGCAGTCCTCGCGCGAGGTGTCGAAGACGCGGGCGACCTCCTCGGCCGTCTCCGGCATCGAGAACGTTGCCTTCCCGTCCCGGGAGAGCTCCCCGGACAGGAAATTCGGGTTCGGGAAGCGCCACCCGATCGAGGTGTCGAACACGGCCCCCGGCTTGGCGAACGCCGTCGCGGGCTTCTCCATCACCCAGGGGGCACGGGACATCGACTCGACCCCGCCGGCCACGACGAGGTCCGCCGCCCCGGCCTTGACCATGTGCGAGGCCATGATGATCGCGGACAGGCCCGAGGCGCACAGACGGTTCACCGTGATGCCCGGCACGCTGTCCGGGAACCCGGCCAGCAGCCACGCCATCCGGGCCACATTCCGGTTCTCCTCGCCCGCCCCGTTGGCGTTGCCCAGGATCACCTCGTCCACGAGGGAGGGATCGATCCCGGCCCGCTCCACCGCGGCCCGCACCGTCAGCGCCGCAAGGTCATCCGGACGCACTGCCGAGAGCGCACCCCCGTACCGCCCCACCGGGGTCCGCGCCCCGCCGACCAGAAAAGCCTCAGCCATGTCTTCTCTCCTTGTACGTCAGTCAGTCGTGAGTCACTTGAACGCGGACATGCCGGTGATGTCGCGGCCCACGATGAGGGACTGCATCGAGTCCGTGCCCTCGTAGGTGGCGACGACCTCCATGTCGGTCATGTGCCGGGCGATGTGGTTCTCGAGCAGCAGGCCCTGGCCGCCGAGCATGTCGCGGGCCTCGTTGCAGATCCATTTGGCCTTCTGCGAGGTCGCCATCTTGACCATCGCGGCCTGGGCGTTGGTCAGGTCCCCCCGCTCTGCGAGATCGGCCATGCGATTGCACATGAGCTGCATCGCGGTCAGTTCGCTGAGCATGTTCGCGAGCTTGTTCTGCACGAGCTGGTACGAGCCGATCGGGTTGCCGAACTGGATCCGTGTCTTGGCGTACCCCGAGGCGATCTCGAACGCCGCCATGGCGTGGCCGACGGCCTCCCAGGCTGCACCGCCGCGGGTGGCCTGCAGGACGCGGGCGACGTCCTTGAACGAGCGGCACCCGGTGAGCCGGTTCGCCTCGGGGACGCGCAGGCCTTTGATGACGATGTCCGCCTGGAGGATGGCGCGCTTGCCGATCTTGCCCGTGATCACCGTCGGGTCGTACCCGACGGGGTAGGTCCCGTCGGGGCCCTTCTCGACGACGAAGCAGTTGACATTGCCATCGTCGGCGTTGCGGGCGAAGAGCACGATCACGTCGGCCGCGTGGCCGTTGCCGATCCAGCGCTTGTGCCCGTCCAGGACCCATACGTCGCCGTCGCGGCGGGCGCTGGTCTCTAGTGCCACCGAGTCCGAGCCGTGGTCCGGCTCCGTCAGGGCGAAGGCTCCTGTCGTCGTGATCCGGGCCAGGGAGGGCAGCCAGCGCTGCTTCTGCTCCTCGCTGCCGAGCATGCTCAGCGTGCCCATGCAGAGGTTGGAGTGGACCCCGAGGAAGGTGTTGATGCTCCCATCGGCCCGGGCCATCTCCCGTGCCACCATGCCGGCGGCCTTCCGGCTCATCCCGGGACACCCGTAGCCCTTGATGAACGTGCCGATGATCCCCAGCTCCGCGATGCCTGGCAGGAGCTCGTAGGGGAACTCCGCGCGCTCCCAGTACCCGTTGATGACTGGGAGGACCCGGTTCTCGGCGAAGTCGCGCACCTTGTCGCGGATCGCGATCTCTTCCGGGGTGAGGTCGTCGTCGAGGTGGAAGTAGTCGGAAGTCGCGGTGCGTTCGGTGGTGGAGGTCGACATGGGGGGTCCTTCGGGGGCTTCGGGCGGATTCAGGGGTGGCTGGGGCGGCTCTGCTCGAGCCAGGAGAGGATCGCGGCCCGGTCTGCGTCGAGCCCGGGCGGGAGCAGATCGTAGGAGGCCGGTGTGCGCGAGAACGCCACCGGGTTCCGGATGCCGGGCAGGGCGCCGTCGCCGTTGCCGACCGAGACGACGGGCTCGAGTCCGATCTCCTCGGCGAATTCGATGCCTCCGCGGACATCGTTGATGGGAGCGCAGGGCAGCCGGGCGGCGGTGAGGATGTCGAACCATTCGGCCGCGCTGTGGACGGACAGGAGGCCGATGAGGAGAGGCCGCAGGGTCTCCCGCGAGATGCTGCGCTCGTGCGCCGTCGCGAACCGGGGGTCGTCCCGGAGTCGCGGCGCCCCGAGGGCGTCGCAGAGCGCCCTGAACTGCCGGTCGTTGCCGATGGCGAGGACGATCTCGCCTTCCGCCGTCGGGAAGGGCCCGTAGGGGAAGATGCTCGGGTGGTCATTGCCCAGGCGCGCCGGGACCTTGCCGCTGAGCAGGTACCCCGCCGTCTGGTTCACCATCCCCGACAGGGCCGAGGACATCAGGTTGACTTCGATCTGCTGGCCGGTCCCGCTGGTGGCGCGCTCGTTGAGCGCTGCCAGGATGCCGACGGCGGCGTGGAGGCCGGTCATGACGTCGAACACCGCGACCCCGGATCGGTACGCCGGAGTGTCTGCCGCGCCTGTGAGGCTCATGAGGCCGGACATGGCCTGGACGAGCAGGTCGTAGCCCGGCAGTGCGGCGCCGCCGGCGGTCCCGAAACCGGTAATCGAGGCATACACGACGGCCCGGTTCACCTCACGGACCGTCTCGTAGTCGAGGCCGAACCGCTCGAGTCCGTGCGGCTTGAAGTTCTCGATGACGACATCGGCGCGGCCGGCGAGGTTGCGGGCGGCCGCAAGGTCCTCCGGGTCGTTGAAGTCGAGGGCGATCGAGCGCTTGTTGCGGTTGATCGAGAGGTAGTACGTGGATTCGCCGTCGCGGACTGGGGGCTTCCAGGCGCGGGTCTCGTCGCCACCGTGTCCCTCGACCTTGAGGACAGTGGCTCCCATGTCCGCGAGGAGCATCGTGCAGTAGGGGCCGGCCAGGACCCGGCTGAAGTCCGCGACCACGAGGCCGGCCAGCGGGCCGGACGACCTGCGGCCGAACGCATCATGGACCGCGGGGGCGGCCCCGGGCGGGACGCTGGCATCCTGCTCCGTGGTGATCAATTGCGCAGTCATCCCAACTCCTCTGTCGACGTCTGCGGCGGCATACAGCTACGGTCCCACCGATGATTACTGCGCGTCCAATACCTATTGATGGCCATATATATGCCTCGGATGCAATAATCTGGACATGGAGTTGCAGCAGATGCGGGTCTTCCTGGCCGTCGCCGAGGAGCTTCACTTCGGCCGGGCGGCGGAGCGGCTGCACATGGCGCAGCCGCCCGTCAGCCGGACCATCCGGCAGCTCGAGCGCGAACTGAAGGCAGACCTGTTCGTGCGCAGCACGCGCAACGTGCGGCTGACGGAGGAGGGCGTTGCCCTCGTGGAGCCGGCCCGGGAGATGCTGGAGTCGGCACGGCGCGCCGAGTCCGCGGTCCTGGCCGCGAGCCGCGGCGAGGCCGGCCTCGTGCGTGTCGCCTATTCGGGGGCTTCCACCCACGTGCTGATCGGCGTCCTCGCGCGGGAGGTCCGGCGGCGCTACCCGGGGATCACGTTCGGCCTGGACAGCCAGAACTTCGCCCTGCCCGCGCTCGGGAAGGTCCTGCGGGGCGAGGTCGAGATCTGCCTGGGCCGCTGGGACCTGGTCCCGGGGGGCGTCAGCACACGGGTCATCGCCACGGAGCATCTCGTCGTGGCGGTCCCCGCCTCCCACCGGTTTGCCGGGCAGGACGAGGTTCACATGGCCGATCTGGCCGAAGAGTCGTGGGTCTCGCTGCCTCCGTACGAGGGTTCCGTCCTCATCGACCGGCTGCGCCGCCTCAGCGTGGAGGCGGGATTCGACGCCGAGATCGTCCAGGTCGTCCCGGACTCGTGGACCGCCATGGCGCTCGTCGGCGCGGAAGTGGGTTGCTCCCTGACCCTGTCCTCGATGGCCGAGAATGTGGTCGACCCCCACGTCAGGTTCCTCAGGGTGCTCGATCCGACGCTGCCGATCCAGCTGCGGATGGCGTGGATGCCCAACGAGGAGAGCAAGGCGCTGGGCGCCGTCCTCCGGCTCGCCGAGGCCGTGTGGCCGTCCGGCGAACCGGAGGGAACGGGAACGGCCCCTCAGGGCGGTTCCCATTCCGGTCCCGGCTCGGGCCTATGAGGCGGTGGCGGGCTTGGGGGTGCGGACGAGCTTCTTGTTGGCGAACTCGTTGATGCCGTAGCGACCGAGCTCGCGTCCTACGCCGGAGAGCTTGACCCCGCCGAACGGCAGGTCCGGGGCGCTTCGGCTGATCCCGTTGATCCAGACCATTCCGGCCTCGAGCTGGGCGGCGATCTCCCGCGCGGCGGCCTCGTCCCCGGTGTAGACCGAGGCCGCGAGGCCGTAGGGCGAGTCGTTGGCGATCTGGACCGCCTCCGCAGCGGACGAGGCGCGGTGCAGGACGGCGACTGGGCCGAACAGTTCCTCGGAGTAGGCCCGCATCCCCGGCACGACGCCGGTGAGCAGGGTCGCGGGGAAGTACGCTCCCCCACCCTCCGTGGTCTCCCCGGCGACCGCGGCGGCGCCGCGGGCGACGGCTTCGTCGACGATCTCCGCGAGCTCCTCGGCCGCCGCGCGTGAGGAGAGCGGGCCCAGCCTGGTCCCCGGGTCTGTGGGGTCGCCGGCCTGGACCGATGTCATCGCCTCGGCGAAGCGCGTGCGGAACTGGTCGTAGACGGCATCCTCGACGATGAAGCGCTTCGAGGCAGTGCACGCCTGGCCCGCGTTGTAGAGGCGGCCGGCGAGGGCGTCGGCGACGGCCCTGTCGAGGTCGGCGTCGGCCAGGACGATGAACGGGTCGGAGCCGCCCAGCTCGAGGACGAACTTCTTCAGGTGCCGGCCCGCGACCTCCGCGACCGCCGCACCGGCCTTCTCCGACCCGGTCAACGACACGCCCCGGACCCTCGGGTCCGCGACCATGGCCGCGATCTGGCCGCTAGTGGCGAACGCGTTCGTGTACACGCCCTCCGGCACGCCCGCCTCACGCAGGACGGCCTCGATGGCGAGGGCGGACTGGGGGCAGTTGCGGGAGTGCTTCACGATCACCGTATTGCCCAGGGCCAGGTTCGGCGCCGCGAAGCGGGCCACTTGGTAGTAGGGGAAGTTCCAGGGCATGACGCCGACGATCGGGCCGATCGGCTCAGTGCGCACGATCGCCTCGCCGGGTCCGGCGATGCTCAGCTGCTCATCCGCTAGGAACTCCTCGGCATGGTCGGCGTAGTACTCGTAGATGTTCGCCACGAGTGCCACCTCGCCGCGCGCCTCCGCGATCGGCTTTCCGACCTCGAGGGTCAGCAGGGCGGCGAGCTCCTCGGAACGCTCGCGGTGCAGCTCCGCCGCCCGCCTCAGGACGGCCGCCCGGTCCTTCAGCGGCGCCTTCCGCCACGACGCGTAGGCTCCGGCAGACTGGGCGAGGACCTCCTCGACCTCGGCATCGCTCAGCGCGGGGAAGGACGCCACGGACTGGCCGGTGGCGGGATTGACGGTCTGGTAGATGCTCACGGGAATGCTGTCTTTCCTTGCAGGGTCAGGACATGGAGGAGGCGGCACCGAGGACGATGCGCCCCGGAACCCCGCCGTTGGCGAGCCTGTCGAGGGCCGCATCGACCTCGGAGGCACTGAGCGTCCCCTCGATGATCGGGATGTGGGGCAGCGCGCCGGTCTTGGCGAGGGCAACGAGTTCGCCCAGCTCACCCAGCGAGCCGACGAAGCTTCCCTGGATGGTGATGATCTTGAGCGTCAGCAGTGCAGTCGGCACGGTCAGCTCTCCCCCGAAGAGGCCGACCTGCACCATCCGACCGCCCTTCTGGAGGATGTCGAAGGCCACCGATGCCGTCTTGCCCGTGTTGACGAAGTCGATGACGGCCGCGACGGGACCGCCGAGCGCACCCGTGATCGCCGCCGCCAGATTGTCCTGATCCGCGCGGACCACCGTGCTGGCACCCAGTTCGCGAGCAAGGCCGAGGTTGCGCTCCTGGAGGTCGACGGCGCATATCTCACGGTGCCCAAGGGCGGCGAGGGTCGCGATGGCCGTCAGGCCGACACCGCCCGCGCCGATGACGACGACGGGAACGGTGGGCGTGTCAGGCAGTGCCTTCCGCGCCGCGCTGTACGCCGTGAGACCCGAGCACGCCAGCGTTGCCGCCCAGCTCTCGTCGAGGCCGTCGATGTCGAGCAGGTACCGCGGATGCGGGACGGCGATGTACTCCGCGTAGCCGCCGTGCCGCGCGACTCCGAGGTTCTGCGGGGCCGGGCACAGGTTCTCGTGACCTGCGCGGCAGGCATCGCACGAGCCGCAGCCGATCCAGGGGAAGACGAGCCTGGTCTGGCCGACCTCGACCCCGGTCGCCTCGGGACCGACCGCCTCGACCACGCCGACCACCTCGTGCCCCATGACCATGGGATAGGTCATCCCACGGTCGAGGAGGTTGAGCCTGCCCCGGCTCCCGAGATCGTAGTAGCCCTCGCGCAGATGGGTGTCGGTGTGGCAGATCCCCGAGCGCACCACGCGGAGCCGGACTTCGGTCCCGGTGGGCTCGTGGGTGGGCAGCTCGATGTCCGCAATGGCGTGGGCAGTGTTGCTGAGAACAGCGTAGGCGTGCATGGAATCCCTCTTGGTCGGATCGTTGCAGGATCGACAGTGCCGGGCGCCGCGTGGGGGCTCGACGGCCCCCACGCGGCGTTGCGGCTAGACGACGGCAGGCGAACGGAGCTCGAAGCCCTCGTAGCCCTTCTGGGCGACCTCTGCGAGCACCCCGCGGTAGGCCCCGAGCCCAGCCATGTAGAACATGACCGTGTTCGGCTTGCCGGGGATGTTGGCGCCGAAGATCCACGAATCGGCCTTCGGGAACAGGGTCATGTCCGCGATCTCGCGGCAGGTCTGGGTCCACTTCTCCTCGGCCTCGACGGTGGGCTCGATGGTCGTCACGCCGTCGGCCTCCGCGGTGCGGATCAGCTCGGTGATGAACTCGACCTGGGCCTCGATCGACGGCGGCAGGTTGGTGAAGGGGCCGTTCGGTCCGAGGATCATGAACAGGTTCGGGAAGTGCGCCGTGGTGACGCCGACGTAGCTGGTCGGGCCGTCCTTCCAGTGGTCCTGGATGGTGAGGCCGTCGCGGCCGCGGATGTTCATGCGGAGGTAGTTGCCGTCGACGGCGTCGAAGCCGGTGGCGAAGACGATCACGTCCAGCTCGTGGACCACGCCGTCCGCCGTGCGCACGCCCTCGGAGGTGATCTCCTCGATCGGGTTCTCCTTGATGCTCACCAGCTCGACGTTGTCCCGGTTGTACGACTCGTAGTAGTCCCAGTTGCACAGCGGCCTCTTCGCGTAGAGGTCGGTCGGTGTGAGCTTGCGGGCCGTCTCCGGGTCTTTGACGATCTCGGCGATCTTCCTGCGGATGAAGGCCGCTGCCGCCTCATTGGCCTCGGGGTCGGTCGCGATGTCGCAGAAGGCTCCGAACATGAAGTGGAAGCCGTTGCCGCGGTCCCAGGCAGCCTGGAAGCGGTGCTCGCGCTCCTCCTCCGAGACGCTCATGGCGGGGACCGTGCTCTCCTCGAAGCCGAAGGCGACGACCGAGTTGCGGACCTGCTCCCAGATCTCGTCGTACTTCTCCCGCTTCTCCTGAACGTACTCGGGCGTGACCGGACCGTTGCCGGAGGGGACGCTGTACTGGGGCGAGCGCTGGAAGACGGTCAGGTGCGAGGCGATCTTGGAGGCGGCGCAGACCACCTGCGTGCCGGTGGAGCCGGTGCCGATGACGCCGACGCGCTTGCCCGTGATGTCCAGGTCGTCCGGCCAGGCGCCCGTGTGGACGATCCGGCCCTTGAAGGTCTCCATGCCCGGGAACGTCGGGAAGTTCGTCGAGGAGAGCAGCCCCAGCGCCGAGACGATGTAGCGGGCGGTGTAGGCCGCGCCGTCGCCCGTCCTCACGGTCCACCGGTCCGTCGACTCGTCGAAGTCCATGGCCGTGATCTCGGTGTTGAGCTGGATGTCACGGGCCAGGTCGTGCTTCTCGACGACCGCCTCGAGGTAGGCAAGGATGTCGGGCTGGTTGAGGTACCGGTGGTCGTAGTCCCACTCCTGGAGCATCTCCTTGTCCCAGTAGTACCGGTACACGAAGCTCTCGGTGTCCGACATGGCTCCCGGGTACCGGTTCCAGTACCAGGTGCCGCCCACGCCGCCGGCGCGGTCGAAGGCACGGACCTTGAGGCCCAGCTGGTCGCGCAGCGTGTGGAGCTGGTAGATGCCGCCGAAGCCGGCGCCGATGACGATGGCATCGAAGTTCTCGGCCGGCGTGTTGTCCTGTGCACTCATGATGAGGACTCCCTTGTCTCTCGGGTCAGATGGGGTTCGGTGAGGGTCAGGCGCGGTACCACTGGGCGATCTTGGCAATCTCCTGGTCCGCCTCCGGCGCACGGCCCGCAAGGAACGGGAAGACGTGCTGCTGGCCGGGCGCGATGGACAGCGTCACCTCGACCCCCGCCGCCTGCGCCCTCTCGACGAGCCGCGTCGCGTTGTCGAGCAGGGCCTCCGCGCCGCCCGCGTTGACGTAGAGCTTGGGGAACCCCGTGAAGTCCGCGTAGAGCGGGTTGGCGAGCGGGTTGTCCGGGTCGGTCAGGCCGCCCAAGACGCCGGCGATCATTCCTTCGAGGAGCCCCCGGCTGATGAGGGCGTCGGTCGCATCGTTGGTCACGAGCGTCTCGCCGGAGTTCTCCATGTCGAGCCACGGGGAGAAGGCGATGACAAGGCCCGGGAGGGGCTGGCCCTGCTCGCGCAGGGCGAGGGGGATGGCGACGGCGAGGTTCCCGCCGGCGGAGTCACCGATGGTCGTGATGTCCTCGGCCTTGATGCCGCGCTCGAGCAGGGCCTTGAAGACGGCCACTCCGTCCTCGATCTGCGCCGGGTGCGGATGCTCGGGGGCGCGGCGGTAGTCGAGGACGAAGGCCGTCACGCCGAGGGCCTTGGCGACGTGGGCCGCGAGCTTGCGGTGGCTCGAGGCCGAGCCGACGGCGAAGCCGCCGCCGTGCGTGTAGAGGAGCACACGGGCCCTGTCGGCGCCGGCGGGGAAGGCCCAGATGCCGGGCACGCCGCCGACCGTCTCCTCCTTGTAGGTCACGTCCTCGGGCTCGGCCGTCGGCTGGTGCCACTCGTCGAAGATGCTCCGGAAGAGGCGCATCGTGAGCTCGCTGCTGGCCATGATGTCCGACCAGTCGGCGTAGAGGCTGCGGAGGCTCTCCGACTCGCGGGAGACCGTGGCCGAAGAGCCCTGGGTGATAGTCATCGAGATACTCCTTTGTACGTCTGGCCTCCGTGGGGAACATCGGTGTGATCGGGGCCACTGCATCGAGTGTCCCGTGGCACAAGACCCGTCGACTGTTCCGATGTGGAACACCGCCCAGCCCCCTCGGACGGCCGCCCAAACGCCATTGCACAGGCGGAATCAATGCACCTCATCTTTGGTATTGGCCGCGTATGAGCAGCGCTGGGATCATTGAAGGATGAAGCGTCGGTCAGTGTCCCGAGGTCCACGTGGCTGAGAGCGACGCGCGCGAGCTGGACCGGCTCAAGGCTGCCCGGGAACTCCTCCTTCAGCGCGGCCTGCTCGCCCAGAAGGAGCTCGCAGGGGTCAGCCCCTCGATCGAGCGGAGCTGGCGCCGCTCGGTGAGCGTACATGCCTCGAACGCGCCGGTGCCGCCCCGCTTCATCGACGCGATCGACGCGCGCAATCCGCTGGTCGTCGCCGCAGGGCCGGTCCTGGACATGTGGCAGGACTCCCTCTCCGGGATGCGGGTTGCCGTCTTCCTGAGCGACCGCAGCGGCCAGATCGTCGCCCGGCGCCTCTCGGACCGCGGGGACGGCCGGAGGCTGGACCGGGCCTTCGCGACCGAGGGCTTCGACTTCTCCGAGGGAGCCCTGGGCACCAACGGGCTCGGGACGCCCATGGAGGACCGCACCCCGGTGTCCGTCCGAGGGCCCGAGCACTTCAATGACGTCCTCGAGTCGCTGGCCTGCGCCGGCGCCCCCATCATCGACCCCCGGACGGGACGCGTCGCAGGGTCCATCGCCTTCGCCGCCACGCTGGAAGCCTCGAATCCTCTCATGCTGGCGATGGCCCGGCAGGCCGCCCAGCAGATCGAGGCGCGGCTCACCGAGATCAGTGCGCCCATCGACTTGGCCGCAACGGCGGCCTTCCTCCGGTCGCGGTCCACCAAGGACCCGGTCCTCGTGCTCGGCCAGGAGACGGTCATCGCCGACGTCCGCGCCCTCTCGCACCTGTCCCCCGATGCCCACGCCGTCCTGTGGCAGAGGCTCCAGCAGCTCGACTGGAAGGCGGCGTCGAACGTCGTCGAGCTGCCCGCGTCCACCTCCACGGCTGAGGCCCGCAGGCTCGAGGGCTCTGCGGTCTTCGCGCTCGAGCTCAGGGACAGCGGGACGGCCAGCCCCCAGCACGACACCGCCGCTCCTGGCCGGACGGGCGCCAACGCCGCGGAGCTCGAGCTGCTGTCCCGCTCCAGCGGGATCGTGGGGGTGGCGGGGCCGCCGGGGTCGGGCAAGCACTATGCGGCCCGGGAGTGGCTGGCCGGGAGGTCCGCCGGCGAGGAGCCGCTCACCCTCGACGCTGCGGCGCCCCCCACCGGCGGCATGGCGGAGCTGGCCGCGCTGGCCGGCCGGGCACTGACGGCGGGCCGGTCCGTCGTCGTCCGCCACCTCGACGCGCTCGATCTGCTCGGATACCGCGCGCTCGAGCCGGCCGTGCGCCTCGCCGCGGAGGCTGCGGCCGGGGACGCGCAGGGGGCGGCGCCCCGTCTTGCCCTGACGTTCGACGACGAATCGCTCGGCGAGCAGGTCCGCTCACGGATCGTCGCGGTGGCCCCGATCTCGACGATTCCCGCCCTCCGCCGGACGCGCGACCGCATCCCGGCCCTCGTCCGCGCCATCGTCGACGAGTGGCCCGAGGAGGACCGCGTCGCGGTGCCGCCCGCGGTGATGCAGGCGCTGGTGGGATGGGACTGGCCGGGGAACGTGGCCGAGCTCAGGACCACGCTCCAACTGCTGATCGCCCAGCGCGGGGGACGCGTCCTCCGGCTGGAGGACCTCCCGGAGCACCTCCGGCGCCGGGCACGGTCCCTGAGCGCCATCGAGGCCCTCGAGTACGACGCCATCGTCGACGCCCTCCGCAGAGCTGGCGGCAACCGTTCCGCGGCCGCCGCCGCGCTGGGGATCGGCCGCACCACGCTGTACCGCAAGATGCGCTCGTTCGGGCTGGACCGCGACGAGGGTTCTTCGGCCGCGCGCTGACCCCGAGGGCTGTTCCAATCTGGAACACCTGCCGGCTGCACCGCGCCCCTACCGTGGAAGTCTGATGTGGCGGCCATCACATACAGATGCCCTCCGCCCGCCGCGTCCGCCACCCCTTCCATGTCTTCGCGCCGGCAACGACGCCGCCGAGACCTGATCCGACAGGCAGGAACCCCCGTGCAGACAGCCCATCTCCGGACCCCCAAGAAGGCGGCCATCGCGTCGCTCCTCGGAAGCGCCCTCGAGTACTACGACTTCTTCATCTACGGCTCGGCCGCAGCCCTCGTCTTCAACGCCCTGTTCTTCCCCAGCCTCGACCCGGCCGTAGGAGTGGTCGCCGCCTTCGGCACCTTCGGAGTCGGCTACGCCGCGCGGCCGATCGGCGCCCTCGTGATGGGCCACTTCGGCGACAGGGTGGGGCGCAAGAAGGCGCTCCTGGCCACCGTGCTCCTCATGGGCCTGGTCTCCCTGGCGATCGGGCTCCTTCCGACCTACAGCTCGGTCGGCCTCTGGGCTCCGGTCCTGCTCACCGCGTGCCGACTCCTGCAGGGGTTCTCGGCGGGCGCCGAGAGCGCCGGCGCCTCGGTGCTGACGCTCGAGCATTCGCCCGAGGGCCGCCGCGGGTTCTTCTCCAGCTTCGTCATGGTGGGCTACGCCCTCGGGATGGTCCTCGCGACGGTGGTCTTCCTCCCCGTCGCCACCCTGTCCCATGAGGCCCTGTACTCGTGGGGGTGGCGCGTGCCGTTCCTGCTCTCCATCGTCGTCACCGCCGTGACCGTCTTCGTGCGCAACACCCTCCATGAGACGCCCACGTTCGAGGAGGCGAAGTCGAACGACGATGTCTCGGGCAGGCCGATCGTGGAGGTCCTGCGTCACCAGCCCCTCGACGTGGTCCGGGTGGCCCTCGCGACGACCATCGCGATCTTCCAGTCGCTCTTCACGGTCTTCATCCTCAGCTACGCGACCACCACGGCGGGGATCGACCGGGTCGCGATGCTGACCATCAATGCCGTCACCATTGGCCTGTCGATGTTCACGCTCCCGCTCGCCGGGAGGCTTGCCGACAGGTACGGGCGCCGCCCCCTCATGATCATCTCGGCCGTCGGCTGCGCCCTGACGCTTCCGCTCTACTTCATGGCCATCATGTCGCACAGCCTGCCGCTGGTCTTTGCGGTCGCCTTCGTCAACATGACCCTCTTCTTCTCGGCCTACAACGGCGTGTGGCCGGCGTTCTATGCCGAGCAGTTCGCCAGCCCCATCCGCTACTCCGGCATGGCCGTCGGCAACCAGATCGGCAATCTGCTGGCCGGCTTCGCGCCGATGATCGCGGCCCTCATCGTCGGGGAGGGCACCTTCGGCTGGGTCCCTGTTGCAGCGGGCGCCGCCGGGGTCATGGTCATCGCTTCGGTAGCCGTCTACTACATGAGGGAGACGGCGTTCACTCCCATCGACGAGCTGGATCACCCATACCGTGCGTCGGCCGCCTCGGCGCAGGACACCCGGTCAGTCGTTCCCGGACTGTCCGGCCGGGGCGAGTGACGGAAGCAGAGCCGCGATGAGGCGGCGTCCGAATCCTGGGTCCATTGGAGAGCCGCTGAGGAAGAACCGGTAGTAGATGGGCCCGAGGAGGAGGTCGGTGACCATTTCGGGGTCGAGGTCCTCCCTGAGCTCGCCGCGCGCCTTGCCACGCTCGACAAGCTCAGTGACCTCGGCCTGCCGACGGGTGACAACCTGCCCGCGGTAGACCTCGGCGAGGTGGGGATCGGCAGCGACCTCCGACACGAGGCCCTTCATGATCCACCCCATCACGGAGGTCTGCATGAGCTCGGCAGTCTTGTCGATCAGCGCCACGAGCTCAGCCGCGGTGTCCCCGGTATAGGGACGGGTGCTCACCTGGTCCACCATCTCCATGAGGAGGGCGAGGGCGAGGTCGGTCTTGGACCGGTACCGGCGGTAGATCGTCGTCTTGGCCACGCCGGCGCGGGCCGCCACTCCCTCGACCGTCAGCCCGGCGAAGCCGGCCTCGCCCAGCAGGGCCCGGGTGGCGTCCAGGACGGCGCGCTCCGTCCGCGCGCGGCGCCTGCCGTGGCCCGAGGTCGCCGTTTCCGGGTTCGGGCCCTCCGCCGTCTTGTTAGTCACAACCCTTACCCCTACCACGCCCACCCTCCCAGTGCTATCCTTGAAACGCAACGTAGCGTTTCATTATATCCGACCGAAGCGCCCAGAACAGCTAAGGAGCACACGATGGCCGTAGACCGTTACCAACGCGGCATGGACCGCATGATGGAGCTCGTCTCTTCAGAGCATGCGAACACGTTCGACCACGCAAAGCTGGTCGAGTCGTACAGGGACTTGGACCCGGATCTTGCGGACTACATCGTCTCCTTCGCCTTCGGCGACATCTACTCCCGCAAGAGCCTCACTCAGCAGGAGCAGACCATGGCGACCATTTCCACGCTGACCGCGCTGGGCACGGAGCCTCAGCTGAAGCTCCACCTCAATGTCGGCTTCAATGTGGGCCTGACCAAGGAGAAGATCGTGGGCACCCTGATCCACCTTCTCCCCTACGTCGGGTTCCCCCGTGTCCTCAACGCCCTGACCCTCCTCAAGGAGGTCATGGCCGAGCGGGGCATGGCTACTTCCACCGACGCTAACTAGGAAGGAACCCATCATGAGCAAGAAGATCGGCTTTGTCGGACTGGGGACCATGGGACTTCCCATGGCAGTGAACCTGAACAAGGCAGGATTCGAGGTGATCGGCCACGACGCCTTTCAGGGAAGCCGCGACAAGGCCCGGGCCGCGGGCATCACCATCGCCGAGAACCTGGCGGACGTCGCCGCCCAGGCCGACGACGCCGTCATCTCGATGGTCCGCGACTACGCCCAGAATGTCGACGTCATCCTCGGCGACGGCGGGCTCCTGTCCTCCGAGTCCACGGATCTGACGATCATCGTCATGAGCACCCTCGACCCGGACACGATGAACGAGCTGGGCCGACGCGTCGAAGCCGTCGGCAACGTCAAGCTCATCGCGGCCGCCGTCAGCGGCGGTTCCACGGGCGCACAGGCCGGCACCCTCTCGATCATGACCTCAGGCGACCAGGACACCGTAACCGCCGCCCGCCCCTACTTCGATGCCGTCGGCTCCAACGTCTTCTACTACGGCGACAAGCCCGGCAACAGCCAGGCCGCGAAACTCGTCAACAACCTCGTCCTCGGCATCAACATGAACGCCGTCGCCGAAGGACTCGCCTTCGGCGGACACTACAGCCTGCCCCAGGACGAACTCCTGAACCTGTTCAAGGTGAGCACCGGCGACAGCTGGGTCGCCCGGAACTGGGACTCCGTCTCCGAATGGACCGCCGACACGGCCCTCGCCGTGCTCCTGAAGGACCTCAAGGCCGCCCACCTCAAGGGCCTCGAGCACAACATCCCGATGCCGTTCAACGCGCTCTCCTCCACCCAGCTCTTCCACTCCATGGGCAAGGAACCGCACGGCAAGTGAAGACGGCGCGCGGCCTGCAACACCGCCGGTCGACCGGTCGGGATGTCGGAGGATCCCGCAGCGCCCCTCCTACCTCGAAAGGATTCCCCCTCCCGGTGGCCTTCCGCACAAGCCTTGACCGTATCCGCGCCTGGTTCGGCGACCTCTTCGCCCTGCGGGACGCGCGCGCAACCATCGCGCCGTCGCTCCAGGCGGGCATCATTTCATCCTTGACGGTGGTGGCCTCCTGCCTCCTCTTCGGACCGGAACTCGGCGCCATCTCCCTGCTGGGTTCGATGCTCGCCCTGTGGGAGTCAAAGCGTCCATTGTGGGCCAGGGTGCGCAACGGGTTGCTGATCGCCGCGACGATGAGCCTCTCGATGACCCTCGGCGTCCTGCTCGCCCCCTACCGGTGGGCCACCATCCCGGTCATCATGATCCTGATCCTGGTCGCCGTCGTGGCCTATTACGGGTTTCTGCTGACCTCCGGCCCGGGACCCCTCCTGCTGTTCTATGGGGCCGTCCTCGGCACCTATTTCGGCATGGACCCCCACCTTGGGTGGAAGATTGTGGGGATCACAGCCTTTGCCGCGCTGTTCACCGGTTGCCTGACCCTGCTGGTCCTCGTCGTCGACCCGCACCGCCCCGAACAGCGTGCAGTTGCCGCCGCCCGGCGCGCCGTCGAAGATTACCGCGCTGCAGCAGGACCAGCTGGGCGCAGCGGCTCCCCCAATCCCGAGCGGCGCCGCAGGCTCCTCGCCGGCGCATACGGCGCCGTCAACCGCGCCTGGCTGACACTGAACTCGGCGCACCCGGCAACGACGGGCCGGGGCCACCGCAACCGCGAGAACGAGCTCCTCGCAATCAACCGGGACCTGGCGGCCAGCGTCCTTGAACACTCAAGCCCTCCCGCCCGGATCCGGCAGCTGACCGCGGACACCCCGCTGCTGCTCGGCCGGCCCAGCTTCACGTTCCTGCTCGCCCACGCGCTGCGCCGGGACTCGGTCCCCTGGTTCACCGCCTGGCGCATAGCGCTGGCAGCCGGCCTCGCAGGCCTCGTGAGCGAGCTGGCTGGAATTGGGCACTCCTACTGGGCGATCCTGACGGCCGCACTCGTGCTACATCAATGGACCGGTCGCGTTGCCACCACACGGCGGGCAGTCCACCGGGCCATCGGCACCTTCGTCGGACTCTTGGTGGTGGCGTTTGTCATGGTCCTGGATCCCGGCCCCTGGTGGGTGGTTGGCATCATCATTGTCAGCCTGGTCGGCCAGGACGTCCTGATCCCCTTCAACTACTTCCTCGCGCTGATCCTCGTGACCCCCATGACGCTGCTGGCCATCGAAGCCACCGGGCTAGGCGGTCCCCCCTCCGGGCTGCTCCTGGACCGGTTGCTCGGAACGATCATCGGAGGGGCCATCGCCCTGGTCATCACGTGGGCCACCAGCTACCGTTTCCCCGAACGCCTCCTCCGCGCCCAACACATGCGCGTGGAAGCCGCCATTGCCGCCGTCGAACGCTTCATCGCGGAAGGCACCTCGAACACTGCAGCTGGCCGCCGCGCCCGTGTTGAGCTCAGCTACGAACTCACCCACCACTACAGCGTCCTGGACCGCGCCGCCACCGAGGACCCACGTCTTGCAACATTGAAGGAAGCCGACGACAGCCTGATCGACAAGGGGTACACGGCGCTGGCGAAAACCTGGGTCTAACTGCGGCGCAGCGAGGTTCAGCTCCAGTCGAAGAAGCCCTCCCCCCGGATTTGCGGCCTAGCTCTCCGCGGGCCACCACGTCCCGCAGGATCAGCGGCGGGGCAAACCGGGCGCCGAGGGTCGACTGCAGGTATTGGCGATGCTGAGCCGGAGGTCCAAGCCCACGATGTCCGTAGTCTCCAGGGGACCGGCGCGGTGTTTTTTAGCTGCGCACCATGGCGTTGTCGATGTCCGCCGCTCTCGCAGAAGCAGAGTTCGCGGGACGAACAATGCAAGGCCACCCACGCTCGGGGGCGTTCACTGCAGCACGCCGTTTCCCGACACAACGACAGGCAGCAACCCGTTCAGCAACTCGTCCTGCGGCAGGCTGTAGTGGGCCCCGAACGCGAGCCCCTCGGCGACGGCGGTCATGGTAATCCCTAGGGCCAGGGAGGTCACCGGTCCATTGTGCCCGGGGGAAGAGCGCTACTGGGTGTCGCGGAGCAGTGCGCGGAGCAGGCGGATGAGGTCGGCGCGCTCGGCGGGGCTGACCGCATCGAGCATCGCCTCGTCGACGCGGCGGACGGCGGGGAGCCAGCTCTCAAGGAGCTCGGCGCCCTGATCCGTGAGGGCCACGTAGCGGCGCCGGCGATCGCGGGCATCGACCGTGCGCTCGAGGAGCCCGCGCTTCTCGAGCCGGCCGAGGAGCTCGGCGAGGGTGGCCTTGCCGGTGGCAGCGGCGACTCCGAGCCTCGCCTGCTCGATGCCGGGGTGCTCTGCGACGGCACGCATGACGGCGTACTGCGCCTTGGTCAGCTCAGGCACCGCCGCCTGCCAGGCGGTCGCGTGGTCCTGCATGAGGCGCCGCATGAGGTGGAACACCTCCCCGTTGAGCTCCTCCGCCATCCGCCCCTGCCCGAGTCCAATATCACGACGCCCGCGGCCGTCCCGCGGTCACAGGCAAGTCTAGACTGGAATTGTTCGTATACGAATATTCTTATACGGATGCCCATCCCACGACTGAGAAGAGGAAGCCCGCCCGGTGAAGGAGCACGCCCGCCAGTTCTTCCGCATGCCCCCGGGAGACGGCCACCGCCTCCCGGCCCTGCGCGTCGCCCTCGGCATCGCGGTACCGCTCGTGGCCCTCGTGCTCGCGGGCCGGCTCGACCTCACGGTCTACGCCATGTTCGGCGCACTGACGGGGGTCTACGGGCGGGTGGAGCCCCACTGGCTGCGGCTCAGGCACCAGACCGAGGCGGGGGCGATCATGACCCTGTGCGTGCTCCTGGGCGTCGCGGCCAACCGGGCCGGGGCGGGGGTGTGGCCCGTCGCGTTCCTGACGGTGGTCCTCGCCGGCGTCCTCTCGGTCGTCTCCGACGTGCTGCGCCTGCGCCCGATGGGCCCGTTCTTCCCCCTGTTCGCCTTCACGGGCAGCGCGGCCGTGCCCTTCTCCCGCGCGCCCTGGGAGGCTGGGGCCGCGGCCGCCGGCAGCGTCGCCGTGGTCCTCGTCCTCGGGTTCGCCGGGCGCGCCTGGGCCCGCCGCCGCACGCCCGAGCGCGGCCTCGTGGAGCCGCCCCGCCCTGGCCTGCGCCGCATGGTGCGCCACGGCGGCCGCTACCTCGCGGCGACCGGCTTCTCCGGACTCGTCGCCACGTCGGCGGGGCTCGGCCACAGCTATTGGGCGATGGTGGCGGCCTGCGCGCCGATCGCAGCGGCGGATGCCAGCAGCGCGCTCGTCCGCGCCGTCCACCGCGCGGTGGGGACCCTCGGCGGCGTCGTCCTCACGGGGGCGCTGCTCTCGGTGCACTGGTCCCCGCTCCAGCTCGCCGTGGGCCTCGCGGCCCTCCAGTTCGTCGGAGAGGTCTACGTGGTGCGGCACTACAGCGTCGCCCTCGTGTTCATGACGCCGGTCGCGCTGCTGCTGGGGCAGTTCGTCAGCGCGGTGCCCGGAGAGGTCCTCACCCGTGACCGTGCCGTGGAGACCCTGGTCGGGGCGGCTGTCGCCTTCGGGGTCATCCTGGCCACGACCGTCGAGCAGCGCCGGGCCGAGCGCCTACGCCCGGATGATGCGGCGACGCCGGGCCTCGGCGATCGCCGCCGTCCGGTTCTCCACGCCGAGCTTCGCGTAGATGTGCACGAGGTGCGTCTTCACCGTGGCCTCGGAGATGAAGAGCGACTTCGCAAGCGGGCGTGGCCATGTCAACCCGAACGAGGACCAGGGTGACGGGGCAGATTCCATTGCTCGTCGCAACACCGGCGGCTATCTGCCTCCTGCCAGAAGGGTAGCGAATCGTTCCTGCGGGGTGGCCCAGCCGAGCGTCTTCCGCGGTCGGGCGTTGAGTTCGGCAGCGACAGCCCTCAGCTTCGCGGGGCCGTGCACGTTCGGGTCGGTGCGTTTGGGGAAGTAGTCGCGCAGGAGCCGGTTGGTGTTCTCATTGGTCCCGCGCTGCCAGGGCGAGTGCGGGTCGCAGAAGTAGACGGCGGCGCCGGTCGCGAGGGTGATCTCTGCGTGCCGGGCCATCTCCCAGCCCTGGTCCCAGGTGATCGAGCGGCGCATCCCCTCAGGCAGCTCGAGGAAGGCCTTGATGAGGCTGTCCCTGAGGCTGTCGGCCCGGTGGGCGGCGTCGACGCGCAGGAGCAGCAGAAACCTGCTCGTGCGTTCGACGAGCGTGGCGATGGCCGAGGAGTTGTTCCTGCCCATGATCAGATCACCCTCCCAGTTGCCCGCAATGGTGCGGTCAGTGGGCTCGAAGGGGCGGTCGGCGATCGTCAGGACGTTCGGGCCGAAGCGGGAGCGGCGGCGGGGCACGAGCCTGGAGGGCCGGCGCCGGTTGCGCTTGGTCCGCAGGAGCCGGGCCGAGTCCCGGCGCAGAGCCCCGCCTCGCCAGTCGTAGATGTCCCGGTAGATCGTCTCGTGCACGACCCGCCGGGTCGGGTCGTCGGGATGGCTGGTGCGAAGGTGCCGGCTGATCTGGGCCGGGCTCCAGCGCTTGCCCATCAGCTCCTGGATCTCGGCGCGCAGCTCGGGGCTGGCGGCGATCTTGCTCTTGCGCTCCCGCCGTCGAGCACGCTGGGCCAGCTTGTGGGCGTGGAACGGGCGGTACTTTCCTGCCCCGTCGCTGTTGCGGCGCACTTCCCGGCTCACTGTCGAGGGAGCCCGGCCGAGGGTGGCGGCGATCCGCCGCAGGCTATGTCCGGCGGCGAGCATGTCCGCGATCGCCACCCGCTCGTCCTCCGAGAGGAACCGCTCCGAAATCGTCCTCTCAGCCCGCTGGGCAGCCTCGACGATGGGTGCGTAATGGCGGACGACTCCGGACTTGTCGCGGTCCTTGTAGCCGTTGCGCCACTTGCTCCCCGTCTTCCTGGGAATCCCGAGCTGCCGGCAGATCTCGGCATTGTTCAGCCCCTGACGGGTCAGCTCGATGTACCTCGCCCGCTCGGCGGTCTTCCCGACCGCCCCGGGCATCCTCTGACGAGACTTCGCATCTGCCAACACAACTCCTGAAACTACTCAGGTGTTGCGACGATCCTTAGAACCCACCCCGTCACACCGGTCCTGAACCAAGCTGCCATAGTCATTCAGGCGAGCTTCTGGTATGCCTCGTCCGTCACCGGCTCGAGCCATTCGTTGCTGACGTCCTGACCGGGGGTGATGAAGGCGAGGTGGCTAAACCATGAATTGGCCTTCGCGCCGTGCCAGTGCTTGGTGCCCGCCGGGACGCGGACCACCGATCCGGGCTCGAGGCTGGTCGGGGCCTCGCCCTCGGCCTGGTACCAGCCGCTGCCCGCCGTGCACAGGAGTATCTGGTCGCCGCCGCCTCCGCTTCCATGGTGGACGTGCCAGTTGTTGCGACATCCCGGTTCGAAGGTCACATTGCTGACGCCGACGCTCCCCTGGGTGATGAGCGGCGCGAGGTAGCTCTGCCCGGTGAAGTACTGGGCATACGCGTCGTTGTGCTGCCCGAGGGGGAAGATCTGGTCGAAGTGGCTGTCCGTCATGTTTATTCCTCTTCTGTTCGCTGTCGACGTGGGTCGGCGCGACCTGCGCTGTCCACGCCGGGCATCGTCCCCGATCGGGGCCGGCAGTCCCTGTCAGTACGTGGGATTCGCTCGTGGCGCTTCAGCCCCGGTGGTGAGGGCCTACGCCTGCTCCTCCACCTTCGGCGTGGGCGCGAGGCCCGCGAGGGGTCCGTAGAAGTGGGAGGCCGTGCCGCCGCCGTCGATGAGGATGTCGCTTCCGGTGATGAACGCGCCACGGTCGGTCAGGAGCAGCTCGGCCACGGTGGCGACCTCGTCGGGGGTGCCGGCGCGCCCGGCGGGGGTGAGCTCGAGCATGCGGCGGTAACCGGCCCCATTGGCGCCGGCGAGCTCGTCGCGGGCGAGCGGGGTGATGATGATGCCGGGGCTGATGGCGTTCACCCTGGCTCCGCGCTCTCCCCAGTGGATGGCCTCGGCCTGGACACGCAGTACGTTGGCGCGCTTGGAGATCTGGTAGGCGTGCAGGCCATCGCTGAGGCTTTCCGGCTGCAGCATTGCCAGGGTGAGGAGCTCGTCGGCAGGGGCCGTCGCCAGCTGGCGGTCCTCCTCCGGTGTGAGGGCGGGCAGCCGGTGCCCGGACTGGGAGGCGATCACGACGCCCGCCCCGCCCGGGGCGATGACGTTCCCGAACTCCTCGAGGACGACGGCGGTGCCATACAGGTCGACGCGAAGGATCTGCTCGATGCTGGCCTGGCTGGCCGAGACGCCTGCAGCATGGACGACGGCGATGACATCGCCGAGCCCCGCTGCCTGCGCTGCCAAGGCGTGCACGGACTCCCGGGACGAGGCGTCGACGACGGCGGTCGTGGCGTCGAAGCCGGCGTCAGCGAGGACGGCGGCCGCGGCGTCGGCGTTGTCCTGCTTCAGGTCGGCCAGCAGGACGTGCCGTCCGGGGCTGACTCGGCGGGCGATGGCCTGGCCGATCGACCCGGCTCCGATGACGACGGTGACGCTGCTCATGGTGCTCCTTCCTTTCTGTCTCAGGCTTCTGGGATGACCATGGCGAACCGTTCGGCGCGCACTTGGTCGGGGTCGGGTCCGTTGCGCACACCGGTGTCGAGGGAATCGATGCGGGCGAGCTCCTCGGCTGTGAGCTCGAAGTCGAAGACGTCGAAGTTCTCGGCGATGCGGCCGGGGTTGACTGACTTGGGGATGGCCGAGCGGCCCTGCTGGAGGTGCCAGCGCAGCATCACCTGGGCGGGGGTCCTGCCGTGCGTCGTGGCCAGTTCCCCGATAACCGGGTCCTGCATGACGTTCCTGCGTTCGTTGCCCCAGCCCGGGTAGAAGGTGATGCCTCCGATGGGCGACCAAGCCTGGGTCAGGATGCCGTTCGCTGCGTCGGTCTCCTGCACTTCGGGCTGGGTGAAGTAGGGGTGGAGCTCCACCTGGTTCACTGCGGGGACGATGTCGGTCGCAGCGAGCAGCCGCTGGAGGTGGTGTGGCATGAAGTTGCTGACGCCGATGGCGCGCACACGCCCGTTGGCGAGCAGGGCCTCCAGTGCCCTGTAGGCGTCGATTGTCTTCTCGAAGCGGTCGGGAGCGGGCTGGTGGAGGATGAGCAGGTCGATCTGGTCGAGGCCGAGCTTGGCGGCAGCCTTCTCCCAGGCGTGCAGGGTCTGGTCGTAGCCGTAGTCGCTGACCCAGACCTTGGTCTCGATGAACACTTCGGAGCGGTCGAGGCCGGAGCGGCGCAGGCCCTCCCCCACTTCGCGCTCGTTGCCGTACGCTGCCGCGGTGTCGATGTGCCGGTAGCCGGCGGCCAGGGCGGCCTCCACGGCCGCGGTCGTCTCCTCCGGGGCGCTCTGGAAGACCCCCAGACCGAGGGCTGGCATCGTGACGCCGTTGTTGAGAGTGAGTTCCATGGTCATGCCTTTCACAGTGCACCGGGGAGAGGGTGCACAGGGGTCGGAATTGTCTGGAATGCGATGCGTACGGGCAGGTCCGTCGGCTACTGCTCGGGGCTGGCGGAGGCGACCTCGTCGAGGTCCCGTCGGACCTCTGCCGGTTCGCCCTCGAGCGGGAGGTTCTCGGCGTCCTCGGCGGCGTCGAGGGAGCCGGCCGGGTCGGCGGCCAGGGCTGCGAAGACCGGGGCGAGGTCGTCCTGCTCGGGTCCGCGCTCGGAGACGAGTTCGAAGGTCCTGTGGTCGGCGGCGTCGGTGCTGAGGCTGTCGATGAGGACGCGGGCGATCTCGTCGCGGGCGATGACTCCGTCGGCGGGGCTGCCGGACTGGCGGGTGTCGCCCTGGAGCATGACGATGGTGCGCTGGTCGGGGCTGTTGTAGTCGAACCAGCCCGGCCGCACGATCGTGTACTGGTTGCCGCTGGCCCGGACGAGCCGCTCGGAGCGGCGCTTCCATTCGGCGTAGCCGGAGCCGCGTCGGGTGGCGCCGATGACGCTCATGAGCGCGATCCGCACTGGCCGTCCGCCGAGGGCCGAGAGGATGTTGCGGACGCCGCCGTAGTCGATCTCCCTGACGTCCGGCTCGCTGGTGCTCGAGCCGTGCGTGAAGACCACGGCGTCGACCCCCTCGACCGCCGCCTTGAGGGTCTCCGGCCTGGTCAGGTCGCCGACGAACCTCGCCGCAGCCGGCGGGAGGGTGCGGGTGCGGGAGGGGGAGGGGTTCCGCACGAGGGCCCGGACGGTGTAGCCCTGGCGAAGGGCCTCGGCGACGGCGTGGCGGCCGACGCTGCCGGTCGCGCCGACGACGAGGACGCTCTGGGGGCGGTCTGTCATGGGTTCTCCTTCAGGGTGGTCTGGTCGAGCACGCGCAGGGCGTTGAGGGTGCGCGGGTAGCCGATGTAGGGGATGAGCTGGGTGAGCACGTCCAGCAGCAGGGCGCGGTCGTTGCCCACGTTGAGGTTGGCGCGGACGTGGCCGGCGAGCTGGGGTTCGCAGCCGCCGAGGGAGGCGAGCATCGCGAAGGTGAGCAGTTCCCGGGTCGGCACGTCGAGGCCGGTGCGGGTGAGGTGGTCGCCGAAGCAGTTGCCGGCGAGGTACTGGTGGATGTGCTTCTCGTCCTCGGGGGCGTTGGCGCGCATGGCGTCGACGGCATCGGCGCCGACGATGCGCTTCTGCACAGCCAGGCCTTCCTGCACCCGGGTTGCCGGGTCCGTGGTGGACTGGCCGGGCAGTGGCAGCTCGACGCCGCGCTCGGCCAGGATCTCGTTGGTGGCGTGGAGGAAGTCGAAGACCTTGGCCATCCCGACGTAGGGCACGGCCTGGTAGAGGACCTCCTTGGCCTGGACCGCGGTGACGCCCACTGTCAGCGCGGCTCCGAGCATGACCCGGTACTCGCCGAGGGCCTGGCACGCGATCAGGGACGCGAGCTGGGTCATCAGGCGCAGCCGAGGGTCGAGGTCGTCGTGGGCGAGGACCTCGTCGAAGGCGAAGTTGTCGAAGTACTCGACCAGCTCCGGGTCGGTCTCCGCGAGGGTGGACACGTGGCCGGGGAAGAGCGCGTCGTGGTTGCGGCGGGCGTTCTCGGTGGGCATGCGGATGGTTCCTCTCGTTCCCGGGGGGAGGTCGGTGGATGCGGCCAGCTCGGCCTGGGCGGCCGGTGATGCCCCCCCTCCGGGGCGGCTGCCGGCGCCGGTGATCAGCCGGGCCTTCCCTGTCAGGCGTCTCGCCCGGAGTCTGTGGGCAGCTCTTCTGGCGTCCGGGTCTCTGCCTGGACGTTCGTGGCGGCCCAGCTGGCCAGGAGTTTGAGGCGTTCGTCGCTGGGCGACCCGGGTGGGGCGGTGTAGGCGAACATGGTCCAGCCCGGGTTGGCGGGCAGTTCCATGGCTTCGTAGTCCAGTTCGAGGTCGCCGACGACGGGGTGGTGGATGCGTTTGAGGCCGGTGCGGTGGAAGCGGACGTCGTGGGCTGCCCAGCGGGTGCTGAAGTCCTTGCTGCCGGCGGCGAGCTCGCCGATCAGGTCGGTCAGGCCCTTGTTGTGCGGGTTCCGGCCGGCGTAGCCGCGCAGGGTGGCGACGACCTCGTCCATGTTCTTCTTCCAGTCGGGGTAGAACTCGGTCGCGGCCGGGTCGAGGAAGAGGAAACGGGCGTTGTTGGGCGGGTTCCCGCCGCCCTCCAGCACGGGCGCGTAGAGGGCCCTGCCGAGGGCGTTCATGGCGACGAAGTCCATCCGCTCGTTGCGAACCCACACGGGGGCGTCGGTGACGGCGTCGAGGAGGCGCTGCAGGCTCTCCCGCACCTGCGGCTTCGAGGAGGCGCGGCGGCGCGCAGCCGGCGGGCGCTGCGCGGCGCGGGCGAGGTCGAAAAGGTGGGCGGTCTCGGCCTCGTCGAGCTGGAGGGCCCGCGCGATCGAGTCGAGGATCTCCTCGGAGACCCCGGAGAGATCGCCGCGCTCGAGCCGGGCGTAGTAGTCCACGCTCACGTTGGCGAGCAGGGCGACTTCCTCGCGCCGGAGCCCGGGCACACGCCGCCGGCTCCCGCCGACGATCCCGGCCTGCTCCGGGGTGACCTTGGCGCGCCGGGTGCGCAGGAAGTCGCGCACCTCCGTTCTGCTGTCCATGATTCGAGGCTACGTCGCAGGCGAGGCCCGTGGGGCGCCCTGCCAGTACACGGATGAGCGGTCACTTCTTCCGCATTGCGGGAGCGGATTGTCTTGAAGGGAAGCTGCCGGCGAGAGATCTGGATGGAGAGATGGCTTTGACTGAGGGGACTGCAACGGGCCAGGACACGGCGGAAGGGCGGCCGGTGCATCGGGGGGCGATCCTAGCGATCATCCTGGTGAGCTACTTCATGATCATCTTGGACAACTCGATCATCTTCACTGGCCTGCCGGCGATCGAGCGGACGATGGGCTTCTCGCCCACGGAGCTGGCCTGGGTCCAGGACGCCTACACGCTCACCTTCGGCGGGGCCCTCCTGCTGGGCGCCCGGGCCGGGGACATCGTGGGCCGGCGGCGGATGTTCATCGCCGGCCTCGTGGTCTTCACCTTCGCATCCGTCCTCGTGGGGGCCTCGCCCGCAGGCTGGTGGATGGTCGCGGCCAGGGCGCTCCAGGGCATCGGCTCCGCCGTCCTGGCCCCGTCTTCCCTTTCGCTGCTGACCGCCACCTTCGAGGAGGGGCCGGCCCGCGACCGTGCCGTGGCCCTCTACGCAGCGGTGGCCGGCATCGGGGCCAGCCTCGGGCTCGTCGTCGGCGGGACGATGGCCGACCTCCTCTCGTGGCGGGCCGGGTTCTACCTGAACTTCCCGATCGGGGTCGCGATGATCGCCATGGGCGTCCGGTTCATCCCGCAGATGGGCCGGGGCCGAGGCCGGTTCGACGTCGCCGGGGCGCTGCTGTCGACCCTGGGCATGGGCGCTCTGGTCTTCGCGATCGTCTCCTCGGCCGACTACGGGTGGGCCGCGCCGCAGGCGTGGGCTCCCCTGGCGGCCGGGATCCTGCTGCTGGGGCTCCTGGTCCTGAACGAGGCCCGCAGCGCGCAGCCGATCATGCCCCTGGGACTGTTCAGGAACCGGGTGCGGGTCGGTGCCTACACGGTGCGGATGCTCTACATGGCCGCGATGATGGGCTTCTTCTACTTCACCACGCAGTTCCTCCAGGAGGTCCTGCACTGGACGCCCCTGCAGGCCGGGGCGGGGTTCCTGCCGATGAGCGCCGTGAACTTCGCCGTGGCGATGGCCGCGCCGAGACTCGTCGCCCGCTTCGGGGCCCGGCTGGTGCTGCTGGCCGGGGTTGTCCTGACCTTCGCCGGGATGCTCTGGCTGAGCCAGGCCGGGCCGGCGAGCGAGTACCTGGTGGCGGTGGCCGTCCCCATGGTGGTGATCGGTGTGGGCCAGGGCCTGGCCCTGGCGCCTTTGACCGGCTTCGCGATCACGGAGGTGGCCCCGTCCGAGGCCGGCGCCGCCTCCGGGGTGGTGAACACCTTCCACCAGCTCGGCAGCTCTGTCGGCCTCGCTGTGCTGGTCGCCGTCGGCAGCGGCGCGGCCGGGGACGCCATGGCCCCGGCCGCGGTCGGGGCCCGCGTCCACAGCGCCCTGGAGGCGGCGAGCGTGATCCTG
The DNA here is from genome assembly GCF_054063535.1 of Sinomonas sp. RB5. Taxonomy (NCBI): domain Bacteria; kingdom Bacillati; phylum Actinomycetota; class Actinomycetes; order Micrococcales; family Micrococcaceae; genus Sinomonas; species Sinomonas sp. RB5. The sequence goes on from NZ_JBSSGJ010000018.1 coordinate 81,383, forward strand.
GCCGCCGCGGTGGTCCTCGTCGTGGCCCTGGTCCTGCCCCGTACACGGCACGCCCGGTAGCGCAGCGATGGCCCGCGCGGCTGCGGCCGCGCGGGTCACCAGGTCGATGCTTCGGTGCGGGCGGCCAGCCATCCGGCTGGGGTGCGGGCGAAGTCGACGGCGAGCTGGAGCCGCCACGTCGTGCGGGCCCCGTAGACGGTGGCGTCGGTGATGATCTTCCCGACGAGGCGGGCACGGTCCCCTTCCAGCTGCAGGGAGGTGTCCCGCTCCTGGGCCGTGTGGTAGACGAACTGCCCCTCCCGCATCTGTGCCAGCCACTCTGCCTTGGGCTGGACGTAGCCGGTCATGTGCGTCAGGGTGAAGCCCTCGGCGAGGAGTTCGCCGAGGGCTTCCGTGTCCCCTTGGACCATGGCCTCGAGCTGGGCGCGCCAGTTCGCCAGGACCTCAGCCCTGGCCTGCTGCTGTGAGGCCTGCATCAGATGTCCCACCGGGCGGCAGCCATGTCAGAGGCTGCCGACGCGCAGGAGCGACTTGATCGCGCGGCGCTCGTCCATGGCGGCGTAGGCCTCGGCCACGTGGTCGAGGTCGGTGGTGAAGTTGAAGACCAGGCCCGGGTTGATGTCGCCGGCCAGGACGCGCTCGAGCAGCTCCGGGATGTACCTCCGCGCCGGGGCGACGCCGCCCTTGATGCCGACGTTCTTCCAGAAGATGCTCTGGTAGGTGAACTCCTCGTACAGCGGCACCCCGACGGCGCCGATCATGCCGCCCGCCCGGGTGACCCCCGCCGCGGTCTCGATCGACTGGTCCGTGCCCACGCACTCCAGGGCCGCATCCACCCCGACCCCGTCAGTCAGGCGCAGCACCTCGGCGATGGCCTCCTCGCCGCGCTCGGCGACGATGTCCGTGGCGCCGAACTCCTTGGCCACCGCCTGACGGTCGGCATGCCGGCTCAGGGCGATGATCCGCTTCGCGCCGAGCAGCCTCGCACCGAGCACGGCGCTGAGGCCGACCGCGCCGTCGCCGACGACAGCCACGGTGTCGCCCTCCTTGACGCCGGCGCTGACCGCTGCGTGGTAGCCCGTGCACATGACGTCGGACAGGGCGGTGAACGAGGCCAACTGCCCGTCCGTGAAGTCCGAGCCCGGCACCTTCACGAGCGTGGCATCCGCGAACGGGGCCCGCACGAACTCGCCCTGGCCGCCGTCGGTCTCTCCGTTGCCGAAGGCTCCACCGTGCTCGCAGTTGGAAGGGAAGCCCGCCTGGCAGGCAGGGCAGGTGCCGTCGTTGAAGGTGAACGGGGCGATGACGAAGTCGCCGACGGCGAGATCCTTCACGTCCGCGCCGACCTCCTCGATCACGCCGACGTACTCGTGGCCGATGCTGCCGACCTTGTGCGGGTTGATGCCGCGGTAGTACCACAGGTCCGAGCCGCAGACGCAGCCCCGCACGACACGCACGACCGCGTCAGTCGGGTCGTGGATCACCGGGTCAGGGCGTTCGCCGATCTCCACATCGCGTGCTGCCTTGAAGATTGCTGCCTTCATGAGTGGTTCTCCCGATTCCGTATGGTTGCAGGTCTCGACGCTACGCGCCGCGCGGCCTGTGAGGGAGGCACCGCCAGTACACGTATAAGGTGTGCCTGTCGGCACGTGCGGGAGTGCAGCTGAATGAGTGACCACTCCAACCGCCAAGTGACGAGCCCGGGACGTGATCCCCTTCCTCGAGCACGAGGACATCATGATTGCCTCAAAAACCTAGAGGTTTTGAGACAAGGGGCACCACTACGCACCGCTGCCGCTTATCCGCGCCGTTCCGCGGTCGAGTGTGTCTCGGAAAGTCGGCTCGCCCCTATCGGTGTCTCAGGTATCCGGGTTAAGGGTTTTCGGGGCACAATGTGCACCATGAGGCTCTTGGGATACACGCGGGTGAGCACGGCGGCTCAGGATGCCCAGCTTCAGCGCGATGCGCTGATCGGGGCGGGGGTCGAGCCGCGCGACATCTTTGCCGATGTCACGTCCGGGCGTCAGGCCGCGTCCGGGCGTCCGGGGATGGTCCGACTCCTCGAATACGCGACCCCCGGGGACGTCGTCGTGGTCTGGCGAGTGGATCGGCTCGGACGCTCCCTCCTGGACGTACTCACGACTGTCGACGAGCTGCGCGAGCGCGGGATTAGTGTGCGCTCTATTCAAGACGGGATGGATCCGGACACTGCTTCGGGAAGGCTGATGCTGAACATGCTCGCGACCCTTGCCGAGTACGAGCGCGAGCTCATTTCAGAGAGGGTGAGCGCCGGAATCGCAGCCGCCCGAGCATCCGGGATCCGGTTTGGGCGACCCTCCTCAGATCATAAGGTGGTCACCGAGAAGCTGGCGATCGTGGCGGCTGCCCGAGGAAGGGGTCACACGGCGGCCGAAGCAGCCGCTTTGGTGGGCTGGAGCCGGGCGACACTGTATCGCCACCAGAAGGCACAGTTGGCGCGTGGAGCAGCGTCTGGGCCGACGAAGTCGGTTTCGACCCCTGTTACGTCCCACACCGAAGTCAGTAGGAGACCTAGAGGGAAGGGCGGGAGCACGCCGATCTTCGCAGAGGAGCACTAGGCATCGGCAGTTGGCTCTCGAGAGCCCAAGTTCCGATCTCGGTGGCGGCGGCGACCACCCCTGTAGACAATCCGTCCTGGCACAGTCTCAGGCGGAACGAGGAGCTCGCGGACATCGACCCTGAGAACAGCAGCGATGTCCCACAGCCTTTCGTAACCCAGACTCCTCTGGCCCAATTCAACGTAGAGAACGGTCTTCCGTTCCATGCCAGCCGCGTTCCCGAGCTGCTCTTGCGTCAGATTTCGCTCAAGCCTCAGCTCGCGTAGACGAGCCCCCACTGCCTTCCGCCGAGTAGCCCAGAGCTCGAGCTGTTCGGCGGACGCTTTGCGGGGAACGGGCATCGTTCCATGTCACTAAGATGGGACATTGTTGTCTGTCCAACTAGTTGGACATGTGGCACAAATCACCATCTAAAACAAGGAGTGCCCCTTGGCAGTACAGGTCAGACTCGACCTTTCGGACTCGGTCTCCGTCCGCGATCTCAACACCTTCCTCAACTGCCTGCCCCAGTATGTCGATGCGACCAGAGACCTCCGCTACCACTACGTGCAGGACGACAAGGTCGCCTTCCTCGCCGTGGAGTTTCCCTCGGCCTCGCGTCACTCGGAGGCGGCACCCAACCAACAGACCGCCGAGTGAAGCCCCCGCCATGGTCGGGCACCGGAGCGTCCGCCCACACCCGTTGTCTGAATGCCGAACCGGTAGAGGAAGTCACCGATGCAGACCCTGACCGACCTAGACACCGGCCATTGGCTTGTGACCACCAGTTCGGGAACCACCCACCTGTTCGATCTGCGCGCGGACGGCACCTCCACAGTGACTCGGCTCCCACGCCAGGTAGACCCGGCGAGCGAGCTGGACATCTCGGCCGACCTGCGTCGCGATGGTGAGACCCTGCCGCTGATCGGGATCCTGATAATCACTCCAGGTGTCGAAGGCGCCTTCTACCTCCGAGTAAGGACCGATGGTGTGGCGACCCTCCGCATGACGACCCCCGTCCAGTCCATCCGTAGCCTCGAGGAGTCATGATGGCCCGCTTCGCTGTACTGGGTGACCTGCACGGGAACGTCATGGCCGCACGGCTGGCTGCGAAGACGATCCGGGCTGCCGGCATCCACACCATGCTGCAGGTCGGCGACTGCGGCCTCCTCTGGCCTGGCCTGGGCCGGGACAAGGTGGTTCGCCGCCTGGACTTCTTCATGGAGCAGTCCTCGGCACGGTTCTACTGGGCCGACGGCAACCACGACGCCCCCCCCCTCAGGGGCCTCCCACTGCAATCCGACGGCACCCGCCGGCTCACTGACCGGCTGACCTACCTGCCCCGCGGCCTGGTCCTCGAGATCGACGGCGCGCTCATCGGCAGCCTAGGGGGTGCCTTCTCAGTGGACGCTGCATGGAGAGTCGAGGGTAAGTCGCTGTGGGCGGCCGAGGAGGAACCCACCGAGGCCGAAGCCGCCCTACTGGTCGAGAACGCCGCAGGGCGGCGCCTGGACATCCTCCTCACCCATGACGCCCCCGCCGGGGTGACGGGCCTGCGGGACCCGGACCTCCCGCCGGAGCTCGCCGCCCGTGCGCACGTGACCCGCGAGCTCCTGCAGCGCGTGGTAGATACGCTCCGGCCGCGCATCGTCCTGTGCGGCCACTGGCATGTCCGCTACACAGACCTCCTGCAATGGCAGGACGGGTCATGCACCAAGGTGGAGGTGCTCGCCGCCGACGAGATGTGGAAGGACAGCATGGTCGAGCTCGTCGTCGACCACGACCGGCTCGAGGTCAACCCCTTGCCCATCCTGGCCTGAACGGCCGCGAACATCTGGCGCTCGCCCCGAAATCCGCCCTGGTACCGGGTGTGGGCCGCTCCGGGTACCGGCGCGGCCCAGACTGGTACCGCTCTGCGGGGAGAATCGAGGAAGTCGAGTACTGCGGCTTGGCATTCATGGCATGGATGAGCGTCCCGTTGCCCCTTTCGAACTGGAGGACGACGAGCTCGAACAGCCGACCCTTCGAGTCGACCCAAGGCGAAGCTGGTGCCCCGGGCTGTCGTCATAGAGGTGAGCCCCCTAGGGCGCAAAGTAGCGATGCCCTCCGAATAGAGCCACCGCGGCCCTGGTATGGCCCCGCGTCGGGGTCCCAGGCCTTGGCCTCCCGGGCCCCCGCTACGCGAAGGCCGGCTGCGGGTGGGCGCAAAGAGCAGCGATTACTGGGGTGGCTCCGCCGAGGCGGAATACGTCAATCGGGCGGGCACCCAGGGCCGGGTTCTGGCCTTCGAGCCAGAGCCGGGCCTGTTCAGGGGTGAACGCGGCCGCCAGGTGTTCGACGAGGAGATCGATGTCGGCCAGCTGGTGCGCAGTGGCTCCACCGCCCACGGCTTCCGTTAGCTCCTTCGCCGCTGACTGGGGCTCGCATCCGTTGGCGGCCCTCTGAGAGCCTTGCTGGTGCGAGGCCGGCGCTCCCCCATAACCTCGGCCTCCTCGGCCCGTCCGTCAGGCAGCACGGCCTCAGCGCTCTCCGCGCAGCTCGGCGAGGATCGTGCTCGTGGACACCGCGCTCCGGACCCGTGGAAAGGTGGCGTACTGGGTCGGTACTCGGCCGGGCTGCCCAGATGGAGGACTGGGACGGGCTCGTGCTCGCGCCCGGACGGTGCTGCCTCAGCGGGGGCCTTCCTGGCACCACGTCTCGGTTGCGCCCCCGTCACCTTGTCTTCCTTGCATCGCCTGATTGGCCGCTTTTCGGTCTGCCACGGCCTTCCGTGCCCTGGCCAGGAGGGCAGCGACGGCACGGTCCGCCTCCTCCTCGTTCAGGCTGAGGTCGTTACTGATGAGGGAGCCGGCGCCCGTCTTGATCCGCATGCCCGAATAGCTCGGGCGGAATGGCCGGGATCGTTCTGTCACCTGCACGCCTCCTTCGAACACGCTCGCCCCGCGTCCGGCAGGCGGCGTGCAGGTTCGACGGTCATGCCGCCATGGTGCACCCAAGGACCACGCCCTCGCTCGGACCCGTACTTCGAACCCGGGTCCTCGTTGGTAGAGGGCCAGCACCCACCCCGGAGTCTGGATCCCGAGCCGCTTATCGATGGCAACGCAGGCCCTTGCGGCGCGCGCTGCACCCTGCGGTCGTAGCTGCTCGCGCGAGGGCCTCGGCCGCGCGCACCTGCGCCCTCCCCCGCACCGAAGCGGCTGCTCGTGTCCAGGTGCACGTCCTCCCACGCGGGCCGAGCGCCTCGGCCGGGCGGCAGCCGGTGCCGGCGACGTGTTGGAGCCGGCGTTGCGGACCGCAGTCTTGGATGGGAGGGGCGACTCAGGCACCGCCCGAGCCTAGCAGGGGCGCACGCTCCGCGAGCCACCGAACATGTCAGTCTCTGCCCAACCATTGCGGCTCGAGCTTCCGCTGTGTCACGTTGGCGGCCTCGGTCCAGATCTCGCGGGCCGTGGGATGGTAGCTGCCCGCACCGAGGTACTGCACGAGCACGACGCCGGCGGCCCAGGCCATGGCGAAGCCCTTCACTGTGCGCCCGGTGCCGTCCTCCCAGCCGGAGACGGAGCCAGACCGGGCATGGGCTTCGCCGGCCGCGTCACCGGGCCGCCAGGCTCAGGCGCGGTGACGCGGCCGGGGAAGCCCCGGGGATCTCGTGTCATCCAGGCCAGCCACGACACCGAGTATGCGCCGTCCGTCCAGCGCCTCCTCCCTTGCGCGAGCGTTAGCATTTGCTCTCATGGGGATTTCTAGCCGGACACGAGGCGCAGCGCACCGGCTGGTGGACGACGTGAGCACCTTGGTTTGGTGGCTTTCTCGCGCCAAGTGGCTCGCCGGTTTCAGCTTCACTGTCTTGATCGGCGCGATCGCTGGCACTTTTGCAGCCGACCCCCAGACCGATTGGCTAGCCTCGGGGAGGCTCGGAGTCGCCATCGCCTGCGCAGTGACTCTGGCTATTTGGGTCGGGCTGAAGGGCACCGAGCACCTCTGGGGGAGCCAAGCTTCCCGGTCTTCCGCAGATGAGAAGATCCTGATCGATCAGCTCGCCAATGTGGCCCGAAGGATTGCAGACGATCTTCCAAGTGGAAAGCAGAACCGGCACCACGCCTTCGTCGCATTGGCTGCGGATGTGGCACACTCCTTGGGGCGTGCCTATGCCAAAGTGGTGAACGATGTACGAGTGGTGGTCTACAAGTACGAAGACGAGACGCTGCTACCGCTCAGGCATTCCGGAGACCGGCTTCCCAGCGGCGCCTTCACACGTGATACCCAACGCGGTGCAGCCGCACTGGACTTCGTCGACAGCGGCGATCCGGCCAAGTTCATACGGGACGTGAGCCAGGTAGATCCCGGCTGGCAAGGTAGCGGTAGTGGGTATGCGACCTTCATCTCGGCCGCCATCCGTAGCAAGGACGGACCTGTCGGCATGCTGACGATTGACGCTCCACGCCCAGGAGACCTGACCGGGCATGACAGAGCAATCGCGACACTCGCGGCCAACGTCCTCAGCATCGCGGGCGCCTCCACAAGCAAGAGATAATGTCGGAGCCACGACCCATGATGTATCAGAACGGATCGGAGGGAAGACATGCGAGCTGACTCCAAGAGATCGGGCACTCAAAAGGCCCGCAGACGCATCCCGGCGGCGAAGGTCCCCAAGATCGCAGATGAAGGCACTTACAAGCGACTGCTTGAGGCAGCTGAGCGGGAAGCCCGCGATGATCGACGCGCGAAGATGCGCCGATTGATCCCCACCTTCCTCCGATAGCCGCAGGGCTCGATCCGCGCGTACCGGCCTTCCGGACGAAGTACCAGCACGTCTTCAGCCAAGCGAGCCTTCGCGCCGCTGGTCCCGCCGCTCTGCGGGCGTGCACCGCAGGCGATGAGGGCGCTGACCCCGGCATTCAGAGCACGTCCCTCGTTGCCTTCGACCACAACCCGGACTACGGAGCAGCCCACGTCAGGCAGATTGTGGACTACCTGCTGCTCGGCACTGGCAAGCCGCTGGAGGATCGGCTCCCCGGTCTGATCAATGGGAGGCTGACGATCTCGTTCCCGGGGTGCAAGGCGGTTCTGCTCTCCATGGTGCTGTCGGTCGCCTATCCCGACCGGTTCCTGACTCTCCTGACCTACTAGGAGAAAACGACCGTGGCTGAGAAGGTCCACGGTCTCGAGCTGCCTCCCGAGGAGCGGGCGCGGATCGGGGCATCAGATCTTATCGCGTCCGTCATCATGGATTATGCTCCCACGGGCGCTCTTTGCATATCCGCGCGAGTGGCGGCTCTTGCCAGTTCGTTCCGGCCACTTGGTCAGTTATCCGGCAGCGTGCAGAACAGCTCCCAGCGACTTTAGTCTGAGGCTGCCTGTGATGGGCAGCTCTCGAAGGGAGTATCCGTTCTTGTCCTGACGGGCAATCGCTACGAACGGCGACACCAGAAAGTCCAGGACCGCTTGGAGTTCCTTCGCGTCTGGGCGTGGGTGAATCTGGTCGCGGAGGTCGCGATAAATTCCGACGAGATCAAGCGCCGAACCGAGGAGCGGGTCATCCTCTTCGGCTTCCCGGGCCAGTGCTTGAACGACGAGTCTGATGAGATGGTTTCGGCGGTCTCTTTCAGCCCACGTTTGCTCAAGCACGGCCCAGCCCTCAGACCCATCGAAGAGCGACACGAGCTCCTCAGGCGACAGCGGGGTAACTGCTTGACGTTCAAGCAGGGCGACGAGACGATCGACGGGGAGCAGAGCAACTCGTTCTTCTCTCGCCCACTGCTGAAGACGCCCGTCTGGAAACGACGGCCCCACTACTGCAGCGTAATCGGCCCCATTCTTGGTCCGGTGCTCTCGCAGAGCCTGGAAGTTGATGGCCTTCTCGCCGACCGCCCCCGACGCCGATGATTTGGCGTCGACGATAGCCTTGCCTCGGGAGAAGGCCCCCCGTCCTAGTTCGACGAGGACGTCGGTGTCGCCCGATCCACCGATCTGCTGAGCATAGAGGCCGAGCTGGGAAAATGCGTCCTTCACCGCATGCTCTAATCGTCGCGGTGCCATCGAGTCCACAGATGCGGCGCGAAGTTCATCCACTACGGCAGCCACCTGCTCGACTTCCCCATCCTCTGAGGACACCTCGAGGTTCTGCAACAGAAGGTTGTGCTCCTGATCGCTCTTCGATGGGGACAGAGGCAGTTCCCGCAACAGCGCTTTGGCAGTCGCAGTGGCCATGTACTGCGCGTACCCGGTCTCCTGAAGCAAGCCGGCGGAACGCAGGATCTGCATGGTCCTTGCCGTCTGTTGGGGATTTGCTCCTTCAAGTCCATATTCGGTCATGGCGAACCTGTGCAGATCTGGTGCACGCTTGAGCTCGTCCACCTTGGCAAGGAGTTCGCCTACGAATCGGAAGTTCGCGTGAAGTATGCGGACGAGATCGACGTCGGCATTGCTTTCGAGCCATGCCCTAGCGGCCGCGGTTGCTGTGAACCGATTCCGTCCACACGGCTTGTAGAGCCCTGCAGCGCGAAGAGTGCTGAGGGCCGACCGCGCAGAGCTTGCCTTGATCCCGAAGTGCTCGCGGCAATGCGCCTCGAAACCGTCGACGGTGACCTCGGGAACAGCAAGAGAGGTCAATGCCCTGAGCGTGTCCAGCAGTGTGTCCGCTCCTCGGCTAGGGAGGTACCCCACGCCCTGCCGTCGACTCTGGTGAAGGGTATCGTCTCCAGCCAAGGCGTCCAGGAGACCTTGGATTATCGGCCCGGCAGCCGGCAGCTCGGCTACGAATACCTCATCTTCATCGGCCGTCCAGAGGGCTTTCGGATCCTGTACAGCAACCTTCTCAAGAAGCGCCTGTCCCGCCGGCGTCAGGCTGTAGTTTCGATCGTGCACCTCCTGCACGAACCCGAGGTTGCTGAGCCACTTCACCCTCCGGCGCACGGGATCGAGTCCTTGCCAACCCAGACGAAAGTCCTCATTGGCGGACGTTTGCAGCTGGCGTATGGTTCTTGCATCGGTGGCGAGGGCTTGCAGGAGTTCGCCGATATAGCGGATATGGCGGTGGAATGTCATCGCCAATGTGGCTTCAGGATCCGGCGAATGCAGCCACGCCTGAGCATACACAGTGGGCTGAACGCCCACATCGCTGGTTCGCTCCAGCAGTCCAGCGGGAGCGAGTTGGTTGGCATACCATGCGAGAGTTTGGGGTTTACCTCCCGTCCCACTGACGACGAGAGCTTGCGGGTCGTTATATGAACCGGCTTCTAGATCCTGCAGGACCGCGCGAAGCGTTCGTACCCAGTCCACCCCCGAACCTGGCATGGAAGGCATAGCCCCCGCGCGCAGAGCCCATGGCAAAGGCTGCATTTCTGGCTGTTCTGCTGTCACCTGGCGCTTCCCCCTCATCCATGAGTATGTCTCGTGGCTAGGCCATCGAACCATTCCGACACACCCGAACCCACGAGACAGGCTTAGGTGAACACGCGCGACCGGCTCCACCAATAAAGTTGTTGATTCATCCCAGCCTCAGCGAAAAAGGCATCGAATGGGCGTTATGGTGAGAACGCATTCGGCGGATCAGGGGGAATTGACGCGTGACGTGGATCGATGATGAACGCAGCGAGATCCGGGGTCAGCTGGAAGAAATCAGCGATCCCTGGGAGACCGTTCGTCGCGCATACGAGACGGGCCGACGCCGTCAGAGAGAGGCTGAATCCAAGATGGATCGGTTAGACCCCGGATCCAGACTGCGCGGTCTTGGTTGGCGGGAGGGACCACCCGATGAGGGCAACGTCCCCGAGCCTTTGCTTGTTCTCTGGGCTGCGTGGGTTGATCTCGAGTGTGAGGTGAACCTCGCTCTTCACAATCACCAACTGGAGGTCCGAGAACTGCACCACCTACAACAGCGCCTCTCGGAGCTTGATCGGATTGGTTCTTCCGGGATGGACCCTCATCTGACGGCTAAGCTGCTCTCCGACGGGCACCTGTGACTACAGCTTCGCAAAGCTTGCTTCGTCGCCAAGGCAAGGGCTCGTCGCGGCCAACTCACCGTGCGGCACGACTCGTCAACCTCCACGAGCGACGAGTTCGCCGCCGATGCAGAGGCAATCCTCTGTTCTAGAGCACAGTAACCCGCGCCCAGGGCAGTGACAGCTTGTTAGAGGAGCGTCAAGACCTTCTCGGGAGTGAGCACCTGCTCCCGTTACCCGCCCTTGGACGGGACACATTCCCGGACGTGCGATAGTCGGCTGGCCGGCACCCGGATCGTCCTGAGCGTCCATTCCAAGCACGGAGGACCGACTGGCCCACTCGGCAGAGAGCCGGATGCGGGAATCGAACCCGCGACGGCTGATTACAAGGCAGCTGCGTTACCACTACGCCAATCCGGCAGAGGATCCAGTGTGACACACGTGCACACGGTCCACTTCTATTCAGTTCTCGTACCCGCCACCCGTGTGACACAGAAGCCGTGTGACACGCTCAATCTGCACCAAAAGGCGGATGCTCTGGCCAACTGAGCTAAGGGGGCGGGGCGCCCACGGGGCGCGCAGCACCAGCCTACCGGCTCCGCCCGGGTCCCAGAAACGAAAGCGGCCCGGCCCCCGCACAGGGGACCGGGCCGCCGTCGTCCGTCGCCGCGCCGCGGACGGGGAGCGGGAATCAGCCCTTCGCCGCCACCGCGGCGTCCAGGAACTGGTCGAACGGGGTGTTGGCGGCGGCGCCCACGCCCCACTGCTTGCCGTCCACAAAGACGGTCGGCGTTCCGGTCACCCCGGAGGACGAGGCGAGCTGGGTGTCGTACTTGACCTGCGGGCGGTAGGTCTTGTCGTCCACGGCCTTGCTGATGTCCGCGCCGAGGTCCTTGGCGATCTGCTTGAGCTTGTCGTCGGACAGGCCCGCACTGCCCTCGGCCGGCTGCTGGGCGTAGAGGGCGTTGAAGAAGTCGGCGTACTTGTCCGGGTAGGAGTTCGCCACCGCGGCCGCGGCCGCCGCGGCCCGGGAAGAGTAGTTCGTGGTCGAGTTGCGGTCCAGGAAGCCGAGGGGCCGGTACTCGACGGTGATCTTCCCGTCGTTGCGCTCCTGCGTCAGCTTGGAGCCGTAGGTGTCCTCGAACTGCTTGCAGATCGGGCAGATGAAGTCCACGTACAGGACCACCTTGACCGGCTGGCCCTTCGCGGACGCCTCGACGCCGGGGGCGTTGGCCGCCTGGCCCTGCGTCGGCTGGGCGGTCGGCGAGGGGACGTCCGCGACGTTGACGGTGGAGGCCGGCACCGGCGTCACCGCGGTGCCCTTCCCCAAGGTCACGCCGCCGTACTGGTTGGTGTTGGCCGCGCGCGGCCCGGTGTCCCCGACCGGGGCGTTCTGCCGCATCGACGTGGTCACGACGAGCGCGACAACGGCGATCACGGCGACGAGCGCCACGACGACGCCCCAGCGGATCAGCAGCTTGTTGCGCCGCTCCTTCTTCTGCTGCGCCTCACGGATCTGGCGGGCCTTCTCACGGGCGGCGGCGGTGCGCTCTGCCTTGGTCTGTCGTGGCTGGTTGGCGGGGCTCATCGTTCCTCATGATCGGTTCGCGGCACCTTCTCGGCGCGCATGGCGGCGACGGGCCCAGTGTAGTGCAGCGCCGCCGCGCCCTTCCGGCCGCGCCCGCGCCACTCCCCTGCCCGCGCAGGTCTTCCGTACTGCGCAACGACCTGCGCCGCTGGGCAGTTCCGGACCCCGGTGTGACGTGCTGCGCAGTGCTCCCCGGTAGGCTGGAGGCCAATGAGGAATAGTTGAGGGGGCTGAGCGTGAGCCAGAGCAGTGCCACCAAGACCGCAGGAGAGGCCGCCGATGAGGCCCAGGGAGAGCTGTACGACTTCCTGGTGGTCTCGAACCGCCTTCCCGTGGACCGGGTCGAGGAGGCCAGCGGCTCCGGCTGGCGGCGCTCCCCCGGAGGGCTCGTGACGGCGCTCGCGCCGGTCATGGAGAAGTCCGACGGCGCGTGGGTGGGCTGGCACGGCGCCCCCGACGAGGTCCTCGAGCCGTTCGAGCACGAGGGCATCACGATCCTCCCGGTGCCGCTGACGGCGCAGGAGGTCGAGAACTACTACGAGGGCTTCTCCAACGCGACCCTGTGGCCGCTCTACCACGACGTCATCGCGCCCCCGGAGTTCCACCGGGCCTGGTGGGACTCGTACCAGCGCGTGAACCAGCGCTTCGCGGACGCCGCCGCCGAGCGGGCCGCCGAGGGCGCCACGGTGTGGGTGCAGGACTACCAGCTCCAGCTCGTGCCGGCCATGCTGCGCCGGCTCCGCCCGGATCTGAAGATCGGCTTCTTCAACCACATCCCATTCCCGCCGCAGGAGATCTTCGCCCAGCTGCCGTGGCGGCGGCAGGTCCTCGAGGGCCTCCTCGGCGCGGACCTGCTCGGCTTCCAGCGGCCCAACGACGCCGCGAACTTCGCCCGCGCCGCCCGCCGCTATGCCCGCGCGGCGGGCAAGGGCTCCCGGCTGGTGGTCACGGATCCCGCGCACGACGGCGAGTGGTCGCCGCGGGAGCGCACGGTCCGGGCCGAGGCGTTCCCCATCTCCATCGACACGGCGCGGATCAGCGAGCTCGCGGAGCGTCCGGAGATCATCGAGCGGGCGCGCCAGATCCGCCACGACCTCGGCGACCCGACCACGATCATGCTCGGCGTGGACCGCCTGGACTACACGAAGGGCATCCGCCACCGCCTCAAGGCGTTCGAGGAGCTCCTCACGGACGGCCGGGCCCGCGTCGGGGACGTCACCCTCATCCAGGTCGCGAGCCCGAGCCGCGAGCGGGTCGAGCAGTACAGGATCCTGCGGGAGGAGATCGAGGGCACCGTCGGCCGCATCAACGGCACCTTCGACACGATGCAGCACACGGCCGTCCGCTACCTGCACCACTCCTACCCGGTCGAGGAGATGGTCGCCCTCTACCTGGCCGCCGACGTCATGCTCGTCACCGCGCTGCGCGACGGCATGAACCTCGTGGCCAAGGAGTACGTTGCCGCGCGCCGCGACGGGACCGGGGCACTCGTGCTCTCCGAGTTCGCGGGCGCCGCGGACCAGCTCAAGCAGGCGCTGCTGGTGAACCCGCATGACATCGCGGGCCTCAAGGACGCCATCACCACGGCCATCAGCCTTCCCCGCGGGGTCGCGGCGCGCCGCATGAAGGCCATGCGCCGGCAGATCGTGGTCCACAATGTCGAGGAATGGTCCGCCTCGTTCCTCGCCCGCCTCAAGGAGGTCTGCCCGTGAGCATCGACGGGGAACTGCGCGAAGCGCTCGCGCGCCTCGCCAAGGTCGACAAGCTCCTCGTGGCCCTGGACTTCGACGGCGTGGTCGCGCCGATCGTGCCCCGGGCCGAGGACGCGCGCCCCCTTCCGGCGACGGGGGACGCCGTGGTGCGGCTCGCCGCACTCCCCCACACGTGGACGGCCTACGTCTCGGGCCGGTCGCTGGCGAGCCTCGTGGCCGTCGCCTCCCCGGACACCCGCACGCTGCTGATCGGCAGCCACGGCGCCGAGGTCCGCCTCGGCGGCGAGGAGCAGCCCGTCACCCTCGATCCCGACCAGCGCGACGCACTGGACATCCTGCACCGGGTCTTCACCGAGATCGCGTCGCAGGCCCCGGGCACGTGGGTGGAGGAGAAGCCCGCCGGACGCGTCCTGCACACCCGCCAGGCTGACCGGGAGGACGCCGCCGCCGCGGTCACGGGCGCCAAGAAGCTGCTCGCCGCCCGCAGCGACATCTTCCTCAAGGACGGCAAGGAAGTGCTCGAGGGCTCCGTGGTGCACGCCACGAAGGGCGAGGGCCTCGCCTTCCTGCGGCAGGTCACCGAGGCGGACGCGGTGTTCTTCGCGGGCGACGACGTCACGGACGAGGACGGCTTCCATGCCCTCGAGACGGGCGACGTCGGGCTCAAGGTCGGCGATGGCGAGACCGCGGCCGCGTTCCGCGTCGGGAGCCCCGAGGACGTGGCCGACGTCGTGGACCTCCTTGCCCGGCTGCGCTCGGAACTCCCGGCCCAGCGCACCCCCTGACCGCCCGAGGGCCGCATCGTGGACGTTGCGCACGTCACATTATCCAACCGAATGTGATCCATGCCATACTCTCTGTGTGAGCGAGGGCGCTGCCCTCGTTCCTGATGCTGTGGCACACTGGCGGCGCCAGCTTCGGCGGCCAGTGCTCCACTCCCCCTCCGGGGACACAACTGAACAACAAGAACCATTCACTACGGATCGTCCGGCACGTACCTGCCGGTGAAGGGATCGATGACTGTGGCTACAGTTACGTTCGACAATGCGACGCGCCTCTACCCGGGCACCGACAAGCCCGCCGTCGACAAGCTCAACATCGAGATCGCAGACGGCGAGTTCCTCGTCCTGGTCGGCCCGTCCGGCTGTGGCAAGTCCACCTCCCTGCGCATGCTCGCCGGACTCGAGGACGTGAACTCGGGCCGCATCCTCATCGGTGAGCGCGACGTCACCGACGTCCCGCCGAAGGACCGTGACATCGCCATGGTCTTCCAGAACTACGCCCTGTACCCGCACATGACCGTTGCGGACAACATGGGCTTTGCGCTCAAGATCGCCGGCGTCTCCAAGGAGGAGCGCGCCCAGCGCGTCCGCGAGGCGGCCAAGCTCCTGGACCTCGAGCAGTACCTGGACCGCAAGCCGAAGGCCCTCTCCGGCGGCCAGCGCCAGCGCGTCGCGATGGGCCGGGCGATCGTCCGCAACCCGCAGGTCTTCCTCATGGACGAGCCGCTCTCGAACCTCGACGCCAAGCTCCGTGTCCAGACCCGCACGCAGATCGCCTCGCTCACCCGGCGCCTCGGCGTCACCACGGTGTACGTGACCCACGACCAGGTCGAGGCCATGACCATGGGCGACCGCGTCGCGGTCCTCAAGGACGGCATCCTCCAGCAGGTCGACACCCCCCGCAACCTCTACGACCGCCCGGCGAACGTCTTCGTGGCCGGCTTCATCGGCTCCCCGGCCATGAACCTGCTCGAGCTGCCGGAGGCCGACGGCGGCGTGAAGTTCGGCGGCACCATCTACCCCGTGTCCCGCGACGTCCTCTCCGAGGCCAGCGGCCCCACCGTGACGCTCGGCGTCCGGCCCGAGGACCTCGAGACCGCCCCGCAGGGCGAGGGCCTCGAGGTCGAGGTGGACGTGGTCGAGGAGCTCGGCGCGGACGCGTACGTGTACGGCCACACCAGCCTCGACGGCCAGAACCACGACATCGTGGCCCGCGTGGACGGCCGCCGCCCGCCGATGAAGGGCGAGACGATCTGGGTCCGCCCGCAGCAGGGGCACGTCCACCTCTTCGACACGAAGTCGGCCCAGCGCCTCGGCGACTGAGCCCGGGGGCGGCTGAGCCCGCCCGCACCACACCACAGCGACGTGCCCGCCGGGTCCTCCCGGCGGGCACTCGTGTGAGCGGGGCTGCGCGCCCTGGCCCATCAGCGGAAGAATGGAAGCCATGACCGACCAGAGCGCCACCTGGCAGGACGAGCCCACCGACTACGAGGAGGTGGGCAAGCTCGCCCGCCGGCAGGAGCCCGACCCCGGGGCCCCGGCGCTGGGGTCGCTGAACATCACGGCCGCGGTGGCCGACCCCGAGCTGCTCGACCTGCCGTGGCACGTGGCCCTCGAGGACTGGCCCGAGCAGTACCTCGCCGCGCTCCCCCGGGGCATCTCCCGGCACATCGTCCGCTTCGCGAGGCTCGGCGGGTCGGTGATCGCGGTCAAGGAGACGAGCGAGCACGTGGCCCGGCACGAGTACCACATGCTGCGCAAGCTCCAGCGGCTCGATGTGCCCTGCGTGGAGCCGGTGGCCGTGATCCGCGACCGCCAGACCCCGGACGGCAGGCCGCTGGACACGGCCCTCGTGACCCGCCACCTCAAGTTCTCCCTCCCCTACCGCGCGCTCTTCTCCCAGAAGCTGCGCAGGGACACCCTCACCCGCCTCATCGATGCCCAGGCGTTGCTGCTGGTGCGCCTCCACCTCGTGGGCTTCTACTGGGGCGACGTCTCGCTCTCCAACACCCTCTTCCGGCGCGACGCCGGCGCGTTCGCCGCCTACCTCGTGGACGCCGAGACGGGCGAGCTGTACCCGGACCTCTCCACCGGCCAGCGCGAGTACGATCTGGAGATCGCGCGCGTCAACATCGCCGGGGAGCTCATGGACCTCCTCGACGGCGGCCTCATCGACGAGGAGGTCGATCCTGTCGCCACGAGCGAGCGGATCATGGATTCCTACCGCAACCTCTGGAACGAGCTGACCGAGAAGGAATCGTTCGAGCTCGGCGAGCGCTGGCGGCTCGGGGCTCGCATCCGCCGGCTCAACGAGCTCGGGTTCGACGTGGAGGAGTACGCCATCAAGACGACCCCGGACGGCTCCACGATCCAGCTCCAGCCGAAGGTGGTCGACGCCGGCCACCACCAGCGGCGGCTCCTGCGGCTCACCGGGATCGACGCCCAGGAGAACCAGGCCCGCCGGCTGCTCAACGACATGGACACGTTCCGCGCCGAGAACTACCCGGGCCAGGATGAGGAGATCAGCGCGCACGCGTGGGTCAGCCAGGTCTTCGAGCCCATCGTCAAGGCCATCCCCCGCGAGCTCTCCGGCAAGCTCGAGCCCGCCGAGGTGGTGCACCAGGTCCTGGAGCACCGGTGGTACATGTCCGAGCGGCTCGACCGCTACGTCCCGCTCGCCGAGACCGTGCAGTCCTACATCGACAGCGTCCTGCGGCACCGCCGGGACGAGGCCGCGATCATGCTCAACCCGGACACCCAGATGCTCAGGGTCATCGAGCAGGAGGAAGCCAGGCACCGGGAGGACGAGTACGACGACGAGGACCTCGTCGACGACTGACCTCAGCCCAGGTGCGCGGTGAGCCACTCCACGAGCGGGCGCAGCTCGGCCCAGCTGGCGCGGACATGCTCGAGCGCCTCGGCCGATCCGAGCCACTCCGGCGTGCCGACCGCCTTCCCGGCGGTGAGGGTCTTGTGCCTGAGCAGCTCCGCGCGCGGATGGTCCTTGGCGTAGCCGCGGGGAACGGTCTTGAGCCGCTCGCCCTCGATCGCGTACCCGGCGCCGCCGAGCGATCCGACAATCGCCTCCAGTGAGCTCCCGTCGGCTGGGGCGTCGACCGCTGCGCGGAAGCGCTCCACCTGGGCGGACGTGGACGTGTGGCAGCCGGCCCCGACCGCGAGCCCCTCGGCGTCGAGGTGGACGTAGTACCCGGTGCCCTCGGCGGTCTGCACGAACCCGCCCTGGGAGGTCTTGTACGGCGACTTGTCCCGGCTGAAGCGCACGTCCCGGTGCGGCCGGAAGACCTTTCCCGGGCCGAACTCGGCGGCGAGGCCGTCCAGCAGCGCCGTCATCGGCGCCCGGACCGCGCGCTCGTAGACCTCCTGGTGCTCGCTCCACCACTCCTTGGTGTTGTTCTCCTCGAGGTCGGCATAGAACGCCGGCCCCTCGGCGGGAAAGCCTTCAAAGGTGACCATGACCAGCATCCTCGCGCCCGGGACAGCCACGCGTCCAGCGCGGCGCGGCCCCGGACGGGATGGCCGTCGGAGCCTCCGACGGCGGCCTGGCGCCCCGGAGCAGGATCTTCGACCCCGAGTTCGTGGTCCGGGCCAGCACGGCGGTCCCGCAGCACCGCCGCTAGGACCCTCAGCTCTCGGTCACGGCGTCGCCAGGCTGGCCGAAGAAGGCCGCGAAGCGCCCCAGGATCACGCGCCACTCGCTGTACTTCGCGTACTGCTGCGCGCCCTCGGCGCCTCGGGCCCAGCCGTCGTGGGTGAAGAGCACGAGCGTGCCATCGTCGGCGTCGCTGAACTCGACGCGCACCCGCGTCGGGGAATCGGGGCTGCCGGCGAGCGTCCACGCGATCTCGATCAGCTCACCGGGGCGCTCCTCCGTGACGGTGCCCCAGACCTGGAGCTGCCCATCGGGGCCCTCCTCCCCCACGACCGAGTCCTCGATGAACGCGTGCGTCCCTTCTCCGAACCCGGTGTAGGAGGAGGGCCACCACAGATGGAGGTCTCCTACGAAGGCGCCGTAGACGATCTCGCGCGGGGCCGGGAGCAGCATGTGCAGCACGCGCGACGACGGCAGCTCGCCGCCCTGCTCCGGCTCACCGGAGGGCTGGGGTGCATGGGAGAAGAGCGGATCCACGCCTTCGATCGTAGCCCGCAGCGCCATGCACGGGCGTGGGTGCGCTCGAGGGGCTCCGTAGGTGCTTGTTAAGTGCGGGAGCCCCCCAACCGGGTGGTTGGGGGGCTCGACCGTGTGGTGTTGTCCGGCGGTGTCCTACTCTCCCACACCCTCGCG
>NZ_JBSSGJ010000019.1:0-100238 GCF_054063535.1 Sinomonas sp. RB5
GTGTGGGAGAGTAGGACACCGCCGGACAACACCACACGGTCGAGCCCCCCAACCACCCGGTTGGGGGGCTCCCGCACTTAACAAGCACCTACGGACATGAGCGCCCTTCGGCCCTACGCGCGTCTTCCAGCGGGCCGGATACTGGCGGCATGCGCACGGACGTGCCGGTCGTCCTCGACGGCCTGACCAAGCGGTTCCATCGGACCACGGCCCTCGATGCCGTGAGCCTCGAGATCGAGCCCGGGGAGGTCTTCGGGTACCTGGGGCCGAACGGCGCCGGGAAGACCACCACGATGAGGATGCTCGTGGGGATGCTGCGCCCCTCCGCCGGCTCTGCGCGGGTGTACGGACTCGACACCTGGCGGCAGGCGGTCGCCGTCCACCGCGCGGTCGGATACGTGCCCGGGGAGCCGGCGCTCTATCCGCGGCTCACGGGGCTCGAGCACATCGACTACCTCAGCCACCTCCGGGGCCGCGCCGACCGTCCCATGGCCCGTGCCGTCGCCGAGCGGCTCGGGCTGGACCTGACGCGGCGCAGCCGCACGCTCTCGCGCGGCAACCGCCAGAAGCTGGCCATCGTGCTCGCCCTCATGTCCGCTCCCCGCCTCCTCATCCTCGACGAGCCGACGAGCGGGCTCGACCCGCTGGTCCAGCGCGAGTTCCACGCCCTGCTGCGCGAGCACACCCAAGGAGGCGGCGCCGTCCTCCTCTCCTCCCACATCCTGGGCGACGTCCAGCGCGTCGCCGACCGGATCGGCGTCGTGCGGGAAGGCCGGCTGGTCGCGGTCGAGCGCCTCGCCGACCTCAGCGGGAAGTCGCTCCACCACGTGCGGGCCTCGTTCGCGGACGGGGTGCGGGCCGAGGACTTCGGGGGCATCCCGGGCGTGCGGGACCTGGAGCTGCGGGGCTCGATTTTGACGTGCAGCGCCCCGCAGTCGGCCCTCGACGTCCTGCTCAAGCGCGTCAGCGGCCATGCTGTGCTCGACTTCGAATGCGCCGAGGCGGAGCTCGACGAGATGTTCCTGGCCTACTACTCAGGAGACGGCCATGCTGACCAGCGTGCTGCTCAAGACGCTGCGTGACCAGTCGAGGGCCCTCCTCGGGTGGGCGGCAGCCCTCATCGTCATCGTCGCGATGTACGTGGCCATCTGGCCCAGCATCCGGGACCAGCCGTCCATGAACGCCTTCCTGGACCAGATGCCGGACGCCCTCCGCAACCTCTTCGCCATGTCGGGCGCCGACATGTCCACCCCGGTCGGCTACATCAAGATCGAGCTCCTGTCCTTCATGGGGCCGATCGCCGTCCTCCTCTATGCCATCGGCACGGGAGTCGGCGCGATCGCGGGGGAGGAGGAGCGCCACACGCTCGAGTTCCTGCTCGCCGCGCCGGTCGGCCGGCCGCGGATCGTGCTCGAGAAGGCGGCGGCCATGGCCGTCGGGACCGCGTTCCTCGTGGTGGTGATGGGCGCCGCCCTGCTGTGGGAGGGCACCTGGACGGGCATGGACCTGCCCGCAGACCGCGTCTTCGCCGCGATGGCCCACTTGGGGCTGCTCGGCCTCGTGTTCGGCTCCTTCGGGCTCGCGCTGTCCGCCGCCACGGGGCGGCCCGGCCTCAGCAGGGGCCTCCCCGTCGCCGTGGCCGTCCTCGCCTACGCGGTCAGCGGCCTCGGTGGGGTGGTCGACTGGCTGAAGCCCCTCCAGAAGTACTCGCCGTTCTACCAGTACTCGGGACATGACCCGCTCGTGAACGGCCTCGACTGGCCGAGCGTGGGCATCGCGGCCGCGACCGCGGCGGTGCTCGTCGCGGCCGCCGTGGTCGGGTTCCGGCGCCGGGACACCGCGGTCTAGGCGAACCAGTCGACGACGCGGGCCAGCATGCGCCGCCCCTCCTCCTCGAACGCGGCGTCACCCACCTCGCGGGACCACACGATGGTCCCAAGGGCCTGCAGGATATTGTCCAGCCGCCACGAGTCCGACTCCTCGGCCGGCTCGCGGCCGTAGCCGGCGTAGAACGCCGCCCGCAGCCCGCCGCCGTCGTGCCCGGCACCGTCCTGCTCGCCGCCGTCTCCGGTCGAGCCGGAGCCTGCATCCTGGGAGGGCTGGAACCACTGGTGCTCGAGGCGGACGAGGTCGGTGACCCAGGGCCGGTAGCCCGAGCGGCCCCAGTCGATCACGTGCACGAGGCCGCCGGCGGCCGGGTCGCCGTCCACGACCCAGTTCCGCGGCGTGTAGTCCCCGTGGGTCGCGGACAGCCAGCGGGGCGCGCTGCGGTGTGCGGCCGCGAGGCGCTCGGCGGCGCGCAGGTGTCCGGGCGGCGCGAGGCCGGCCGCGCGGGCGAGGAAGTCATCGACCTTGTTCAGGACGGCGGCGTCGTAGCCCGTGGTCTGCTCCCGGGGCACGTGCACGCGGGCCAGGAGCTCGCCGGCCTGCCGGAACACCTCGGGCGAGCGCTCGTGCGGGCTTCCCGCGACGAGGTTCCCCGGGAGCCACGAGGCCGCGACGACCCCCGCCCGTGTGTCCGCGTGGAGCAGGCGTGCGGCGCGGGGCGGCGTCAGGGCCAGGAGCGGGCCGGTCATCTGCCGGTGCGCGCGGGCCTCCCGGATGAGGTGGTGCTTCGTCTCGGAGGCCTTGACGACCACCGGGCCGCCCGCCGTCCTCAGGCGCAGCACCGCGATGCCCTGGAGCCCCCACGAGAGGTCCTCCTCGAGGACCCAGCCGGGGAACCACGCGTCGACGACCGCCCGCTGGGGCGGAGTCAGGGGCGTCGCATCGGGCACGCCTCCACGCTACCGGCCGGCGAAACGATGAGTACAGGACGGTGCAGGCGCTCCGCACTGTGCTCTCCCCAGCATTTCCGGGGGAGGCGGGCCGCCGGGGCAGCAAGTGGGATGATCGCTCCCACATTGTGCCCGGTGGGGCCCGCTCGGGGCCCAAAACGGGCCAAAATGCCCGGAAACACGGGGGAATCTGCTGGCCCTGCCCGTCTTAGCTGGTAAGTTGCCGTAACAGCAGCCCCCGGCGAACAGGCTGAGGGCTGACGTGGATAACCCAAACGTCCAGGAGGACACATGGCTAAGAACCGTAGCGAGCTGGTTGCAGAGGTCGCCGGCAAGACCAGCCTCAGCCAGGCTGCAGTCAACGGTGTGCTCGACGCACTGTTCGAGGTCTTCGAGACCTCCGTTTCCAAGGGTGAGAAGGTCAGCATCCCCGGCTGGCTCGCCGTCGAGCGCACCGAGCGTGCCGCCCGCACCGGCCGCAACCCGCAGACCGGCGCCGCGATCGAGATCCCGGCTGGCCACAGCGTCAAGCTGACCGCCGGCTCCAAGCTGAAGGCCGCTGCCTCCGGCAAGTAGGCGCTTCGCCCCAAGACCACCCCGGGAGGGGGCAGCGGCATCCCGCCGCTGCCCCCTCCCGGCGTCTGCCCCTCCCGGCGTGCGCCCAGCGCGGTGGGGGACAATGGTGGGGTGCCACGTTCTGCCCTCCCTGCCCGTCCGCCCGCCGTCACCCCCGCCCCCACGGGTCCAGCGGGCCTCGGACGGGGGTGGTCCGTCGCCGCACTCGCCGTAGCCGTCGCCGCGGTCGTGGCCGGCCTCCTCTTCTCCGGGGCCGCCGCCGCCCGCCAGGTCCTCGACCCCGGGGCGCTAGTGCGCTGGGGGCTCCCCATCGCCACGACGGTGCTCAACCTCTCGCTCGCCCTCGTGATCGGCGGCATCACGTTCGCGGTCGGGATCCTCCCGCACTCCGCGCGGCCCCGTCGCTCCCACGGGGGGACGGCCGACGCCGGCCCTGCCGGCCCCGAGGCCGCGTCGCCGGACGCTTCGGGCGCCACCGA
The DNA here is from genome assembly GCF_054063535.1 of Sinomonas sp. RB5. Classification (NCBI taxonomy): domain Bacteria; kingdom Bacillati; phylum Actinomycetota; class Actinomycetes; order Micrococcales; family Micrococcaceae; genus Sinomonas; species Sinomonas sp. RB5. Next base: position 3,833 of record NZ_JBSSGJ010000019.1, read on the forward strand.
CGAGCATCCCGCGTTCTCCCGCGCCCTGCGCGCGGCGACGGGCGGCGCCGTGGCGTGGACCCTCAGCGCCATCGCGGTGCTGGTCTTCACGCACTCCGACCTCGTCGGGCAGCCACTCTCCGGCGGCTCGGACTACACGAACCAGCTCGTGTACTTCATGACGAACCTCGACGTGGGCAGGGCATGGCTGGCCACCGTGATCATCGCCGCCGTGGTCGCCACGCTCCTGGTCGCCGTCCGCTCGCTCACCGGGCTCGCCCTCACCGGCATCCTCGCCGTGATCGGCCTGGTCCCCATGGCGCTGATCGGCCACTCCGCAAGCTCGAGCGACCACGAGGGCGCCGTCAACTCGCTCTTCCTGCACCTGGTGGGCGCCGCCCTCTGGGTCGGCGGCATCGCCGTCCTGGCCCTGCTGGGCCGCACCCTCGCCGGAGGGCCCGACCGCAGGGACCGCGCAGGTGCCGCAGCCGGCGCGGGCCGGGGACGCGGCGTCGTGCGTGCGGCCGACGCGACCGAGGCGACCCTGCGGCGGTTCTCCGCGCTCGCGCTCTTCGCCTTCCTGCTCGTGGTGGCCTCCGGCGTCATCAACGCGCTCATCCGCCTGCCCGACCTCGGGGCCCTGTTCACCTCCGCCTACGGCCAGCTCATCCTCGCGAAGGCCACCCTCGCCGTGGTGCTCGGCGGCATCGGATTCATGCACCGCCAGTGGGTCATCCCGCAGCTGGGGCGAGGCGCCTCCGCCCGGCGCGTGCTGTGGCAGCTGATCGGGGTCGAAGCCGTGGTCATGGGCGTGGTCTCCGGGCTCGCCGTCGCACTCTCCCGTTCCGCCCCGCCGGAGCCGACCACCTACGCCCCCGATGCCTCGCCCGCGTTCATCCTCACCGGCTACGAGCTCCCGCCCGAGCTGACCCCCTCGCGCTGGCTGACCGAGTGGCGCGCGGACTGGCTCTGGGTCGCCGTGGCCGTGTTCGGGGCGGCCACCTACGCGCTCGGCATGGTCAAGGTGGCCCGGCGCGGGGACTCCTGGCACTGGGTGCGGGCAATGTCCTGGTTCGCGGGGCTGATCGTGCTCACGTACATCACGAGCGGGCCGCCCGCGGTGTACGGGCGGGTGCTGTTCTCCGCGCACATGGTGGACCACATGATGCTCACCATGGTCGCGCCGATCTTCCTCGTGCTCGGCTCGCCCGTGACCCTGGCCCTCAAGGCCCTCACACCGCGGCGCGACGGCAGCCGGGGGCTGCGCGAGTGGCTGCTCGTGTTCGTGCACTCGAAGTGGTCCCAGCTCGTCACGCACCCGCTGTTCGCGGCCGCGAACTTCGCGGGCTCGATCATCCTGTTCTACTACTCGGACCTGTTCGGGTACGCGATGCGCGACCACGTGGGCCACGAGCTCATGAACCTGCACTTCACCCTCACCGGGTACATCTTCGTGCTCACCATGATCGGCTCCGACCCGCTCCCGCGGCGCTCCCCGTACCCGCTCCGGCTCGTGCTGCTGCTCGCCACCATGGCCTTCCACGCGTTCTTCGGCGTGACTCTCATGGGCTCCAACGTCCTGCTCGAGCCGAGCTTCTTCGGCAACCTGGGCAGGACGTGGGGCGCGTCGGCGATCGTCGACCAGCAGACCGGCGGCGGCGTCGCCTGGGGGATCGGTGAGATCCCGACCCTGGTCGTGGCGATCGGCGTGGCGGTCATGTGGTCCAAGTCCGACGACCGCGAGACCCGCCGCCGCGACCGCGCCGCAGACCGCAACCACGACGCCGACCTCGACGCCTACAACGCCATGTTCACCCGCCTCCAGCAGCGCGACGAGGCCCAGGGCCGCTAGCGCCGGGCCGCGGAGACACACGGCGTCATGCGCGGAAGAATGCCCGGGATAATGGGGTTGAACCCCAAGGGCGCGCATCATGCCGCCGCGCCCCAGACGATGTGCCGCAAGAAGGAGTGCCAGTGACCGCAGAATCCACCGAGGAACAGCGCAGCGCGGACGCCCTGCGGACCTCCCGCCGGGTCCGGGCCAGCGAGCTCGGCGGCCGCGCCTGGCTCAACACCGGAGGCAAGGACCTCGACCTGGCCGCCCTGCGCGGCAAGATCGTGCTCCTCGACTTCTGGACGTTCTGCTGCATCAACTGCCTCCACGTCCTCGACGAGCTCCGCCCCCTCGAGGAGAAGTACAAGGACGTCCTCGTCACGGTGGGCGTCCACTCGCCCAAGTTCGAGCACGAGGCCGATCCGGTGGCCCTCGCCGCCGCCGTGGAGCGCTACGACATCCACCACCCGGTCCTGGACGACCCGGACCTGCTCACGTGGCAGGCATACACAGCCCGCGCGTGGCCCACGCTCGTGGTGGTCGACCCCGAGGGCTACATCGTGGCCCACCTCTCCGGCGAGGGGCACGCCGGCGGCCTCGGCGTGCTCATCGAGGAGCTCGTCGCGGAGCACGAGGCCAAGGGCACGCTGCACCGCGGCGACGGCCCCTACGTGGCCCCCGAGCCCACGGCCGGCACCCTGCGGTTCCCCGGCCAGACCGTGCCGCTCGAGAACGGCAACTACCTCGTGGTCGACACCGGCCACCACCGCCTCGTCGAGCTCCGCGCCGACCTCGAGACGGTCGAGCGCGTGATCGGCTCCGGCACAAAGGGCTTCCTCGACGGGCAGGCCGAGGTCGCCCAGTTCAACGAGCCGCAGGGCGTCGCCGTCCTGCCGGCCTCCATCGCCTGGCAGACCGGCTACGAGGCGGTCGTCGCGGACACCGTCAACCACCGCCTCCGCGGCGTGACCCTCAGCTCGGGCCACGTGCAGACCCTCGCCGGCAACGGGGTCCAGCGACTCCTCGACGCCGGGCCCGCCCGGGTCAACGGCGACGGCGCCGGCACCTGGGCGAAGGCCGGCCCGGACGCGGGCGCCGGTGCGGCTGCCGCGGACGGTGAGCCCCATGACGTCTACGCCGGCGACATCGAGGACATCGGCTACCTGGGCCACGGCACCAACGTGTCCCTCTCCTCGCCCTGGGACGTGGTCTGGAGCGAGAAGCTGCAGAAGGTCGTCGTCGCGATGGCCGGCACTCACCAGATCTTCACCTTCGACCCGCTCACGGGCGTCGTGGCGATCCTCGCCGGCTCCGGCCTCGAGGGCCTGCTCGACGGCCCCGCCCCGCAGGCCTGGTTCGCCCAGCCCTCCGGCCTCGCCGTGGATCCCTCGGGGGACCTGTGGGTTGCCGACTCGGAGACGTCCGCGCTGCGGCGCGTGCGCCTCGGCGATGCGGACGCGGACGGCCAGCCGGCGGTCACGGTCGAGACCGCCGTGGGCCGCGGCCTGTTCGACTTCGGCTTCCGGGACGGCGCCGCGGACACGGCACGCCTCCAGCACCCGCTCGGCGTCGCCGTCCTCCCCGACGGCTCCGTGGCCGTGGCCGACACCTACAACGGCGCCGTGCGCCGCTACGGCCCCTCCGGCAGGAGCGGGGACGCCGCCGAGGGCGCCGGGAGCGTGACGACCCTCGCCCGCGGGCTCGCCGAGCCGGCCGACGTCGTGGTGGTCACGCCCGCCGACGGGGAGCCGCTGCTCCTGGTCACCGAGACGAACCGGCACGAGCTGGTCCTCCTGCCGATCCCGAAGGACGCCCAGCAGGTCGACGAGGGCGAGCGCCAGACGCAGCGTCCCAAGACCCCCGTGGCCGCCGGGCCCCTCGGGCTCACCGTGCGGTTCAAGGCCCCCACCGGCCAGAAGCTCGACGACCGCTGGGGCGACCCCACGCAGCTGAAGGTCTCCTCCACCCCGGCCGAGCTGCTCCTCGCGGGCGGCGGCACCGCCCAGGGGCTCGTGCGCACGCTCGAGCTCAACCCCGAGGTGGCCGAGGGCGTCCTGCACATCACCGCCCGCGCCGCCGCCTGCGACGGCGCCCCCGGCGAGGAGATCCCCGACCACGCCGCCTGCCACCTGTACCAGCAGGACTGGGGGATCCCCGTGGTGCTGCGGGAAGGCGCCGACTCGGACCTGGTCCTGGACCTCCGCGGCCTCGACTGAGGTCTCCCCGCGCACGACGGCGGGCCGGTCGCCTCGGGTGACCGGCCCGCCGTCGTGCGTCCGGGCGGCGGCTGGCTGTGCCTGGCGCTGCGAAACCGACCGGCTTTGGGCCGCTGGACGCCCGATCCACCGGCGCGCCGGGCCGACACGCCGACAGGGGCCGCGAAAGCCGGTCAGGTCTGCAGGCGGCCCCTGGCCTGCGCGGCCGCCAGCCGACGGAGTGCGTTGTCCACATGGAGGGCCAGGGGCTGCGACACGGGCCGCCGCCTCCCCAGCATGGGAGCATGGATCCCCAGCTCGCCCAGCGGCTCCGGCACTTCCATGGGGTGGCGGCCCTCAAGGAGCTCTGCGGGGGCCGGGTCCCCCGGGCCGCCGTGCGCCGGGCGGTGGAAGACGGGGAGCTCGAGCGCCCCCGGCACGGGCTCTACGCCCTGCCCGGCGCCGACCCGCGGTTTGTGCAGGCCCGCAGCTCCCGGTCCCTGCTGACCTGCGTGAGTGCCGCCGGGCTCTACGGGCTGTGGGTCCTGGTGCCGCCGGGGCCGGATGCACGGCTGCACCTCGTGCGCTCGACCGGGGCGGACAGCCCCGATGCCGTGGTCCACCGCGAGCGCCAGGTCCCTCCGCATCCGACGGCCCCGGGCGCCGGCCTTGCGGACGTGGTCCTCCACGCGCTGCGCTGCCTGCCGGAGCTCGAGGCCCTCGTGATCGCCGAGTGCGCGGTCACCCAGAAGGGACTCCCGCTCAGCGTCCTGCGGGGTCACCTCCCGGGCGCCCGCAACGGGCGGGCCCGCGCCGTGCTCGAGCTCGTGGACAGGGGCGCGGACTCCCTGCTGGAGACGGTCGCCAGGACACTGCTGAGGAAGGCGGGCTTCCACGTCGAGGCCCAGGTCTGGATTGACGGGATCGGCTGGGTCGACCTGCTCGTCGAAGGCTGGATCATCGTGGAGCTCGACGGGAAGACCCATGAGGAGCGGGTCCAGCGGGGCGAGGACCGTGTGCGCGACCGGGAGGCGCAGCTGCGGGGGCTCGCGACGCTGCGCTACGGGTACGCCGACGTGGTGCACCGGTCCTGGGTGCTCGTCGAGGAGGTCTCCCGGATCCTCGGCGGCCGCCCGCTCGTGCCCGGTGCGGAACCGACCGGCTTTGAGCCGCTGGACGCCCGATCCACCGGCGCGCCGGGGCCGACACGCCGGCAGGGGACGCGAAAGCCGGTCGGATTCGGTGGCTAAGGCGCTGCGCACCCCGCCAGGGGCGCTACTTGAGCTGCGGGGTCACCGTGATGGCGCTGTCCGAGACGTCGAGGCGTGCCCCGAAATCGAAGTCCACGTCTGCGGACAGCGGCGAGGCCGCTCCGGTGAACAGGTCGATCGCCGTGGCCTTCAGGTGCGCCCTGCCCTTGAGCGGGGCGAGGGCCCAGTGTCCCTGGTAGGGCTCCACCGAGACCTTGGGGTAGGAGGACACCGACCACGCGATCGTGCCGTCCTGGATCCGGGTGTTGGTCGCCAGGGAGAAGGGGCAGTCGGGCTCGAGCCGCTGCTGCTGGGTGGCGGTCTTGGCGCAGTCGTCCAGGTAGCCATGGATCTTCGTGTCGATCGCCGAGACGAGCTGCGGCGTCGCCTTGGTGGCAAGGTTCAGGGGGACGGCGGTACCGGGGGAGGACACGACGACGGAGCGCGGGTCGGCCTCGAACTGCTGCCCCGAGAGGGCCCCGACATAGGAGCCCGGGAAGAACACGGGGAAGGTGTTGTGGCCTCCCGGCATGTTGACCGTGGCGCCATTGAGGGTGGCGCGGGTCGAGTTCACGACCGTCGCGTCGATGGTGGGCAGGGTGCCCGGGGCGATGGACCAGCGGGGGAAGAAGATCCAGTCGGTGCCGGTGCGCTGGATCGAGAACTTGGTCTCGTGGGCCTGCCCGTCCACGCTGTAGCGGACCGTGACGGCCGCGCGGTCGCCGTCGGACGACGTGGTCTCGTAGGCGAGGTCCTTCACCCGGCTCATGGAGTCCTTGAGCGGGGCGCCGTTGAGCACGGCCGCGCTCCCAGGGGGAACCTTCGCGTGCAGGAGCCCGAGGGCGAGGCCGCCGTCACCGTCCCTGAGCGCATCGATGTAGGCCCGCACCGGCTCGGCGGGCCCGGCGGCGGTGTTCTTGACGACGGTGACCGCCACCACCGAGGCGACGATGGCCAGCACGAGCGCCAGCAGCCAGGCGGCAGCGGTCCGTAGGAGGGCGGGGCTGGTCTGCACCGCTATACCCTACCAACGCCGGGGGCGGCCCCAAGCGGACAGCCCCCAGTGGCCGGCGGTCAGGAGAGCAGCGCCGCCATGACGGCCATCGCGGGGACGGCGACCACGGTGGTGATGAGCACCGTGTCCTTCGCGACCACGATCCCGTGCCGGTACCGCTGCGCCGCGATGTAGACGTTCTGCGCGGTCGGCAGCGCGGCCGTCACGACGGCGGCGAACAGCTCGTGGCCGCCCAGGCCGAGGGCGAAGCGCGCGAACGCGAAGGCGATGAACGGGTGGACCACGACCTTGAGCACCGAGGCGAGCGCGGTGTCGATGCGACGGCCCTCGTCCGCCCTCAGCGGCCGGGAGCCGTGCAGCGAGATGCCGAAGGCCATGAGCATGGCGGGGATCGCGGCACCGCCGATCAGGTGGATCGGCTGCATGATGAGCTCGGGCGGCGTCCAGTGGGTCGCGGCCAGCACGAGCCCGATCATGGATCCGATGATGTTGGGGTTCGTCACGATGGGGAGCACGAACTGGGCCGCGCGGGCCAGCCCCGGCTTCGCGGTCGCCGTCGTCCCGTCGAGGACGAGCAGGTACGAGGGCGTGAAGAGGGCCAGCTGGAAGATCAGCAGCGGCGCCACGAAGCTCGCGTCTCCGAGGACGAACACCGAGATCGGGATGCCCAGGTTGCCCGAGTTCGCGACGGAGGCGCTCATGGAGGCGATGAGGGCCTCGGGCGTGCTGCGGCCCCTCAGCCACCTGAAGACGACGAGGGAGACGATCCCGATCGCGGTCGAGCTGACGGCGATGACGAGCAGGTGCGTGGAGAACACGGCCCGCAGGTCCGAGTGCGCGAGCGTCTCGAGGAGGAGCGCGGGGCTCGCGACGAAGAAGGACAGCCGGCTCAGGACGGCCTGTGCGCCCTCGCCGAGGATCCGTCGCCGGGCACAGAACCATCCGACGCCGATGATCGCCCAGACGACGGCGAACCCCTCGAGCACGCCTAGCATGGGCGGCTGCCCAGGCGGCAGGTCGGCAAACGGGTCGGCAAACGGTTGCAGAGGGGCACGGCCTCAGCCTAGCGCCCGCCCCCGGCGGCGCCTGCGAACTAGTTCAGGTGCGCCTGGATCGCGAACGGCGGGCGCAGCATGCCGGGGCCGTGGCCCTCGGCGGGGTCCGTGCCGAGCTCGACGACGCGGTTGTCCGCGTCCACGTGGACCACGGTGGGCACGAACTCGCGCGCCTCGTCGTCGCTCATCGAGGCGTACGTGATGAGGATGACCAGATCGCCCTCGTGGATGAGGTGCGCCGCTGCGCCGTTGATCCCGATGACGCCGGAGCCGCGCTCGCCCGCGATGGTGTACGTCTCGAGGCGGGCGCCGTTGGTGATGTCGACGATGGACACGAGCTCGCCGGGCAGGATGTCCGCTGCCTCGAGCAGGTCAAGGTCGATCGTCACCGAGCCCACATAGTGGAGGTCAGCGTGCGTGACCGTGGCGCGGTGGATCTTGGACTTGAACAGTGTGCGGTTCATCGCCCTCGATTCTACTCCGTGCGTCCCGGGCGCACTGTGGGATGCGTCACCGCATCCCGCTGGCCCCCGGGGCCGCCTCAGCTGCGGCTCAGGACGCGGCCGAGGATCGCATCGGTGAGCGCGTCGGCGGCCGCCGAGTTCGCCAGCGGATTGCGGATGAGGGTGAAGTCGACGTCCCCGACCGGCGGCAGGTCGAAGCGGTGGGTGATGACCGCGAGGTCGTCGGGGACGAGGGTGGTGGGCATGACGCCCACGCCCAGGCCGGCACGGATGGCCGCCAGCACGCCGGCGATCTGCTTCGTGCTGCACGTGACCTTCCAGGTCCGCCCGCTGGCCTCGAGCGCCTGGATCGCCAGGCTCCGGGACAAGCTCGGGGCTGGGTAGACGACGAGGGGCACGGGGTCTGCGGGATCGAGGGCGGTCTGCTCGACGCCGACCCAGGAGAACGAGTCGTGCCGCACCACCGTGCCGTCCTGGGCCCCGGCCACCCACTTGATGAACACGAGGTCCAGCTGGCCGGCCTTGAGGCGGCGGTAGAGGTCGTCGCTCTGGCTCACCGTGAGCTCGAGGTTGAGCTGGGGGTACGCGCGGCGGAACTCCCGCAGGATCTTCGGCAGGCCCGTGATGGCGAGGTCGTCCGCCGTGCCGAAGCGCAGGCGCCCGCGCATGGCCTCGCCCCGGAAGTAGCGCGCGGCGTCGTCGTGCGCCGCGAGGATGGCGCGGGCGAAGCCGGCCATCGCGTCGCCGTTGTCCGTGAGCCGGACGCCGTGCGTGTCCCGCACGAGGAGCATCCGGCCCGCGGCCTTCTCGAGCTTGGCCACGTGCTGGCTGACGGTCGGCTGGGCCAGGCCGAGCCGCTCGGCCGCGAGCGTGAAGCTCAGGTGCTCGGCGACCGCGAGGAAGCTGCGCAGGTGGGCGGGGTCGAAGGTGGGGGCGGCCATGGGGCCATCCTCCGCCCGCACATTGCGGAACGCAATAGCAGTAAGAGAGGAAATAGCCTTCCACAATCCCTCGCGCCGAGCCTACGGTGGAAGGAGTCGATCGACACCGGCCCTCCCGAACGAAACCAGGACTCTTCCGTGACCTCGCCCAGCCCAGCCCTGCCCTCAGCCAGCTCGGAACCCCAGCCCTCCCTCGCCGGCTTCTCCCAGCCCTCCCGCCCTGCGTTCCCGCCCACCGGGCCCCTCGCCGTGGCCGCGGAGCGCCTGCCGTGGCGGCACACGTTCATCTCCCTCAGCGTCCCGAACTTCCGGATGTTCGCCGCCGCGCACTTCGTGGCCGTCGTCGCGCTGTGGATGCAGCGCATCGCCCAGGACTGGCTCGTCCTCCAGCTCTCGGGCTCGGTCACGGCCGTGGGCGTCACCGTCGCGCTGCAGTTCGCGCCCGTGCTCCTGCTCGGGCCCTGGGGCGGCCTCGTCGCCGACCGGTTCTCCAAGCGGCGTCTCCTGCAGATCTGCGCCCTGGGAGCTGCCACGTGCGCGGCGGGGCTCGGCACGCTCGCGCTCACCGGGGCCCTCGCCGTGTGGCACGTCTACGGCATCGCCCTCGTGCTGGGCCTCGTGACCGTGCTCGACCAGCCCGCGCGCCAGGTGTTCGTCAACGAGCTCGTGGGCCCCAGGTACCTCCGCAACGCCATCAGCGTCAATTCGACCAACTTCCAGCTCGGGGCCCTCATCGGCCCGGCCGTTGCCGGCTGGCTCCTCACGGCCGTGGGCGGCGGCTGGGCGTTCGTGGTCAACGCGTTCGCATGCTGCGGCACCGCCGTGATGCTCTCGCTCCTGCGCAAGGACCAGCTCGTGGTCGCCCCGCCCACCCCGGCCGCACGCGGCATGCTCCGCGAGGCCGTGGCCTACGCGTGGCGCAAGCCCACCATCCGCTGGCCCTGGGTCATGGCCGGCGTGGTCTCCCTCTTCGCGATGAGCCTGCCGGTGCTGCTCGCGGCCTACGCCGACCACGTCTTCGCCGTGGGCGCGAGCGGGTACGGGCTGCTCAACACCATGGTCGCCGTCGGGGCGCTCACTGGCGCGATCGCCTCGGCCCGCCGCCTGCAGCTACGGCTGCGCACCGTGGTGGGCGGCGCGGGGCTGTACGGCGCGATGCTCGCGGCCGCGGCGTTCGCGCCCTCGCTGCCGCTGTTCTGCGCGCTCGTCGCGGTCTCCGGGTTCTGCGCGCTCACCTTCCTGACCTCGGCCAACCAGATGGTGCAGACGAGCGCCAACGTGGGCATCCGCGGGCGGGTCATGAGCCTGTACACGATGGTCCTCATCGGCGGACAGGCCCTCGGCGGCCCCCTGCTCGGCGCTCTCGCCGAGCACCTCGGCGCCCACCTGGCCATGCTCGTCTCCGGCGCGGTGCCGGCCGTCGCCGCGTTCGGGCTCGCGCTCTGGCTCCGGAGGCGCCCGGCGGAGTGAGCCGGACCGCCCGAGGCGGCAGGCCGGCGTCGTGCATCCGCTCGCGGACGACGCCGGCCTGCCGCCTTCCGCGTGCACCCCGCCCGCCGCCGGGAGGGGCGTGCGGCAGGCACCGAAAAGCCCCCGGTCCAGTGGACCAGGGGCGGAAGAGAGCGGCCGACGGGAATCGAACCCGCGTATCTGGCTTGGGAAGCGAGCGCTCTGCCATTGAGCTACGGCCGCGTGGCCCCGAAGGGCTTCACCCAGCTTACAACACGCGCGCGGGTGCTCCGCGCACCCTTGCCGGCGACGCGCTGCGCCCCCGGCGGGCGGCGCGGGCCGGGCCGGTCCCGGGGAGGGCAGGCCGGACGCCTCAGGCGGCACCACGGCGCCGCGCCTCGCGGTAGGCGGAGGGCGGCATCCCCACGATCCGCGCGAAGTGCGCGCGCAGGTTCGCCGCGGAGCCGACCCCGGCGCGCTCCGCGACCCGCTCGACGGGCAGGTCGGTCTCCTCCAGGAGCCGCCGCGCCGAGTCGATGCGCCGCTCGAGCAGCCACTGCGACGGCGACGTGCCGGCGGCCGCCTCGAACCGCCGGTAGAAGGTGCGGCGGCTCATCCGCGCGCGGCGGGCCATCGCATCGGGACGGATCGGCGCGTGCAGGTTCTTTTCGGCCCAGTCCATCGCATGGCGGAGGGGATCCGGGGCCAGCGGCCGCGCGACCGACTCGAGGTACTCGGACTGCGCCGCGCCGCGCCGCTCAACCACCACCATGCGCCGCGCCACGCTCGCCGCGACGGCGTCCCCGAAGTCCTCGCGCACGAGCTGCAGGCACAGCTCGATGCCGGCGGCCGTGCCCGCGCTCGTGTAGACGCCGGCGTCCGAGGTGAGGAGGACGTCCCGCCGGAGCCTGACCCGCGGGAAGGACGCCTCGAAGTCCTCCCAGTTCATCCAGTGGGTCGTCGCGTCCCGCCCGTCGAGGAGCCCGGCCTGGGCCAGCAGGTACGCCCCCGAGCACAGCGACGCGATCCTCGCCCCGCGCCCGGCCGCCGCACGGAGTTCGGCCAGCAGCGGCGCCTGCGCGGCGCGGTCCACCTGGAGGCTGCGCTCGCAGGCGGGGACCACGATCGTGTCCATCTCCCGCAGCGCCGCGAGCGGTGCGGCGGACGACGGCGCGAGGCCGGCCGCCGTCGCGATCTCGCCGGGCTCGCCGCGCACCATGGTGAGCTCGTACCACGGGTCATGGAGGTCCGGACGGGCGATGCCGAACACCTCGCAGGGCACCGCGAGCTCGAAGATCGGCAGGTTGTCCGTCAGGACGAGGCCCACGCGGTGGGCGGCCGGCGACGCTGGGCTCGGTGCCATGGCACAAATCTAGCGCTGTGCGGCACGGTTCGCACTCGTCGGCCGCAGCCCGGATTCCTAACGTGGGGTGCATGAGCGCCGACACCGCAGCCCCCACCGCCGCAGCCGGAACCCTCGGCCGGGTCCGGGGCCTCGCGTACTACCTCGGAGCGGTCCTGGGGACCGGGGTGATCGCCCTCCCCGCGCTGTCCTACCGGGCCGCGGGGCCGGCGAGCCTGCTCGCGTGGGCGGGGCTCGTGCTGGCCTCGGTGCCGATCGCGTGGACCTTCGCCTCCCTCGGCCGGAGGCTGCCGGATGCCGGGGGAGTGTCGACCTACGTCCGGCGCGCCTTCGGCGACTACTGGGCCACCGCGTCGGGCTGGTGGTTCTATCTCACGATCCCGTTCGGGATCCCCGCGTCCGCCCTGTTCGCGGGACAGTACGCGGCGCACGCCCTGGGGGCCCCGCGCTGGGCGGCCCTGGCCGCGGCCGGCGGCATCACTGCCGCGGTGCTCGGGGCGGTCTGGGCGGGAGTGCGGACGTCCTCGACGCTCCAGCTGGCCCTGGCTGGCACGATCCTCGCGGTGGTGATCCTCGCCGTCGCGGCCGGCCTGACGCGGGCCGACGCGAGCCGGCTCGAGCCGTTCGCGACGCACGGCTGGAGCGCCGTGGCGCCGTCCGCGGCGCTGATCGTCTGGGCCTTCGCCGGCTGGGAGGCGATGAGCTACCTCGGCGGCCAGTTCCGGAACCCCGAGCGTGACCTCGGGGTGGTGACGGCGCTCGCCCTGGCCCTGGTCGGCACCCTCTACCTCGCTCTCGCCACCGTGTCCGTGCTCGCGCTCGGGGACGCCGCCGGCGGCGATGCGCCGCTCGCAGCCCTGCTCGGCTATGCCCTCGGCCCAGTGGGCGAGGCGCTCACGGCCGCGCTCGCCGTCGTGCTCACGCTCGGCACCCTCACGAGCTACGCGACCGGCGCCGCCGAGCTGGGCCGCTCCCTCGGGCAGGCGGGGTCGCTGCCGCGGTGGTTCGGACGGGGGCGGAACGCGCTGGTGGCCGTGACGGCGCTGAGCACCGCGGGGCTCGTGGTCCTCGGCGCCGGAACGGACACGACCGAGGTGCTCGTCCGGTTGGTGACCGCGGCGATCGTCTCGGTGTACGTCGCCGGGCTCGCCGCCGCGCTCCGCCTCCTGCCCGGACTCGGGCAGCGGGCCGTCGCGGCCGCGGGACTCGCCGCCGTCGCGGCGATCGCCGCGACCTGCGGGTGGTACCTCGCGTGGCCCGCGGCGCTCGGTGCCGGCGCGGCGCTGTGGAGTGCGCGGGGACGTCGGGGCGCCGCGCGTACAGTGTGACGTCGCAGGGATCGGGCCGAGGGCGGCGCGCGGCCCAGCCTCCCCACAGTCCACGGCGCTAGCGTTGACGCCATGCCTGAACTGCGCATCCTCGGCGTCGACATCGACAGGACCTTCGGCGGCCGCCACGGCCACTTCATCGTGGACCGGCACGAGCTCGAGAACCCCAAGACCCAGCGGGCGTTCCAGCGGGTCTACTGGATCCTCCTCGCCGAGGTCGCCGTGGGGATCGCAGCGGTGGCCATCGCCGTCGTGCTCCAGGTCGGCGGCACGGACGTCGGATTCGCGGCGTGGTTCCGCGGCGTCGTGGTGCTCCTGATGACCCTGACGCTGTTCTTCTTCGCCTGGCGCGCCCGCCACGGCTACTACTGGGGCTACCAGCGCCTGCGCCTGTTCAGCCAGATCTTCCCCGTCGTCTCCCTCGTCGTCGCCACGATCCCGGGCCTCTACCCCTACTGGATGGTTGTGGAGCAGATCGTCTTCGCCGTCCTCATGATCGGCGTGGCGGACGTGCTCACCAACGACCACATGCGCGCCGCGTTCATGTCCCCGAAGCGGCGGGCCGAGCTGCGCGAGGAGCTCCGCCGTGGGGCCCCCGGCGCCTCGGATGCCTCAGCCCGCTCCCAGCCGAATCCCAGCTGATCGGCCTAGCGTTCGCCCATGGCAGCGGCCGAATACTCCGTCCTGGTCCGGCGCACCCCCGAGGACGTCTACGCGTTCCTGGCGGACGGCCTCAACAACACCGTGTGGCGCCCGGGCGTCCGCTCCGTCGCCCACGCCTCGGGGCCCGCGGGCCGCGAGGGCGCGGTGTACTCGCAGCGGATCGCCGGCCCGGGCGGCCATGAGATCGACGGCGACTACGAGATCACCGAGGCCCGCCCCGGGGAAGTGCTCCGCTTCCACGTCATCGCCGGTCCCGCCCGGCCGCGCGGCGTGTTCCTCCTGAGGCCGGAGCCGGGCGGGACCAAGGTCTCCTTCGCCCTCTCCCTCGAGCCGACCGGATTCCTCAAGCTCATGGGCGCCATGGTGCAGAAGACGATGGACCACGAGGTCGCCCAGCTGGAGAACCTCAAGGCTGCGCTCGAGCGGTAGCCCCTGCGCGGCAGCAGCCCGCGCGCAGCCGTGCATCAGTCCGGCCGTGTGCCAGTCCGGCTGCATGTCAGCCCAGCCGCAGGCCGGACCAGCCGGTGGCGAGCACGCGCGGGGCGCCGAACGCGCCGTTCGCCACGGGCCAGTAGGCGAGCGAGCCGTCCGTGCGCAGGGCCGCGATGCCCACGCTGCCGGCGCCGTCGAGGCCGCGCAGCACCCGGATCGGACCGGTGGTGCCGGCGGCGGTCGCGACGACGGGTCGGCCCTCGTTGACGAGCTGCTCCTGCCCGAGCGAGCGGTAGAGCACCAGCGCGCCGTCCGAGCGCTGCACCACGAGGTCCTCGAGCCCGTCGCCGCTCGCGTCGAGGATCGCGAGGCGCCCCGCGGGGACCCCTGTGGCGATCAGGGCGCGCTCGTGGATGTCCCCGGCACCGCGGTTCGGGTAGAGGTACAGGTTGCCCGAGGGGTCCAGGGCCAGCAGCTGGGGGAGCCGGTTGGCGGCGCACCACTGGCCCGTCGCGACGGTCATGGTGTTCCAGCCGGACAGCCCGAGCGTCGTGGGGGCGCCGTACGATCCGCCCGCGAGGCCCGGGTAGAGGACCAGGCGCCCGTCGCCCCACTGCACGAGGAGGTCCAGGATGCCGTCGCGGTCCCAGTCCACGCTCTGGACGGACGTGGCGCCGCCGAACCCGGTGCCGAGGGTGGTCGCCGTGGTGCCGAGCTTCCCCGCCGTGGCCGGGTAGGCGACGATCGATCCCGCCGAGTTCAGTGCCACGACGTCCGCCGCGCTGTGGAGTGAGGCGCGGGAGGTGTCCTGCGTGGTGGGCTGGAAGCGGCCGGGCGCGGCGCACAGCTCCGCACCGCCCGGGGTCACAGAGCCGCCGGGAGGCGGGTTGACGGGAACGGGCGCCGGCGTTGTGGGTCCCGGCGTGGGCGTCGGGGTCGGTGTCGGGGTGGGGGTGCCTCCCGTCGAGCCGCCCGGCGCCGCCGTGGTCCCGGCCGGCACCGTCGTGTAGCCGAAGAAGTCCACCACCCCCCACATCGCGTACCTGTTCGGGGTGGCCGGGTAGGTGCCGTTCGTGAAGGTGATGCCAATGCCCACCACGCTCATCCGCGGGTCGAGGAGGATCGCGTTGTGCGCCGGCGAGTTCTTCCACCACTGGACCAGCTGCGCGGCGTCCCGGTCCCACCGCACCGCGATGACCTCGCCCGCGCCGTTGTCCGGGTTCAGCGCCCGCGGATCAGTCCAGAAGCTCGCCCGGTGCTCGATCACCTCGCGGCTCGCGATGCTGTCGCTCCACTCCTGCGCGAGCCCCTGCACGCTCAGGTGGTAGCGGACCGGCTTGAGGCCGTTCTGCGCGCGCCAGGCGTTGATGGCGTTGAAGACGGCGAGGACCTCGGACGAGTTGTCGTCGCG
Source organism: Sinomonas sp. RB5 (assembly GCF_054063535.1). Taxonomy (NCBI): domain Bacteria; kingdom Bacillati; phylum Actinomycetota; class Actinomycetes; order Micrococcales; family Micrococcaceae; genus Sinomonas; species Sinomonas sp. RB5. Next base: position 19,212 of record NZ_JBSSGJ010000019.1, read on the forward strand.
GACCAGGTTGGATGTGTCTCCCATGGGCGCAGCGAGCGGGTTCACCGCGGTCACCGACGGGTCGAGGACGGCCGGGCCTGTGGCCGGGCCGATCGAGGCGACCGGCGGCGGGGCGGCCTGGGCCGGGGCCGCCTTGGCCAGGCGCACGTCGAGGCTGTCGGGCGCGGACGCTCCCGGCGAGGGAGAAGCGGTCGGCGCGGGGCCGGCGTCGTGCGCCGCTGTGACGGACGACGGCGGGGCGGCAGCGGGGGCGAGCGCGGCACCGACTGCTGCGGCCAGCACGGCGACGGTCAGGACGAGACGTCGCATGAGTTGTTCCTCCCCGTGGCGGGCGCCCAGTCCCACCAACCCCGAGCGTCACCCTAGCCCCGTGCGTCTCAGGGCAGCAATGCCTCGCGCAGCCTGCGGGACCGGCAGCCTGCGGTACTTTTGGAGGCGTGCTGCTTTCAGACCGCGACATCCGTGCCGAAATCGACGCCGAGCGCATCCGGCTCGACCCCTACGAGCCCGTGATGGTGCAGCCCTCCAGCGTCGACGTGCGCATCGACCGGTTCTTCCGGCTCTTCGACAACCACAAGTACGCGCACATCGACCCCTCGCAGGAGCAGCCCGAGCTCACCCGCCTCGTCGAGGTGGACCCGGACGAGGCGTTCATCCTCCACCCGGGCGAGTTCGTGCTCGGGTCCACCTACGAGACCGTGACGCTGCCCGAGGACATCGCGGCGCGGCTCGAAGGGAAGTCGTCCCTCGGGCGGCTCGGGCTCCTGACGCACTCGACCGCCGGGTTCATCGACCCCGGGTTCTCCGGGCACGTGACGCTCGAGCTCTCCAATGTCGCGACCCTGCCGATCAAGCTCTGGCCCGGGATGAAGATCGGCCAGCTGTGCTTCTTCCGGCTCTCCTCGGCCGCCGAGCACCCCTACGGCTCCGGAGACTACGGCAACCGGTACCAGGGCCAGCGCGGCCCGACCGCCTCGCGGAGCTACCTGAACTTCCACCGGACGCGGATATAGCGCCTTACCTCGCGTGGCGTCCCTGCTCGCGAAATGTTGGGTCGAGCACGGTTGGGCGCGGCGGCACCGTGCTCAAGCCAGCATTTGAGCGCGTGAGCGGGCTCCCGCGCGGAGGGCTTCCAGGCGGTGGAGGCGCGAGCCCACGAGTGCCGCGACTCCGCCCCATCCACGCCGGCGGACGTCGGCACCGGAGACGATGAGCTGGTCCCACGCCAGATCCCCGACCACCCGGTTGCGCCAATTGTCCAAGGCCTGCTGTTCCGCGGTCCGGTGGTGCTCGCCGTCGTACTGGATGGCGAACCTCAGTGCCACGAACGCCTGATCGGGCCATGCGACTGCCCGGCCCATCGGGTCCCTGATCACATAGTTCAAGGTCGGCTCCGGCAGGCCTGCCTCGACGAGGGCGAGCCGGAGCAGCGTCTCCGGGACGGAGTCCGCTCCGACGCGCACCAGTCCTGATGCCCGGCGGGCCGCCGGCAGCCCCCGGACGCGCCGCTGCGCGGACACGTACCCGCGCAGCCGCTCGAGCGGGACCCAGGGCTCCCGCGGGGCGGGGAAACCGGGCGGGTGCGCGCAGACGAGGTAGTCGCCGATCGCGACCACCTGCTCGAACGGCAGCACGCCAGCGAGGTCCAACCAGGTGCGCTCGCGTGAGGTGACCAGTACGCCGTCGATCGTCACGACGTCCCGGGCCGCGAGGCGCATCCTGTGGCACGCGACCCCGGGGCGGGTGCTGCCGGGCGTTTCTAGGGGTCGGGTCACATGCAGTGTCTGGTCCCGCTCGGCGTCGAGTGGAAGCGGGAATCCCCAGATCTTCGCTGCCGTGATGAAGCTGGCCACGGCATCCGGCAGGAGGGCCTGCAGCGGGCGGACCACGGCCGCCGCACCCATCGCGGCACCCCACGGGACCCGCACGCCCCGGGTCGGGGCCACGAGGTCCGAGGCCCGAAGCCGCCCCCGGCCGATGCCGAGCATCGCCGCCTCAGCGACAGTGAAGGAGCGTGCCGAGAGTTCGGGCGGGAGCGGCCGGCGGACGTTCATGCTTGCCATCGTCGTCGGTGCCCGGCGCCTCACGTCGGTTATCCACAGGCTAAGGGCCGGAGGGCCTGCGAAATGTTGAGTGGTGCACGGTCCGGCGGCCGCGCACCGTGCTCACGTCAACATTTCCCGGGGGGGGAAGGGGGGGAAGGGGGGAAGGGGAGGGGGAAGGGGAGGGGGCTCAGATGGCCTGGCCGTAGAACCACTCGATGTGCTCGCGCACGAGCCGGGCGGAGCGCTCGCCGTCGCGCGCCTCGACGGCCTCGAAGATGCCCCGGTGCTGTGCGCGCAGCGTGTCCACGGCCTCGGCCCAGCCCCCGCGGCGCTCCACGGCATCGTCGATGTAGCCGCGGATGGCCTCGCGCATCGACTCCATCATGGTGCTCACCACGACGTTCCCGGCCAGGGTGCTGAGGGCCACGTGGAACTGGGAGTCGAGGAGGGTGAAGACCTGGGACGGCAGCGCGTCGTCGTCCATCGCCTCGAGGAGGCGGCGGGCGTCGTCGAGCTGCTCGGGGCTCCACGCGGCGGAGGCCGCGTGCTCGAGCGACCACGTCTCCATCATGATGCGCGCCTCGACCACGTCCTTGACCGGCAGGTGGTGGCTGGCCACATGCATGCGCAGGGCCACCCCGAGGGCGGAGGACGGGTCCGAGACCACGATCGTGCCGGAATTGGGCCCGGACCCGGTGGCGGAGCGGACCACGCCCATGACCTCGAGGGAGCGGATCGCGTCGCGGACTGACGCGCGCGAGATGCCGAACTGCTCCGCGAGGGCACGCTCGCCGGGCAGCCGGTCGCCGAGCTTGAGCTCGCCGGAGCGGAGGCTGTCCTCGATGTGGCGCAGCACGGCGTCATGGGCGCGGCCGGTGGCGGATTCAGACATGGACCCATCTTGCCGCACGCGGCACGCGTGGACGGACGACGCCGGCCCCCGCCCGCGGCGCGTCGGGCGCCGGGGCGGGGGCTCGCCGTCGTGGAGCGCAGGCTACGGGAGCATCCACCCGAGCACCGGGGTCGACTGCAGGAACACGAGCGTGCACAGCACGAGCAGCAGCCCGAGGCTCCACCACAGCACCTTGCGCAGGATCGTGGACTCCTGCCCGTCCATCCCCACCGAGGTCGCGGCGATCGCGAGGTTCTGCGGGCTGATGAGCTTGCCGACCACGCCGCCGGCCGTGTTGGCCGCGACGAGCAGGTCCGGGTTGATGCCGGCGGCGTGCCCTGCGGTCTGCTGCAGCTTGGCGAAGAGGGCGTTGGAGGACGTGTCCGAGCCCGTCACGGCCGTGCCGATCCAGCCGAGGATGGGGGAGAGGAAGGCGAACGCCGCGCCGGTGCCCGCGAGCCACGTGCCGATCGCGACCGTCTGGCCGGAGAGGTTCATGACGTAGGCGAGGGCGAGGACGAGCATGATCGTCAGGGCCGCGAACCGCATCTTCACGGCCGTCCGCCACAGCTCGCCGAGCGCGCCGGCGACGGTCACCCGGTAGCGGCCGCCGCCGTCGTTGAACGAGTAGACGGCCGCGACGGCCAGCCCGCACAGGAACAGGAGGGTCCCGGGGCTCGAGAGCCACTGGAAGCTGTAGACGGTCGAGGACAGCGGCTTGCCGTCGGCCGCCACCACGGCCGAGTGCAGGACCGGCCACGGGAGCGCGATGTTGGTGGAGGCGAGGGCCTTGGGCAGGTCCACGCCGAGCCGCCAGAGGTTGGCGGCGCCGAAGACCACCACGACCAGCAGGTACGGGAAGAGCGCGAGCCACACGCGGGGAGCGGAGAGGGCCTTCTCCGTGGCACCCGGGCCGGCCATCGCCGGGCGGACGCCGCCGAGGCGGGCGCGGGCGGCCTCGGCGCCGCGCGGCGTCCAGACCCGCAGGAACAGGATGGCCACGCCGAGGCCGACGAGGGAGGCGACGACGTCGGTGAGCTCGTAGGAGAAGTAGTTGGAGCAGAGGAACTGGGCGAGCCCGAACGTGACGCCGGTGACGAGGGCCGGGGCCCAGGCGTCGCGCAGGCCGCGCCAGCCGTCCACGATCAGCAGCAGGAGCAGGGGGACGGCGAACGCCAGGAGCGGGGTCTGCCGGCCCACGATGGCGCCGATGTGCGCGGCCGGGATGCCGGTGAGGCTCCCCGCGGTGGTGATCGGGATGGCGATCGCGCCGAACGCGACGGGCGCGGTGTTGGCCACGAGGACGGTGGCGGCGGCCCGGAGCGGCTTGATCCCGATGGCCATGAGCATGGTCGCCGTGATCGCCACCGGGGCGCCGAAGCCTGCGAGGGCCTCCATGAGGCCGCCGAAGCAGAAGGCGATGAGGACGGCCTGGATGCGCACGTCCCCGCCGCCGATCCGGTCGAAGATGCGCCGCAGGTCCTCGAACCGGCCCGAGACGACGGTGACCTGGTACAGCCACACCGCCATGAGGACGATCCAGAAGACGGGGAACGCGCCGAACACGGCGCCCTGGCTCGCGGCAAGCCCGGCCAGGCCCAGGGGCATGCGGTAGGCGGCGACGGCGACGACGAGGGCCGCGAGCAGCGCGAACGCGCCCGCCACATGGGCCTTGGTCCGCACCACCGCGAGCAGCACGAAGAAGACGACGAGGGGGATGAGGCCGATCAGGGCTGAGACGGCGACGCTGCCGGCCACCGGATCGGTCACGGGGGTGAAGGTCATACGGGCTCCCTGCGGGCGTGGCGGCCCGGGAGGCCCCGGTGCCGGTGTGGTCAGACCGTCGTGGTCCGACCACGTAACCTAGCACACACTTTTGGGCTTGTGACAAGGGGCACAGGTGTGGTGCTATGGTCAGACCACATCTCGGGAGGACTTCTATGACCACGCGAACGACGCCGGGCTCCCGCCCCCGCCCCGCAGGCGGCACCGCGCGCCGGGGTGCTGCAGCGGCCGACGCCGCCCCCGGGACCGGGCACGCCCTCGCCGCCGAGCTCGCGGACCTCCTCGGCCCCGAGGCCGTCACGACGCGCCCGCTCGACCTGCACGCGAAGGCCCACGACGCCTCGCACTACCTGCTCGTCCCGAGCGTCGTCGCCGCTCCGCGCAGCGCCGCGGACGTGGCCGGCCTCCTCGCGGCCGCCGCCCGGCACGCCACGCCGGTGACGTTCCGCTCGGGCGGGACGAGCCTGTCCGGGCAGGCCCTCACCGCCGGGGTCCTCGCCGACACGCGGCGGAACTTCGCCGGCATCGAGGTCCTCGACGGCGGTGGCCGCGTGCGTGTCCAGCCCGGCGCGACCGTCCGCGCGGTCAATGCCCGTCTCGCCCGCCACCGCCGCGCGCTCGGCCCCGACCCGGCGAGCGAGATCGCGTGCACGGTGGGCGGCGTGGTGGCCAACAACTCCTCCGGCATGCACTGCGGCACCGAGGCCAACACCTACCGGACCCTGACGTCGATGACGTTCGTGCTGCCCTCGGGGACGGTCCTCGACTCCGCCGACCCCGCGGCGTCGGCCGTCTTCGCCGCCCGTGAGCCCGAGCTGCACGAGGGGCTCCTCCGGCTGCGGAGGCGCATCCTCGCCTCGCCCGACTCGGTGGCGCGGATCCGGCACCAGTTCTCGATGAAGAACACGATGGGCTACGGCCTCAACGCGTTCCTCGACTTCGAGGACCCTCTCGACATCTTCGTGCACCTCGTCATCGGCTCGGAGGGGACCCTCGCGTTCGTGGCCGAGGCGGTGTTCGCCACGGTCGAGGTGAAGCCGCACGTCGCCGCGGGCCTGCTCGTGTTCCCCGGCGTGAGCGCCGCCGCGGCCGCGGTGCCCGAGCTCGTCGCCGCCGGCGCGGACACGGCCGAGCTCATGGACGCGGTCTCGCTGCGGGTCTCGGCACGCCTGCCCGACTGCCCCGAGGAGATCCGCGCCCTCGACGTCCCCGATCCGGCCGCCCTGCTCGTCGAGTTCACCGCGGGCACCGCCGAGGAGCTCGCGGACCGCGCGGCGTCCTCGGCGGCGCTGTTCGCGGGCCTGGGCCTGGCCCTGCCGGTGGAGATGACCCGGGACCCGCGCGAGCGCGCCGCGCTGTGGAAGGTCCGCAAGGGGCTGTACTCGACCGTGGCGAGCGCGCGCCCGTCCGGCACGAGCCAGCTGCTCGAGGACATCGCGGTCCCCGTCCCGGCCCTCGCCGAGGCCTCCCGCGACCTCGCCGGCCTCCTCGCCCAGCACGGCTATGCGGATCCGGTGATCTTCGGCCATGCGAAGGACGGCAACCTGCACTTCATGCTCAACGAGGACTTCGGCAGCGGGGACACCCGCCGCTACGAGGACTTCACCGAGGACCTCGTGGAGCTCGTGCTCGGCGCCTGCGGGACGCTCAAGGCCGAGCACGGGACCGGCCGGATCATGGCCCCGTACGTGCGCCGGCAGTACGGCGACGAGCTGTACGAGGTCATGCAGGAGATCAAGCGCCTGGCGGACCCGCGCGGCGTCCTCAACCCCGGCGCCGTCCTCTCCGACGACCCCCGCTCCTACCTGGACCACCTCAAGGTCACCCCGACGGTCGAGGAGGAGGTGGACCGCTGCGTCGAGTGCGGCTACTGCGAGCCCGTGTGCCCGTCCCGCTCGCTCACCCTCACGCCGCGCCAGCGGATCACCCTCCGCCGGGACGCCGAGCAGGCCCGCGCCGAGGGCAACGAGGAGCTCGCCCGGCAGATCATGGACGGCTACGACTACTCCGGCGTCTCCACGTGCGCCGTGGACGGCATGTGCGGCACGGCCTGCCCGGTGGGCATCAACACCGGCGACCTCGTCCGCCGGCTGCGCGCCGACGCGGCGGGGCCCGTCGAGTCCGCGGCCTGGCACGCCGCGGCGCGCGGCTGGGGTGCGGCCTCCCGTGCCGGCGGGGCCGCCCTGAGCGTCGCGAAGGCGTTGCCGTCCGCCCCGATCGAGGGCGCTGCCGCGCTGGTGCGGAAGCTCCTCGGCGAGGGCATCCCGGCGTACGACGGCGGGCTCCCCGGCGGCGGCTCCGCGCGTCCCCGGCGGCGGGACGACGCCGCGGAGGCCGTGCTGTTCGCCGCGTGCATCGGCACGATGTTCGGCCCCGAGGCCGGCGGCCACCCCGGCGGCGCGTCCGGGGCGTTCCTCGACGTGTGCGACCGCGCGGGCGTCCGCCTGCGCACCCCGGAGGGGCTGGGCTCGATGTGCTGCGGCACGCCCTGGAAGTCCAAGGGCATGACGGCCGGGTGGGAGCACATGCGCGCGACCGTGGTCCCCGCGCTCGTGGAGGCGAGCGAGGGTGGGCGCCTGCCGATCGTCGTGGACGCCTCCTCGTGCGCCGAGGGGCTCGCGGTCATGCTGCGCTCGGCGGCCGAGGCCGGGTCGGCGCCCGCGGCGCTGAGGGTCATGGATGCGGTCGAGTTCGCCGCGGGGCTGCTGCCGCGCCTGCCGGTGGGCCGGCGGATCCCGTCCGTGGCGCTCCACCCGACCTGCTCGGGCACGATCGCCCGGACCACGCCGCAGCTCGCGGCGATCGCCGCCCACGTCGCCGACGAGGTCTTCACGCCGGCCGAGGCCGGGTGCTGCGCGTTCGCCGGGGACCGCGGGCTCCTGCACCCCGAGCTCACCGCCTCGGCCACCGCGCCCGAGGCCGGCGGGATCGCCGAGGCCGAGCGGGCACGGGGCGGCCGGTTCGCCGAGTACGCGTCGAGCAACCGCACGTGCGAGATCGGGCTGGCCCGCGCCACCGAGCGCCCCTACCGGCACATCCTCGAGCTCCTCGCCGAGGCGACGCGGCCCTGATCCTCCGGTTCCCGGTCCTGCGGGCGGCCGCCGCCTCGTCATAGTGTGGTGTGACCCGCCACACGTCGCTATAGTATGGTCAGACCACACGGCCGGGCGCTCGCCGCCGCGGCCCAGAGAGGACACGCATGAGAATCGCGCTCTTCGCGACCTGCATCGTCGACGCGATGTACCCGCGGGTCGCCCAGGCCACCGTGGAGATCCTGGAGCGGCTGGGGCACGAGGTCGTGTTCCCCGCCGGCCAGGCGTGCTGCGGCCAGATGCACGTGAACTCGGGCTACTTCCCCGAGGCACTGCCCGTCGTCGCCAACCACGTCCGCACCTTCGAGTCCGGCTTCGACACCGGGGAGTACGAGGTGGCCGTCGCGCCGTCGGGCTCGTGCGTGGCCTCGGTCAAGCACCAGCACGCCCTGGTGGCGGACTGGGCCGTCGAGCACGGGGTCAAGGGCGCGGACGGCACCCTCGCCGCCCGGGCAGACGCGGTCGGGGCCCGCACCTACGAGCTCGCCCAGCTCCTCACGGACGTCCTCGGCGTGGCCGACGCGGCCGCGCAGCTCGGCTCCTACCTCCCGGGCACGATCACGTACCACCCCTCGTGCCACGGCATGCGCCTGCTCCACCTCGGCGACCGGCAGCGCTCGCTGCTCGCCTCGGTCGAGGGCCTTGAGGTCGTGGACCTCCCCGAGGCCGAGCAGTGCTGCGGCTTCGGCGGCACCTTCTCGATCAAGAACGCGGACGTCTCCTCCGCGATGCTCGCGGACAAGGTCGCGAACATCTGCGGCACCGGCGCGGGCGCCTGCGCGGGCGGCGACGCCTCCTGCCTCATGCACATCGGCGGCGGCCTCCACCGCGAGAAGCGCACGACGCCGTCCGGCCGCCCCGTGCGGACCGTCCACCTCGCCGAGGTGCTCGCCTCCACGCGCGAGAAGCCCCTCACCATCGACGGCGAGCTCGCGCTCGCCGGGACCCCCGGAGGTGCCCGATGAGCACGGTGTCCCTTGGCATGCCGGCCCTGCCGCCCCGCGGCTTCGGCAACATCTCCGAGACCGAGCCGTTCCCGAGCTACGCGCGCCGCGAGCTGCAGAACGACCAGCTGCGCGCGAACCTGCGCCACGCGACCCACACCATCCGGGACAAGCGCCTGCGCGTGGTCTCCGAGCTGCCAGACTGGGAGGAGCTGCGGGAGGCCGGGTCCGCGATCAAGGCCGAGGCGATGGAGCGCCTGCCCGAGCTGCTGGCCCAGTTCGAGGAGCAGTTCACGGCGCGCGGCGGCACCGTCCACTGGGCCCGCGACGCGGCCGAGGCCAATCGGATCGTCGAGGGCCTCGTGCGCGCCACCGGCTCGAGCGAGGTGGTCAAGGTCAAGTCCATGGCCACCCAGGAGATCGGGCTCAACGAGTACCTCGAGGAGCGCGGCATCGCGGCCTTCGAGACGGACCTCGCCGAGCTCATCGTCCAGCTCGGCCACGACAAGCCCTCGCACATCCTGGTCCCCGCGATCCACCGCAACCGCACCGAGATCCGCGACATCTTCCTGCGCGAGATGCCCGGCGTGGACCCGGAGCTGACGGACGAGCCGCGCAGGCTCGCCATGGCCGCCCGCGCGCACCTGCGCCGCAAGTTCCTCTCGGCGAAGGTGGCCATCTCCGGGGCCAACTTCGGCATCGCCGAGACCGGCACCCTCGGCGTGGTCGAGTCCGAGGGCAACGGGCGCATGTGCCTGACCCTGCCCGAGACGCTCATCACCGTCATGGGGATCGAGAAGGTCCTCCCGCGGGCCGAGGACCTGGGGGTCTTCATGCAGCTGCTCCCGCGCTCCTCGACCGGGGAGCGCATGAACCCGTACACCTCCCTCTGGACCGGTTCGACGCCCGGCGACGGACCGAAGGACGTGCACGTGGTGCTGCTGGACAACGGCCGCACCCGGGCGCTCGCCGACCGCCACGGACGCTCTGCCCTGCACTGCATCCGCTGCTCGGCCTGCATGAATGTGTGCCCGGTGTACGAGCGGGCCGGCGGCCACGCCTACGGGTCCACCTACCCGGGGCCGATCGGCGCGATCCTCTCGCCGCTGCTCACCGGCGTCGAGGCCGAGGAGAACAAGTCCCTGCCGTACGCCTCCTCGCTGTGCGGGGCGTGCTTCGACGCGTGCCCGGTGAAGATCAACATCCCCGAGATCCTCGTGCACCTGCGCGGCGAGGACGTCGAGGCCCGGCGCTCGAGGCCGGGCGCGCGGCGCCTGCCCTCGCAGTTCGACCTCGCCATGGCGGGGGCGTCCTGGGCGATGTCCGACGGCGCGCGCATGGGCCTGCTCGAGCGCGGGCTCCCGCTCGGGAAGGCCGCGGCGGGCCGTGACGGGGTGATCTCGAAGCTGCCCGGCCTCGGCGCCGGCTGGACGCAGAGCCGCGACATCCCGGCCCCGCCCGCGGAGTCCTTCCGGGCCCAGTGGGCCAAGCGCGCGAAGAACTCGGCTGACCCACACGGCATCAAGGAAGGGGAGGGCAAGTGAGCGCCCGCGACGACATCCTGGCCAGGATCCACGCCGCCCTCGGCACCGACATCACCCCGGGGGAGCGCGAGGTCGGGGCTTCGGCGCCCGGAGCGGGCTACCGCGCGACGTCGGGCCGTACCGAGGACGAGCTCGTCGACCTCCTCGTCGACCGGCTCGAGGACTACAAGGCCCGGGTCGAGGTCGTGGCGGCGGCGGAGCTGGCCGAGGCCATCAGGACCCGGCTCGAGGGCAAGACCTTCGTGGCTCCCGCCGGGCTCCCGGCCGATTGGCTCCACCCGAGCCTCGCCGACCGGAGGGCCACCGACTCGCGTGAGGAGCCGCTCGGTGTCGACCGTCTCGATGCGATCGGCGCCGTGGTGACGGGGTCTGCGGTGAGCATTGCGGAGACCGGCACGATCGTGCTGGACGGGTCCCCGGACCAGGGGCGGCGCGCGATCTCGCTCGTGCCGGACCACCACGTGTGCGTGGTGCCGGTCGAGACGATCGTGGGGATCGTGCCGGAGGGCTTCGCACGGCTCGACGTCACGCGCCCGCTCACGCTCATCTCCGGTCCGAGCGCCACGAGCGACATCGAGCTCGAGCGCGTCGAGGGAGTCCACGGGCCCCGGACGCTGGACGTGCTGATCGTCCGCTAGGCCCGATCTCGCGCGCTCGCGCGGTAACCACGTGTTCTTGCGCGGTGACCACGCGGTCAGGGGGCCGTGCGCTGCCGCTCAACGACCTCGGCCAGCTCGGCGAGCCGCGCCGCCCGCGCCTCCTCGGCCGGCGTGAACGGCACGCCCGGGCGGATGAGCACGAGCGGCGCGTCCCACGGCGTGGGCACCTTGAGCACGGTCCGGGCGGCGTGCCAGGCATCGGGCAGCGCCTTCTCGGCCGGGACGCGCTGGGCCGAAAGGAGCTCGGCGGCGGCGTACGGCAGCTCGGCGGGCGCGGCCGCGACCTGGGCGGCGAGCGAGAGCGCCCGCGTGGGCGCGTCGGCCAGGGCCAGCGGGGTGGTGGGCCAGACCCGGGTCCCCGCCCCGCCGCCGTCCGCGAGCGCGTCCAGCAGGTCTGCCTCGGTCAGGCCGCCGGGCGCCGAGAGCACGAGCTCGTCCACCACCCCGCCGCGCACGGGCTGGGCCTGGATCGAGAGGATGTTCACCCCGAGCCCGGCCAGCGCATGCGTGAGGTGCTCGAGCGCCCCGGGCGTGTCCGCCAGCGTGGCCCGGGCGCGCCACAGCGCGGGCGCGAGCCCCAGCTCGCGCCGCCGCCGCAGCGCCGGGGCGTGCAGCCACGACCGGAACAGCCGCCGCACGCCGGGCTCCGCGACCCAGATGACGAGCGCGGTCGAGACCACCGCCAGCAGCACCACCTGCACAGCGAGCGGCCAGTGCGTGCCGACCAGGAGCGCATTGGCCCCGAGCTCGATCGGCAGCGTGGCCGCGACGCTCGCGAGCATGAGCCTCAGCTTGGTCGGCTCCGGGTACCGGCCGCACACGTCGCAGGCCAGCTCGGACGGAGGGGGCGTGTGCGTGAAGATGCTCATGCCCCCATCCAAGCCCGGCGGTGTTTCGCACCGGTTGCGGGGGCGTTTAAGTCCGACGCCGCGCGCTCCCCTCAGGCGGTCCGGCCCGCCCGGGCGAGGGGCCGGCGTCGTGCGCCGCGCGGGCGGGAATGCTCAGGAAGGCGCCTCCGCGGCCTTGCGGGCGCCCGAGCGGCGGACCGCCCTGACGACCGGCTCGACGAAGCGCGCCGCGAGGGGCCCGAGGACTGCCATGAGGAGCACGTAGGCGGTCGCGAGGGCCGCGAGCTCGTCGTTGACCGCGCCGGCGGTGACCGCGAGGCCAGCGATCACGATCGAGAATTCGCCGCGCGCAATGAGCGCGGCGCCTGCGCGCGCCCGCCCCGGCACGGCCACCCCGGCGCGGGCGGCGGCCCACCAGCCCGTCACGAACTTCGTCGCGGCGGTGACCACGGCGAGCAGCAGGGCCCACCCGAGCACGGGCGGGATGGTGGTCGGGTCCGTGTTGAGGCCGAACGCGACGAAGAAGATCGCGGCGAAGAGGTCCCGCAGAGGCTCGAGCAGGCGGGAGGCGAGGTGCGCCGTCGTGCCCGAGATCGCGATGCCGAGCATGAAGGCGCCCACGGCCGCGGAGACCTGCATCGCCGAGGCCAGCCCCGCCACGAGGAGCGCGAGGCCGAGGACGTTGAGGAGGAAGACCTCCGAGTTCTCGCTGTGGACGGCCTTGGAGACGTGGTGCCCGTGCCGCAGCGCGACCAGGAGGACCACGGTTACGACGACGAGGGAGATCCCCACCGTCTGCAGGCCGCCCAGGAAGCTCACCCCGGCGAGGGTCGCGGTGAGGATCGGCAGATAGATGGCCATGGCGAGGTCCTCGAACACGAGGACCGCGAGGATGGTGGGCGTCTCGCGGTTGCCGAGCCGCCCGAGGTCGGTGATGACCTTGGCCACGATCCCCGAGGACGAGATGTACGTGACGCCGCCCAGGACCAGGGCGCCGACGCCGCCCCAGCCGAGCAGCAGCGCGACCCCGGCCCCGGGCAGCGCGTTCAGCACCAGGTCCATGACACCGGCCTGCCACGAGGTCTTCAGCCCCGTGACGAGCTCCTGCGCCGTGTATTCCAGCCCGAGCATGAGCAGGAGCAGGATGACGCCGATCTCCCCGGACAGGTGGGCGAACTCCCGCACGCCGCCCAGGTCGATGAGGCCTCCGGCGCCGAACGTCAGGCCGCCCACGAGGTAGAAGGGGATCGGGGACATGCCGATCCGTCCGGCGAGGCGCGCCAGCAGGCCCAAGGCGAAGACGACCGCCCCCAGTTCGATCAGCGTCAGTGCGATGGGGTCCATCGCGGCTCAGCCGTTGCGGAGGATCTGAGCCGCCCGGTCGAGGCCCTCCTCGGTGCCGACGGCGACGATGAGGTCGCCCGTGCGGAGCACGGCGTCGGGCCCCGGCGCCGCGAGCACCTCGCCCTCGCGCATGATCGCCACGATCGAGACGTTCGTGCGGGTGCGGACGGCGGCCTTGCCCATGGGCAGGTCGCGGTACGGGGACTCTGCCGCGACGTGGAACTGGCGGGTGGAGATGCCCGGGACCTCGCGGTGCTCCTCGGTGAGCTGCATGACGATCCTCTGGCCGCCGAGCAGGTTGCCGAGGGTGGTCGCCTCGTCGGCGGTCAGGGGGATGCTCGCCTGGCACGTGTCCGGGTCGTCCCACGCGGAGACGATGAGCTCGGTCCCGCCGTCGCGGTGCGTGACGACTCCGAGCCGGCGGCCCGACTGGGTCATGAAGTCCTTGCGGACCCCGAACCCCGGGAGGTCGGTCTCGTCAACGTTCATGGGTCAACTCTAGTGGCCGGTCCGTGCGGGGGCCCGGGGCGGGCAGGGGCCGTCAGCGGAGTTCTGGCCAGCGGGCGCGAGCTGCGGAAGTGCACTTCTCGCGGTGCAGTGCGCCTCCGGCGGACTAGGCGGCGAGAAGTGCACTTCTGCGTGGGCAGTCCGCGGGCGAGAACGCCGACGGCGGCGAGCGGCCGGCGTCGTGCGTGGCGTCAGGCTTCCGGCACCACCGCGGTGGCCACGCGCGCCGGCGGCCGCACGGGCAGGAGCACGAGCAGCCCCGCGAGGAGGACCACCATGATGCCCGCGATGCCCCAGCGCTGGGCCTGCCCGGCGGGGACGAGGGGGGTCGCGATTGTGATGCACACGCTGAACAGGGTGGGCGCGAGGAAGCTCACGGCCCGGCCGGTCGTGGCGTAGAGGCCGAACAGCTCCCCGGCCTCCCCGTCGGGCGCGAGCCGGGCGAGGTACGCCCGGGCGGACGCCTGGGCCGGTCCCACGAACAGGCACAGGAACAGTCCGAAGATCCAGAACGTCAGCGCCCCGGTCCAGGTGAACCCGCCGAGCGCGTACGTGCCGTTGCCGAGCACGAGGATTGCGGCGGCCGCGACGATCAGGCCCACGAGCGAGCCCATGATGACGCGCTTGGGCCCCACGACGTCGTCGAGCACGCCGCCGAGCAGGGCCCCGGCCGCGGCGACCACGTTGCCGAAGATCGCGAAGAAGATCACCTGGGAGAGGGAGAACCCGAACGTCCCGGCGGCGATGACCCCGCCGAACGTGAACACCGCGGCGAGCCCGTCGCGGAACACGGCCGAGGCGGCGAGGAAGTAGATGGTGTGCGGGCTCGTGGCCCAGATCGCCCGGATCCGCCGCCACAGCAGCCCGTAGGAGGCGAAGAGCCCGAGCCGCGCGGCCGGGCGCCGCGGGACCTCGGGGACGGCGAACATCACCGGCAGCGAGAACGCGATGATCCACAGCATCGAGAAGACCGCCACGAGCCGGAGGTTGAGCGAGTCCTGGGTGGAGGCGCCGAACCAGTGGAAGGCGGGCTGGACGAACAGCGCCAGCACCGCCAGGAGCGCCACGATCCCGCCGAAGTACCCGGCGGACCAGCCGATCCCCGAGACCCGGCCGATCGTCGCGGGGCTGGCGATCTGCTCGAGCATCGCGTTGTAGTTCACGCCGGCGAGCTCGCTGAACACGTGGCCCGCGGCGATGAGCGCCGCGCCGTACAGGAGGAACTCGGGCCGCGGGAACGCGAAGAAGCACAGTCCGGTCAGCAGCGCGACCACGCCGGTGTGCACGCCGAGCCAGAGCTTGCGCCGGCCGCCCGCGTCGGAGCGCTGGCCCGAGACCGGGGCGAGCAGCGCGATCCCGAGTCCCGCGACGCCCGGGCACGCGCCCAGCACGGCGGAGCCGTGGTCCTCGCCGCCGAAGGCCTTGGACGTGAGGTAGACGGTGAAGACGAAGGTGGTCATGACGGCGTTGAAGGCCGCGGACCCCCAGTCCCACGCGGCCCAGGCCAGAACCTGCCCCCGCCGCACGGGCGTGGTGTGCCGTTCGAGTTCGGAGACGCCGGACGCCTGCATACCTGAACTCTAGCGGCCGGGCTCGGCCCGATTGATAGACTGGCGCCTCCGAACCCAACTGATGTGCCGCCACACCCAACGTTTGACAATTGAACCTTCAACCGAGCGGAGTCCCTGTGCTGCCAGTCCTCGCCCTGCACTTCACAGTGGCGGCTGGCGCGCCGTGGATCTTCCAGCGGATGGGGCGGGCGGCGTTCTTCCTCCTCGCGGCGGTCCCGGCCGGCTCGCTCGTGTGGCTCGCCCTCCAGGGCCCGTCGGCGTACGACGCCGGCCCGGTCGCCGCCGCCGCGCACGGCGCCGCGGCGGCGTCCCCGGCCCGCGGGATCGTCGAATCCTGGGACTTCGTCCCCACCCTCGGGGTCCAGTTGGCCTTCCGGCTGGACCCGCTCGCCTGGGTCCTGTGCCTGCTCGTGCTCGGGGTGGGTGCGCTCGTCCTGCTCTACTGCGCCCGCTACTTCAAGCGCGGCGACGCGGGCCTGGGCGGCTTCGGCGGGCAGATGCTCGCGTTCGCGGGCGCGATGTTCGGGCTCGTCACGGCGGACGACCTCATTGCCCTGTTCATCTTCTGGGAGCTGACCACGGTCCTCTCCTACCTCCTCATCGGCTACGCGAACGTGCGCCTCTCCGCCCGCCGCTCGGCCCTGCAGGCGCTCGTGGTCACGACCGCCGGGGGCCTGGCCATGCTCGTGGGCCTGATCCTCCTGGGCGAGGCTGCCGGGACGTACCGCATCTCGGCGCTGCTGGAGAAGGCGCCCGCCCTCGTGGCCGACCCGACCACGGCCGTGCCCGTCGCGGCCGGCGCGGTGCTCACGCTCGTGGGCGCGCTGAGCAAGTCGGCCCTCGTGCCATTCCACTTCTGGCTCCCGGCGGCCATGGCCGCCCCCACCCCCGTCTCGGCGTACCTGCACGCGGCCGCGATGGTCAAGGCCGGCGTGTACCTCGTGGCCCGGCTCGCCCCCGCCCTGGCCGCGACCGCATACTGGCAGCCGGTGGTCCTCGCCTTCGGGCTCGCGACCATGCTGTTGGGCGGGTACCGGTCGCTGCGCCAGCACGACATCAAGCTCATCCTCGCGTTCGGCACCGTGAGCCAGCTCGGATTCATGATCGCCGTCGTGGGCCTCGGCACGCCCTCGGCGGCGCTGGCCGGGCTCGCCATGGTCGTGGCCCACGCGCTGTTCAAGGCCGCCCTGTTCCTCGTGGTCGGGATCATCGACCACCAGACCGGCACCCGCGACCTGCGCCGCCTCTCGGGCGTGTTCGGCCGCTCCCGCGCCCTCGCCGCGGCGGGGACCCTCGCCGCGGCGTCGATGGCCGGGCTGCCGCTGTTCGGCGGGTTCGTGGCCAAGGAGGCCATCTTCGACGCCTTCGCGCACACGCCCCTGCCGGCCGGGTGGGAGGCCGTCCTCCTCGTCGGCTTCGCCCTCGGTTCGGCGCTGACCGTGGCCTACAGCGCCCGGTTCGTGTGGGGGGCGTTCGCGCGCAAGCCGGGGGTGGCGGACACTCCCTTCACCCCCATCACCCCGCTGTTCGCCCTCGCCCCGGCGCTCCTTGCGCTCGCCGGCCTCGTGTACGGCCTGTGGCCCGCCCCGGTGGGCGCGTGGGCGGCCCCGTATGCGGCGTCCGTGGCGGCAGGTGCCGCCGCGGCGCACGACGCCGGCCCCTCGCCCGCGCCGCTGCCGCACCTCGCGGCGTGGCACGGCATCGGCCTGCCCCTGGCCCTCTCGGCGGCCGGGTGGATCCTCGGCGCTGCCCTGTTCGCACGGCGGGACGCCGTGGGCCGCGCCCAGGCCCGCGCGAACGTGCCGGCGGACGCCGAGCGCGGCTACCGGGCCCTCATCGGCGCGGTGGACCAGGCGGCCATCTGGGTCACGGGCCGGACCCAGCGCGGTTCCCTCTTCTTCTACCTGGCCGTGATCCTCGCCGTGGCCGCGATCGTGCCGCTCTCGGTGCTCCTGACCGGCGGGGTGCCCCTGCCCCCGCCCGAGCGCGTCACGCTCGTGGACCCTGGCTCGCCGCTCATTCCGGTGATCGGGGCCGCGATCGCCGTCGGCGCGCTCGCGGCGGTGCGGGCCAACAAGCGCTTCCTCGCGGTCCTCATGGTCTCCATCACCGGGTACGGCATCGCGCTCATCTTCGCGCTGCAGGGCGCCCCGGACCTCGCCGTGACGCAGATGCTGGTCGAGACGATCGTGCTCGTGGCGTTCGTCCTGGGCCTGCGCAGCCTGCCCCCGCAGCTGCGGGACCGCACGGGCGGCCGGTACCGCGCGGCGCGCATCGTCATCGCCGCCGCGTTCGGCACCGCCATGGTGCTCGCGGGGCTCGCGGCCATGGGCGCGCGGGTCGTCGAGCCCATCTCGCTGCAGTTCCCCGACCTCGCCTACAGCGGCGGGGGCGGCCTGAACATCGTCAACGTCACCCTCGTGGACCTGCGGGCGTGGGACACGTTCGGCGAGATCTCGGTCCTCGCGCTCGCCGCGACCGGGATCGCGAGCCTGATCTTCATCCGGCACCGCGGACGCGCCCTCACGGCGACCGCGGACGTGCCCACGGGCAGCATCGGCCGCGTGCGCGGCGTCGAGGCGCGTTCCCGCGGAGCGGCCGAGCTCGCCGTGGCCCGCACGTTCGCCACGGTGGAGCGCGACCCCTGGCTCGTGGCCGGGCGCACGCTCGCCCCCGAGCGCCGCTCGATCATCTTCGAGGTCGTCACCCGGCTCCTCTTCCACTCCATGATCGTCTTCTCGGTGTACCTGCTCCTGGCCGGGCACAACTTCCCGGGCGGCGGGTTCGCCGGCGGCCTCGTCGCCGGGCTCGCGCTCACCGTCCGATACCTCGCGGGGGGCCGCTTCGAGCTGCACGAGGCCGCACCGGTCAGCCCGGGCGCAGTCCTCGGAATCGGCCTGGCCACGGCGGCGCTCTCCGCGGCCGTTCCGCTCGCGGCCGGCGCAGAGGTCTTCCAGAGCGCCATCCTGACGATCTGGCTCCCGGTCTTCGGTGACGTGAAGTTCGTGACCTCGACGATCTTCGACGTCGGCGTGTACCTCGTGGTCGTGGGGCTCGTGATCGATGTGCTGCGCAGCCTCGGCTCGGGCATCGACGAGCAGATCGAGGCCGCCGCGAAGGCCGAGGCCCGCAGGAGCAAGGCCGAGTGCGAGGGGGCCGCGCGATGACCGTCAACCTCACCCTGGCCATCCTCGCCGGGCTCCTCTTCGCCACGGGCATCTACCTGCTGCTCGAGCGCTCCCTTACCCGCGTGCTCCTCGGGCTCATGCTGCTGACCAACGGCGCCAACGTCCTGCTGCTGGCCACCGGCGGCGGCGCCGGACTCGCCCCGCTCGTCACCAGGGGCACCTCCGCGGCCGCCTACAGCGACCCGCTCCCGCAGGCCCTGATCCTCACCTCGATCGTCATCTCGTTCGCCGTGACCGCGTTCCTGCTCGCCCTCGTCTACCGGACGTGGCAGCTGGGCCGCGCCGACGTCGTCGCGGACGACCTCGAGGACCGCCGGGTCGCCGCCCAGCCCAGCTGGGACGCCGAGGACGACGCCGACGTCCCCGACGACCCGTCCGAGTTCCCGAGCCCAGAGGCCGCGGCGGCCGCCGACCAGGCGGTCCTCTCCGCGCCCGATCCCCGGTCCCATGCCCTCCAGCGGAAGGAGGCGGAGCGGGAGTGAACATCGCCAGCCTGGCGCCGCTCGCCGTCGTCCTCCCCATCTTCGGGGCCGCCCTCGCCTTCGTGCTCCTGCGCCAGGAGCGCGCCCAGCGGACGGTCACGATCTCCGTCCTCGCCCTCACCCTGGTCCTCGAGTGCGTGCTCCTCGCGTCCGTGTGGGACGGGGGCACCTCGGCCGTGACGATCGGCGGGTGGCTGCCGCCGTTCGGCATCACCATGGTCGTGGACCAGTTCTCCTCGCTCATGCTCGTCATCTCGACGACGGTGAGCCTCGCCGTGCTCGTGTACGCCACCGGGCAGGGCATGGCGGACGGGGACAAGGACGGGCCCATCTCCGTCTTCCACCCCAGCTACATGATCCTCGTCGCGGGCGTCTCCAACGCGTTCCTCGCGGGCGACCTGTTCAACCTCTACGTCGGCTTCGAGATCCTCCTGACCGCCAGCTACGTGCTCATGACCCTCGGCGGCACCGGGCCCCGCATCCGCGCTGGCGTCACCTACGTGGTGGTCAGCGTCGTGTCCTCGCTGCTGTTCCTCATCGCGATCGCCATGGTCTACGGCGCGACGGGCACGGTGAACATGGCCGACCTCGCGGTCAAGCTCGGCCAGCTCGACCCCGGCACGCGGACGCTCCTGCACTCGATGCTGCTCGTGGCCTTCGGGATCAAGGCGGCCGTGTTCCCGCTGTCCTTCTGGCTGCCGGACTCCTACCCGACGGCGCCCGCGCCCGTGACGGCGGTGTTCGCGGGCCTGCTGACCAAGGTCGGCGTGTACGCGATCATCCGCACCGAGACGCTGCTGTTCCCCGGGGACACGCTCAACGCCCCGCTCATGGTCGTGGCCCTGGCCACGATGGTGGTGGGCATCCTCGGCGCGATCGCCCAGACGGACATCAAGAGGCTGCTGTCCTTCACCCTCGTCAGCCACATCGGCTACATGGTCTTCGGCACGGCCCTGAGCTCGGTCCTCGGGCTTGCCGCCGCGGTGTACTACGTGGTGCACCACATCACGGTCCAGACATCCCTCTTCCTCGTGGCCGGGCTCGTGGAGCGGCGCGCCGGCTCGTCCTCGATCGACCGGCTCGGCGGCCTGGCGAAGCTCTCGCCCCTGCTGGCCCTGCTGTACTTCCTGCCGGCCATGAACCTCTCCGGCATCCCGCCCCTGTCCGGGTTCCTCGGCAAGCTGGGCCTCCTGCAGGCCGGTGTGCAGCAGGGGACGCCCCTCGCGCTCGTGCTCGTGGCGGCCGGCGTCGTGGTGAGCCTGCTGACCCTGCTGGCCATGGCCCGGGTGTGGAGCCGCGCCTTCTGGCGCCGGCCCGAGGACGCGGAGGCGCCGGACCGGGCGCTGCTGGCCCCCGCCGCGGCGAACGCCCTGCCGAAGTCGATGGTGGGCGCGACGGCGGGGCTCGTCGCCGTGGGGCTCGCCCTGACCGTCTTCGCCGGCCCGCTGTTCCGGCTCAGCGCGCAGTCCGCGCAGGAGATGCTGGACCGCACCGGGTACATCTCCGCGGTCCTCGGCACCGATGCGGCGGCCGCCGCCCACACCCAGGCCACGGTGGGGGGCCGTCGATGAGCCGGCCCAGGACCTCGCTGCGCACCGAACTGCCGCTGCTCGCATGGCTCGTGCTCGTGTGGGGTGCCCTCTGGCAGGACTTCTCGCCCGGGAACCTGGTCTTCGGCGTGATCGTGGCGCTCGTCGTGACGCGCCTGTTCTACCTGCCGCCGGTGGAGCTGAGCGGCCGGTTCAACGTGCTCCACGCCGCCCGGTACGCGGTCGTGTTCGTGGGGCAGGTCATCGCGGCGAGCGTGCAGCTGCTCTGGCTCGCCGTGGCCAAGGGGCCGCGGGTGCGCAGCGCCGTGGTCGCCGTGCCGCTGCGCAGCCACGCGGACCTCATGGTCACGGCCACCGGCCACGTGATCTCGCTCGTGCCGGGCTCGCTCGTGGTCGACGTCGACCGCGCGAACGCGACGCTCTACGTGCACTACGTCGACGTCGAGGACGCGGCCGGTGCGGAGCGGGTGCGCCGCGAGGTGCTGGCCGCCGAGGCCGAGCTGATCCGCATCATGGGCACCAAGGAGGAACTCGCACTCGTGACGGAGGAGGCGCACCTGGACCGCATGCTCGCTGCCGAGAAGGGCGAGGGGGGCCTGGGATGACCGGGGCCGCCGCGCAGATCATGCCCGGGGTGCTCGCGGTCTGCAGCGTGCTGCTGTCCCTCGCCGGCTTCGGCGCGATCCTGCGGATGATCAAGGGCCCGGCGCTGCTGGACCGCGTCCTCGCGGCCGACGTGCTCCTTGTGGTCGTGGCCAGCGCGCTCCTGCTCGACATGGCCGCCAACCGGCACACGAACCACCTCGCCCTCGTCGCGGGCATCACGCTGATCGGCTTCATCGGCTCCGTCACCGTGGCCCGCTTCGTGCAGGAGAGGAGGCGTCCGTGAGCCCCGACGCCCTCGACGCCGTGCTCACCTGGGCGGCGGCCGTGCTCATGGTCCTCGGATCGGCGCTGTCCCTCGCCGCCGCGATCGGGCTCCTGCGCTTCCCCGACCTGCTCACGCGCATGCACGCCGCGACCAAGCCGCAGGTGCTCGGCTCCCTCCTGCTGCTCACGGCCGTGGGGCTGCAGTGGCGGGCGTGGGCCCTCGTGCCGCTGCTCGCCGTCGCGTGGATCTTCCAGCTGCTGACGGCGCCGGTCTCGGCCCACATGGTCGGCCGGGCCGGCTACCGGACCAAGCACTACGACCGGAGGAACCTCTCCGTCGACGAGCTCGAGGACGTCGTGGCCCGGGTCGAACGGGAGCACGACTCCGACGGCGGCGCCCCCTAGCCCCTCCCGTCTGGGAGTCACCTTCTGAAGGGCAGCTTCTGGGAGTCACCTTCTGAAGGTCAGCTTCTGGGAGTCACCTTCTGCGGGTCACCTTCTGAAGGTCAGGTTCTGGGAGTCAGCTCCTGTGGCTCACCTTGTGAAGGTCAGCTTCTGGGAGTCACCTTCTGAAGGTCAGTTTCTGTGGGGCAGCTTCTGCGGGTTGCGGGGGCGCTTCCCGGTGCTGATGGCGCGCGCAGCGTGAGGCGGCCCGGGCGCACGACGGCGGGCGGCCGGCGTCGTGCGCGTCCGTCGCCTGGCCGCGGGCTCGCCAGCGGCCGGTGGAACCGACCGGCTTTCGGTGGGAGACCATCCCGACACGCCGCTGCGCCGGACGACACGCCGCAGGGAGGGGCCAAAGCCGGTCGGAATCGCTCGCAGGAGCTGACTCCCAGAAGCTGCCCCACAGGAGCTGACTCCCAGGAGCTGCCCCACAGGAGCTGCCCCTCAGAAGAGCGCGTGCCCCAGGGAGGGGGCGGGGCTCAGGTGAGCTCGGGAGTCTTCTTGAAGTTGGCGATGGCGCGCTGCGTGTAGCGCTGGGTGAGGGTCTGGATCACGGCGCCGACCCCGGCGGAGACGAGGGCGAACACGAGCGTGTCCCGCAGGCTCTCCTCGAGGTTGGTCGCGTCCTTGGGCGGGGCGCTCCCGGTGCTCTTCTCCCAGACGAAGTCGACGAGCTTGGTGGCCACGATCCCGGCGCCGATGCTGATGGCGGTCCCGAGGAGCTTGATGAGGATGCTCATGGTGGCCAGCCTAACGTGCGCGGGGCCGGCCGCCCCGGGTTTCGGCCGTCACGGCGGGCGCAGGGCGCGCCGGAACGCGTAGACTGGGCGCACAAACGACAGGGGAGCGTCGCCCCCGCGCTGGCACTGCAGCCGGGCGGGAGCACAGGGCGCTGAGAGTGCGGGACACCGCAGACCCTCGAACCTGCTCCGGCTAGTACCGGCGAAGGGAGTCGAGTTCTCAAGGCAGCAGAGGCTGCCCTCCCCTCCTGAGGCACAGGAGGACACTCAATGTCTGGAACCACCCGCAACGCACCCACCAAGGCCACCTACAGCTGGCGGGTCGTCGACATCGTCGTGGCCGCGGTCGTCTCCGTGGCCTGCGGCGTCATCTTCTGGCTCTGGGACCAGGGCTACGTGGGCGTGCAGGCCGCCACGGCGGCATTCGCCCCGCTCGGCGGGATCTACGCCGGCGGCTGGGTGATCGCCGGCGTGCTCGGCGGCCTGATCATCCGCAAGCCCGGCGCGGCACTGTTCTGCGAGATCCTCGCGGCCGTGGTCGAGGCGCTGCTGGGCTCGCAGTTCGGCCTCGCCGTGCTGCTCTCCGGCCTGGTCCAGGGCGCCGGCGCCGAGGTCGCGTTCGCGGCCTTCCGCTACCGCCGCTGGAACCTCGGCGTCTCGCTGCTGGCCGGCGCCCTCTCCGGGCTCGCGCTCGGCGTGTCCGAGGTGATCATCTACTTCCCCGAGTGGGAGTTCGGCTGGCAGGCCGTGTACACGGTCCTCGCCGTCATCTCCGGCGCCGTCATCGCGGGCCTGCTTAGCTGGCTCGCCGTGCGGGGCCTGGCCCGGACGGGGGCGCTCTCGGCGTTCGCGGCGGGCCGCGCGGCGGACGTCTGAGCATGCCGCAGGCAGGCGGGGGACGTGGGCCCGCGGGCGTCAGCGCCCGCGGGTGGGGCTGGCGGCACGCGGGCCGGAAGGCCTTCGCCGTCAAGGACCTCGACCTGACGATCGCGCCGGGGGAGCGGGTCCTGCTCCTCGGCGCGTCCGGGGCCGGCAAGTCCACCCTCCTGCACGCGCTCGCGGGCGTGCTCGGCGCGGCGGAGGAGGGCGAGGAACTCGGCGTCCTGACGGTCGACGGCGTCCCCGCCCCCCGCGCGCGCGGCCGCGCCGGCCTCGTCCTCCAGGACCCCGACGGGCAGATCGCCATGGCCCGCGTGGGCGACGAGGTCGCCTTCGGGTGCGAGAACCTCGCCGTGCCCCGGGAGGAGATCTGGCCCCGGGTGCACCGCGCCCTCGACGACGTGGGCCTGGCCGTGCCCCTCGACCACCCTACCTCGTCCCTCTCCGGCGGCCAGAAGCAGCGCCTCGCCCTCGCGGGCATCCTCGCCATGGAGCCCGGCCTCGTACTCCTCGACGAGCCCACCGCCAACCTCGACCCCGCCGGCGTCGAGGAGGTCCGGGAGGCCGTGCGCCGCAGCCTGGACCGCACCGGTGCCACGCTCGTGGTGGTCGAGCACCGGGTCGCGGTCTGGGCCGGCCTGGTCGACCGGGTCGTGGTGCTCGACGCCGCCGGGGGACTCCTCGCCGACGGCTCGCCGGACGCCGTGCTCGCCGACGCCGACGCACGACGCCGGCTGGCCGCCTCGGGCGTGTGGGTCCCCGGCTGGCACCCGCTCACCGGGGACGAGCCCGCGAGGCCGCTGCGTGCCCAGCCCGAGCCGGGCGGCGCGCACGGCGAGCCGCTGCTCGCGGGGGAGGGCCTCGCCGTCGGCCGCGTGCGGAAGGCCCCGCCCGTGGTGACAGGCATCGACCTGGCCCTGCGCGCGGGCGAGTCGGTGAGCGTGACCGGGCCCAACGGCGCCGGGAAGTCCACGCTCGCGCTGACCCTCGCCGGCCTGCTCCCCGCCGCGGGCGGCCGGCTCGAGGCGCTCCCGGTGCTCGCGGGCACGGCGGGCCCGAGCCCCCACCGGTGGCGCTCGAGCGAGCTCGTCACCCGGATCGGCAGCGTCTTCCAGGAGCCCGAGCACCAGTTCCTCACCCCGCGGGTGATCGACGAGCTCGAGTTCGGGCCCCGCCGCGTGGCCCGGCGCAGCGAGGCCGAGGTGCGCGCCGCCGTCGACCCCCTCCTCGAGCGGCTCCGCCTCGGCAGGCTCGCGGGCGCCAACCCCTTCACGCTCTCCGGCGGGGAGAAGCGGCGCCTCTCGGTCGCGACCATGCTCGCCACCTCACCGCGCATCCTCATGCTCGACGAGCCCACCTTCGGCCAGGACGCCCTCACGTGGGCCGAGCTCGTGCGGCTGCTCGCCGAGCTCCTCGCCCAGGGCACCTCGCTGCTCGCCGTCACGCACGACGAGGACTTCACGACGGCCCTCTCCGACTCCGTGTACCGGGTGGACGGCGGCCGCGCGGCACCCGTGGGGGCGGTGGCATGAGCGCGGACATCCTCACCCCGGAGGTCGCCAACTCCGTGCTCGCCCGCGCCAACCCGGTGGCGAAGCTCGCCGCGGGGCTGTGCATCACGGTGGCGCTGCTGTTCAGCGTGGACCCCGTCTCGGCGTCCGTGGCGCTCGCGTGCGAGCTCGCCCTCGTGCCCCTGCTCGGCGTGCGCCCGGGGACCCTCGCGAAGCGCACGTGGCCGCTGGCCGCCGCGGCGGCCCTCGCGGCGTACTCGACGGCGCTCCTCGGCGCCAAGACCGGACCGGTCTGGGTCCAGCTCGGGCCCGTGGTGATGACCGAGCACTCGGTCCTCGCCGGGGTGGCCATCGGGCTGCGCGGCCTCGCGATCGCCCTGCCGGGGGTGTTCCTCCTCTTCTCCACCGACCCCACCGACCTTGCCGACGGCCTGGCACAGAAGCTGCACCTGCCGAGCCGGTTCGTCCTCGGGGCGCTCGCGGGCATGCGGCTCGTGGGGCTCCTCGTGGACGAGTGGCGCACCCTCGGCCTCGCGCGGCGCGCCCGCGGGGTCGGCAGCGGGCACAGCCCCGTGGCCCGGGCCCGGGCGTTCCTCGGCCAGGCCTTCGCCCTCCTCGTGCAGGCGATCCGACGGGCCACGCGGCTCGCGGTCGCGATGGAGGCCCGCGGCTTCGGCGGCACCGTGGACGGCCGCCCCGCCCCGCGCACGTGGGCCCGCGAGTCCAGCTTCTCCCGCCTGGACGTGTGGGTGCTGGCCGCCGGTGTGGGCATCGCGGCGCTCGCCGTGGCGGCCGCGGTGGCCCTGGGCACCTGGAACGTGGTCTGGGGCTAGCGCCCTGGCGCACGACGGCGGCCCTCACCTCGGGCGGCCCGGGGCACCTCGTGCGGGAGGCGCCGTCGTGCGCTCTGGCGCGTCGCCGGACGGGCGTGCGATGGTGGCGGGGGGAGGAGCCGGCAGCACCCTAGGAGCCCACGATGTTCCAGCCCACCGCCTCGTTCTCGAGCTTCAGCGTCGACGACGTCGAGAAGGCCCGCGCCTTCTACCGCGACACGCTCGGCTTCGACGTGGCCGACCAGATGGACGGCCTCCTCATCACCGTCCCCGGAGGCCAGAGCGTGTTCGCCTACCCCAAGCCGGACCACGTCCCCGCGACATTCACCGTGCTGAACTTCGAAGTCGCCGACCTGGACGCCGCGATCGCCGAGATCGAGCGGCTCGGGGTCCACCTCGAGCAGTACCCGAGCACCCCCGAGATGCCCGTGGACGAGCGCGGCGTGCTGCGCGATCCGGGAAGCGGCATGGGAATTGCTTGGTTCACCGATCCGGCGGGTAACGTGCTCTCGGTCCTCGCGCGAGCGGGCGCGGGAGCCGGGCGCCCCTGAACGTGCGACACGCCGGTATATCACCGAATGATGTCTGCCGCCGGTCTAGACCTTTGAAATCTCGGTTTTGAGCGTCGATTTGCCCCTGCGTATAGCAGCTGTGATATTTTCGAGTCCATGGCACAACAGACTGCTGAAACCGTCGGCGTCCTCCTGCGCGACGTCCGCTCCCACCGGGGCTGGACCCAGGGACAGCTCGCCTCGGAACTGGGAACCAGCCAGAGCGCCGTGGCGCGCATGGAACAGGGCAAGCAGAACCTCAGCCTGAAGATGATCCAGCGGATCGAGGACATCCTCGGCCAGCGGATCGTCAACATCGGCGCCCCCAAGATGACCCACCTGCGGGTCGAGGGCGGCCACCGGCTCTCCGGCGCCGTGGACGTCAACACGTCCAAGAACGCGGGCGTGGCCCTGCTGTGCGCCTCCCTGATCAACCGCGGCACCACCACCCTGCGCAACCTCGCCCGGATCGAGGAGGTCAACCGGATCGTGGAGGTCCTGACCTCGATCGGCGTCGAGTGCACCTGGCTCCCCAGCGAGGACGGCGAGCAGGCCCGTGACCTGCTCATCCGCCGCCCCGCCACCCTCAACCTGGACGGCATGGACGTGGAGGCCGCCCGGCGCACCCGCAGCGTCATCATGCTCCTCGGCCCCCTCCTCGACGAGCGCAGCGAGTACCGACTGCCGTACGCGGGCGGCTGCGACCTCGGCACCCGCACCGTCGAGCCCCACATGCAGGCCCTGCGCGAGTTCGGGCTCGCCGTCGAGGCCACCGCCGGCTTCTACACCGTCCGCGCCCCCGAGGCGGACCGCGCCGACCGCACGTTCGTGCTCACCGAGCGCGGCGACACCGTCACCGAGAACGCGATCATGGCGGCCGCGCACCGCGAGGGCGTGACTGTGATCCGCAACGCGAGCCCGAACTACA
Organism: Sinomonas sp. RB5; assembly: GCF_054063535.1. Lineage (NCBI taxonomy): Bacteria > Bacillati > Actinomycetota > Actinomycetes > Micrococcales > Micrococcaceae > Sinomonas > Sinomonas sp. RB5. The sequence continues at coordinate 46,419 of NZ_JBSSGJ010000019.1, forward strand.
TGGTCCAGGACCTGTGCTTCTACCTCGAGGCGCTCGGCGTCACGATCGACGGCGTCGGCACCACCACGCTGCGGATCCGCGGCAAGGCGCGCATCGACGCGGACATCGACTACTGGCCCAGCGAGGACCCGATCGAGGCGATGAGCCTCATCACCGCCGCGATCGTGACCAACTCCGAGGTCACCGTGCGCCGCGTGCCGATCGAGTTCATGGAGATCGAGCTCGCGACCCTCGCCACGATGGGCCAGAAGCTCGCGATCTCCGGCGAGTACATGGCGCGCAACGGCCACACCCGCCTTGTCGACGTGACCACCCTGCCCTCCGAGCTGCACGCCCCGACGGACAAGATCCACCCCATGCCCTTCCCGGGCCTGAACATCGACAACCTGCCGTTCTTCGCGGTCATCGCCGCGAACGCGACCGGGCAGACGATGATCCACGACTGGGTCTACGAGAACCGGGCCATCTACCTGACCGAGCTCAACCGGCTCGGCGCCCACGTCCAGCTCCTCGACCCGCACCGCATCTACGTCAACGGCCCCACCAAGTGGCGCGCCGCCGAGGTGGGCTGCCCGCCGGCGCTGCGTCCCGCGGCCTGCATCCTCCTGGCCATGCTCGCTGCGCGCGGCACGAGCGAGCTGCGCAACATCTACGTGATCGAGCGCGGCTACCAGGACCTCGCCGAGCGGCTCAACTCGATCGGCGCCAAGATCGAGTACTTCCAGGACTGACCCCGGCCCCGTCTGGGAGTCAGCTCCTGGGAGGCACCTCCTGGGAGTCACGTCCTGTGGGTTCCGACCCGCAGGACGTGACTCTCAGGAGCTGACCTTCAGGAGGTGACTCCCAGACGGTGGGGCGCTGCGGGCGCATGCGGCAGGATGGCCCCATGGCTGAGAACGACAGCAAGACCTACACCGCGGTCCAGTACAACGCGACCGGCCCCTCGTCCGTCCTGACCGTGCGCGAGCGCGACCTCACGGAGCCCGCCGTCGGCCAGGTGCGCGTCCGCATCGCGGTCGCGGGCGTGAACCCCACGGACTGGAAGGCCCGCGCCGGCGGCACGTACCCCGGCGCCCTCGACGGCTGGCATGTGCCCGGCCAGGACGCGGCAGGGACGGTCGACGCCGTCGGGCCGGGTACCGCGGGCCTCGAAGCCGGGCAGCGGGTCTGGCTCTGGGACGTTGCCTACGGCGGCGCCGAGGGCACCGCCCAGGAGTACGTCAACCTCCCCGCCGCCCAGGCGCAGCCGCTGCCCGAGGCGGAGTCCTTCGACACCGGCGCGTCCCTCGGCATCCCGGCGCTCACCGCCCACCGCGCCCTCACGGCGAGCGAGCAGGGCCCGTCCCGGCTTGCTCCCGGCGCCCTCGCCGGGAAGACGGTCCTCGTCACGGGCGGCGCCGGCGCCGTGGGCCACGCCGCCATCCAGCTCGCGCGCTGGGCCGGGGCCCAGGTCGTCGCCACCGTGAGCAGCGAGGAGAAGGCGGCGCTCGCCAGGGCGGCGGGGGCCGGCGTCGTCCTCAACTACCGCGAGCAGGACGTCGCCGCCGAGGTGCGGCGCGTGGCCCCGGACGGCGCGGACGTGATCGTGGACGTCAACGCTGCCGCGAATATCGCCGCTGACCTCGACGCGCTCGCCCTCGGCGGCACCGTGGCGATCTACGCCGGGACCGGGAACGAGTCCGTCGCGGTCCCGGTCCGCGGTGCGATGGGCAAGAACGCCCGCCTGCAGTTCATCCTCACCTACACGGTCTCGGACGCTCAGAAGCACGACGCCGTCGCCGCCGTCGGCGCGGCCCTCGCCGACGGCGCGCTGCGGGTGGGGGAGGAGCACGGGCTGCCGCTGACCCGCTTCCGGCTCGCCGAGACCGCGGCGGCCCACGACGCTGTGGAGGCCGGCACGGTGGGCAAGGTCCTCCTCGACATCGGCTAGGAGCACCCGTGCGTGACGCGCTGATCTGGGCAGGGTTCGTGGCGGGCGTCTGCCTGATTGCCGGGACCTCGATGAGCATCGTCGGGGCACTCGTGGTTCCGCGGCGCGTCGACTCGTGGGTCACCCGCGCCCTCGACGCCCTGTTCGACCGGGCCTTCCTGCTGGCGCTCCGCGGCGTCCGGTCCTACCGGCGGCGCGACCGGATCCTCGGCTGGCAGTCGCCGCTGACCCTCGTGGCGCGCCTGACCGTCTGGATGGCGATGCTCGTGCTCGGCTTCGCGCTCGTCATGCTGCCGGACACGGACGACCTCGCCGCGGCCCTCGAAGACGCCGGGTCGTCCCTCTTCACGCTGGGCTTCGCTGTCCCGCACGGCGGCGGCGGCCAGTTCGCCGCCTACCTCGCCGGCTTCGCAGGCATCGCGGTCATCGGCCTCCAAGTCGGATACCTGCCGACCGTGTACGCGGCCTTCAACCGGCGCGAGACCGAGGTCACCCTCCTCGTCGCCCGGGCAGGGACCCCAGCCTGGGGTCCGGAGATCCTCGTGCGCACCCACTGGGGCACGGGCGGCGGCGACTCCGGCCCCGTCCTGGGCGACCTCTTCGTGCGGTGGGAGCGGTGGACCGCCGAGGTCGCCGAATCGCACACCACGTACACGGGGCTGCTCCGCCTGCGGTCGCCGAGGACCGACTCCCACTGGCTCACGTCCCTGATCGCCGTGATGGATGCCGCCGCCCTCCACCTCGCGCTCGCCCCCGGCGCAGACCCGAAGATCACCGCACGGCTCATGCTCCGCATGGGCTTCGAGACCCTCGCCGACATGGCGAGGGCCATGAAGCTGCCGGTTCCCGACCTCGCCGAGATCTCGGTCGACCCCATGCCGATCTCGATCACGTTCGAGGACTTCGCGCGTGCCGCGGAATCCCTCCGCTCGGTCGGGTATCCCGTGACCGAGACCGATGAGGACGCGTGGCCCCACTTCGTGGGATGGCGCCAGAACTACGACCGCACGGCGCTCGCGCTGTGCCGCGAGCTCGACGCTCCGCCGGCCCTGTGGACCGGCCCCCGGAGGTGGCCGTCGCAGCCCACCCCGCCCCGCCGGCCCAAGCTGGGGCAGCCGCGCCAGCAGAAGTGACGGGGCCGGTCAGCCTGCGGCCTCGGGGAGCGCGCCCTCGATGAGGGCCACGATCGTCGGATCGTCGGGCCGGGTCTGGGGGCGGAAGCGGTGCACCGCGCCGTCGGGCAGCACGAGGAACTTCTCGAAGTTCCACTGCACGCGCCCGGACCGGCCCGCGGCGTCCGGGGCCTTGGTCAGCTCGCGGTAGAGCGGGTGCTGCCCGCGGCCGTTCACCCAGGCCTTGGCCAGCAAGGGAAACGTCACGCCCCACGTGGCGGAGCAGTATTCCGCGATGCGCCCCTCGTCCCGGTACTCCTGCAGGAACTGGTTGCTGGGCACGCCGAGCACCGTGAAGCCGCGTGCGCCGTACCGCCGCTGGAGCTCCTCGAGCTGCTCGTACTGCGGGGCGAGCCCGCAGCGGCTCGCCACGTTGACCACGAGCCGGACCTTGCCCGCCCACTCGCCGAACGTCGTGGTGCGTCCGTCCAGCAGGGCGACCTCGATGGCGTCGAGTTCCATCCTCGTCCTCCCTCTCTCCCACGGGGGACAACGAACATCGGCGCCCCGGGGTTCACGCGGACCGGCCCCGGCCGACGAGGGCGAGGAGCCCGGCTGCGGTGACGGCGCCGAAGCCGATGATCGTCGCCGCGATGCCGAACGCGTCCGCGCCCCAGCCCAGCAGCGTGGCGCCGATCGGGGTGCTGCCGGCGATGAGGAGCACGAACAGGCTCATGACGCGCCCGCGCAGCCGGTCCGGCACCGCGCGCTGCAGCATGCTGTTCGCGGTGGTCGTGTACACCGTGCCGCTGGTCCCGGCGACGACCATGAGCGCCAGGCTCACCGGGTAGGAGCGGGAGACGCCGAGGGCCACGAGCACGACGGCGAGGACGGCCGCCGCGGCGACCAGCCGGCGTCGGCCGCCCGCCCCCAGGACGATCAGCCCGGCTCCGGCCACGAGCGAGCCGGCCCCGAACGCCCCCATGAGCGCGCCGAAGCCGTCCGCCCCCACGCGGAGGAGGTCCTGGGCGATGAGCGGCCCCGCCACGGGCCAGTTGAATCCGAAGGTGCCCACCACGGCCAGGGAGGTGAGGACGAAGAGGACCGCCGGGGTGTGGAACGTGTAGGCGAGGCCCTCCCGCAGCGCCCGGCGCCCGGGCCGCTCGCCGGACGGCTGGTGCAGGTCGGCGCCGCGCAGGAGCAGCAGGGCGGCGAGGGAGGCCAGGAAGCTCGCCGCGTTGAGGAGGAACACGGCCGCGGCGGAGGACTGCGCGAGCACGAGGCCGCCCAGGGCGGAGCCGACCATGCGGGTCCCGTTGAACTGGATGCTGTTCATCGTGACCGCGTCGGGCAGCAGGTCCCGTCCCACGAGCTCGGGCAGGAACGCCTGCTGCGTCGGGTTGTTGAAGGCGTTGGAGAGCCCGAGGACGAACGCCAGCGCCGCCAGGACCCAGATCTGCGGCGTCCCCACGAGCGTGAGGATGCCGAGGACCACCGCCTGGACGGCCGCGAGGGTCTGCGTGGCCAGCAGCAGGCGGCGCTTCGCCACCCGGTCGGCCAGTACCCCGGCCGGCAGCGTGAACAGCATCATCGGCAGGAACTGCAGCATCGTCACGGTGCCGAGCACGCCGGGGGAGTGGCTGATCTGGAGCACGAGCCAGGCCATGGCCACGGTCTGCATCCACGTCCCGGTCCCCGAGACGAGCTGCCCGGTCCAGAACAGGGCGAAGTTCGGCACGCCCAGCACGCGCACCATCTCCCTCGGCCGCCGGTGCCCCGGGGGCGGGGCCTGCCAGCCGTTCGTCTCGGGCCCGCTCACGCTCGCATCCTACGGCGGGGCGTCGGGAGGGGACGTTCGGCACTGCGGCGACGGAACCCCGCGGGCCATCCTGAACATGGAGGCCGCCCGGCCGGCGGCCCTCCGTCGCAAGGAGGTGGCGACGATGCAGTCGCTGATGTGGAAGTTCAGGATTGCCACGCTGTGGGTCTTCTACGCGGTGGGCATGGTCCTGCTGTTCATCCTGTCCCTCATGGAACCGGGCTTCATCGACGAGCTCAGGGCCGGACGGGTCGAGGGCATGCCCGTGGACGGCTTCCTGACCGTCATGATGTCCGGCTTCGTGCTCGTCCCGCTGGCCCTCGCGGTCCTGACTTTCGTGCTCTCGGACCGTGTGGGGCGGTGGGTCAACGCGGTGGGCGGCGCGTTCTTCGGCGCCATGATGGTGTGGGACGTCTTCGAGCACCTGGGAGGGCTCGTGGCCGCGCCGTTCGTGGCCGGCCTGGTGGCGCTCGCGGGCCTGCTGGTCCTCGCGCTCGCCGTCGCCGAACCTGCCCTCGACCACGCCCACGCGCGGCGCGCCGGGCGGCCCCTCGCGGCCTGACCCGGCGCCGGGCACAAGGTCCCAGGCGCCAGGCCGAAGCCCGGTCAGGCCGGCTCGTGCTCCCCGAGGGCCTCGATCGACTCGGCCGCGTCCCACGCGAAGCTCGCGAGCCAGTGGGTCGACATGAAGTCGCCGCTGTCCAGGCCCTTGAGCCCCGCGGCGAACAGGGGCTGCACCGCGGCGGCGAGCACCGGCTCCGGTGAGGCCGCCGCGGCGGGCGGGCCGCCGGCGTCGTGCGCGTCCCGGAGGACGGCGACGATGCGGGCCAGCTGCCCCGCGCGGCTCAGGTTCAGGCCGTGCAGGTGGACCATGTAGCCGTCGGTCTCGTCCGCCACACCGACCGGGGCGAGCATGCGCGAGCCGGCGCCGAGGTCCGGGAGGAACCAGCCCAGCCACGCGGCGAACTCGTCCGGGGCCAGGACGCGGGCCATGAGGTCCGCCTCGGACAGCCCCGCGGAGAGGAAGTCCTGGCCGGACAGCTCCCACTCGGTGGCCCAGCCGGCGTCGTCGCCGAACCAGCGGCGGGCGGCCGCTTCGCAGGCCTGGGCCGCGTCGTTGCGGCCGAGCGCCCGGAACGCGTCCAGCATCCATGCGAGCCCGAACGCGGAATTGGTGTGGAGGCCGTGCCGGACGGGGAACTCCGCCGTGCCGAGCCACGCGGTGGCCAGGCCCGCGACCGTGTCGACGCAGCCGGCGAGGTTTTCGCCCCAGGCGCGCAGGCCGGCGTCGTCCGAGCCGGAGCAGGCCGCGGCGAGGCGCACGAGCCACGCCCACCCGTACGGCCGCTCCCACGAGGGGTTGGCGGCCAGGTAGGCGGCCTCGACCGCGAGCCTGTCCGCCGTGAGGTTCGCGCCGAGGGCCGCCCGGAGCTCCGCGGCGGTCTCCTCCGGCAGCGCGCCGGAGTCCAGCACGCTCACCCCCAGCCAGTGCATGTGCACGCACGAGTGCCAGTCGAAGGACGTGCCGAACGCGGGGTGCAGCTCGTGCGGCATGGCCGTGTCCTCGGCCGATCGCCGCACGTGGTGCGCCGCATACGGGTACTGGCGGCCCAGATTGTCCAGGACGACCTCGGCGCACCGCTGCGCCGCCGCGGGGAAGGGCGCCGCGGGGAAGAGTTCGTGGTCCATGGGGTCCTTTCGTGGTGCGTCCATGCGCCTAGAACGCGAGGAAGTACATGAGGGCGGTGTTGACCACGAGCAGCGGGATCGCGGTCCCGACCTGCGCGGTGATCACACCGTACTTGTTCTTCATCTCGAGGAGCGCGGACGGGACGAGGTTGAAGTTCGCGGCCATCGGGGTGCACAGGGTCCCGCAGAAGCCGGCCAGCATGCCGATCGCGAACACGATCGCCGGGTTGCCGTGGAACTGCTGGACGAGGACCGGCCAGCCGATCGCTGCGGTCATGATCGGGAACGCCGCGAAGCCGTTGCCCATGAGGATCGTGAAGATGAACATGCCCAGGCAGTAGACGATCACGCCGGCGATGAGCGAGCCCTTGGGCATCACGGCGGTCGCGAGGGTGCCGACGGCGGTGCCGACTCCGGCCTTCGTGAAGAGGATGCCGAGGGTGGAGAGCATCTGCGGCAGCAGCGCGGCCCAGCCGATCGACTCGAGGATGCGGCGGCTCTCGATGATCGGGTTCAGCTTGTTCTTCGGCTTCAGAAGCACGACGGCGAGGACGGCCGCCACGATCGCGCCGATGGCCAGGGCCACCAGGGTCGTGTTCTTGGGGTCGAGGATCGGGGTTTTGCCGATGGTCAGGGCGGGCGCCGCAAGCACGAGGACCACGGTCACGACGGGGATGGCGAGGGCCGGGACGAAGAGCCGGTTGCCGAACTTCGCGGCGTACTGCACCCGCTCGGCCGGGGTGGAGGTCTTGGCCCGGCCGTGCTTGAGGCGGCCGGTGGCGGCGAGGGCCACGAGGACCAGGACCGCGACGCCGAGGATCCACGCCGGGGCAGTTCCGGCGGTGACCCACGTGCCGTAGAAGAAGCACAGGCCGAGCAGGCCCCAGAAGGATGAGGCGCCCACGCGGTGCGGGTGGTTCTCGTCGCGGGCGATCAGCGATGCCCAGGCGATGAAGAGGGCCCCGATGAGCCAGTAGACGGCTTCGACGTTGATCACTTGGCGTCTCCCAGCTCGGTGGTGGCGTCGACGGCGGCGGTGCTGTCCGCGTCGTCGCGGGTGGTGCCTGCGTACTCGCGGTCGAGCGCCCGGTCGAGGCGCAGCAGCCGGAAGCCGTGGATGAGGAAGGCCGCGATCGCCGTCGGGATGGCCCAGAGGGCGAGCTGGAGCGGCTCGAGGTGCAGGTGGTAGGTGGTGTCCACGAAGGTGGTGATGAGCAGGATCGAGCCGACCGCCACGAAGACGTCCTCGCCGAAGAAGACGCCCACGTTGTCCGCGGCCGCCGAGTGGCCCTTGATCTTCTCCTTGACCTTCTCCGGCACGTGGCCGTAGCGGCGCATCGCCGCGCCCTCGGCCATGGGGAACACGAGGGGTCGCACGGTCTGCGCGTGGCCGCCCACGGTGGTCAGCCCCACGGCGGCGGTGAGCTGGCGGATGGCGAGGTAGGCGAGGAGCACGCGGCCGGCGGTGAGCTTGGCGAGCTTGGCGATGAGGTTCTTGGCCTGCTCCTGGAGGCCGGAGTACTCGATGATGCCGATCACGGGCAGCACTGCCGCGAAGATCGTCACCGAGCGGCTGCTGGCGAAGCCGGAGCCGAACGCCTCGAGGATCTGGAGGGGGTTGAGTCCGCCGAGGAGTGCCGTGACGATGCCCGACACGGTGACGACGACGAGGGGGTTCAGTCGGATGGCAAAGCCAACGATGACCAGGAGTACCCCGATGAGTACAAGCATGATGGTCCGTTCCGGTGGGAGTGCACGAGCCCTGCGTCAAGGCCCCGGTGGGTGACGGCGCGCCGCGGCGCTGTGAGCTAGAGCATATCGGGTTGTTCAACAATCAAGCAAGGGGGTTGTTGAACAATCCGTCTGAAAGTCACCTCCTGAAAGTCACCTTCTGAAGGTCACCTTCTGAAGGTCAGCTCCTGAGGGCACCTCCTGTCGGCAGCCCACAGGAGATGACCCTCAGACGGAGACGCACCCGCGGGAGGTGACTTCAGACGGGACGCACCCGCAGGAGGTGGCACTCAGGAGGTGACTCCCAGACGGAGGGGGAGGGGGAGGGGGAGGCGCGGGGCTCAGCCGCCGATCGCCTCGAGGAGCTGGTGCTCGGCGCGGTTGAGGTACTGGGCCATGGCCTCGGCCGCCTGGGCGTTCCGGCCCGCTTCGAGGAGGCCGAGGATCTTCGCGTTCTCCTCGACGTAGGGCTCGTGGAAGCGCGGGTCGGCGCCCATCGTGGCGAACACGAGGCGCATCTCGGCCAGGACCTGCTCCATGAGCGCGCTCAGCCGCTCGCTCCCGGCCCGGGCCACGATTCCGCGGTGGAACTCCTGGTTCGCGTCCGCCATCGCGGGCACGTCGCCGGCCGCCGCCGCAGCCCGGGCGGTCCGGACGACGCCGGCCAGCGCCTGGGTGGGCTGCGCCGGAGACCACAGCAGCGCCCCCGGCTCGACGAGCCGCCGCACCCGGTAGATCTCCCGGATGTCCTCCGCGGTCGGGTGCGAGACGAAGACGCCCCGGTTGGGGATGCGCGTCACGACCCGCTCGGTGGTCAGGGTCGCGAACGCCTCGCGCAGCGTGTTGCGGGAGACGCCCAGTGCCTCCCGCAGCTCCTCCTCGGCGAGCTTGGCGCCCGGCGCGAGGCGGCCGTCGGCGATCGCCTGTCGCAGCTGCGCGGCCACCCACGAGCTCGTCTCGGCGTGCCTCGTGTTCCCGGCGGCGCGGCGCAGGCTCGTCAGGACCGCCTCAGTTGTCATGACGCCAGCCTATCCGCGCGCCCAGCCCCCGGAGGTCAGCTCCCGATCGTGGTCAGGACCGTTCCGGGCACGACGGCGTCGCCCGCCGCCGCGGCCCGCTCGCCGACCGTCCCGGCCCGGTGGGCCTGGACCGTGGTCTCCATCTTCATGGCCTCGAGCACCACCACGCCGTCCCCGGCAGCGACCTCGGTGCCGGGCTCGACGAGCCACTTGACCACGGTGCCGCCCATCGCGGCGGTGAGGTCGGCCGCGGAGGGAGCTCCGCCGTCGTGCGCGGCGCTCGCCGACCCGGAGGACCCGGAGCCAGCCGATGCGGCGGCCCCGCTCCCGGCCGCGAGCCCGGCCAGCAGGGACTCGGGCAGGCCGAGGGTCATGCGGCGGCCGTCGAGGTCGATCGCGAAGGTGCGGCGGCCGGCGTCGTGCGCGGCCGGGGCGGTGAAGTCGGGGCTCCCCGCGAGCTCCTCGGCGAACTCGGCCTCGATCCACGTCGTGTAGACGCCGAACGCGCCGTCCTCGGCGGCGAACGCGGGGGAGTCCACGACCGCCCGGTCGAAGGGCAGGACGGTGGGCAGGCCGCGGATCTCGAACTCGCGCAGGGCGCGACGGGCCCGGCGCAGCGCCTGCTGCCGGTCCGCGCCGGTGACCACGAGCTTGGCCAGGAGGGAGTCGAACTGGCCGGGGACGGTGAAGCCGTCGCGGACTCCAGCGTCCACGCGGATGCCGGGGCCCGCGGGCGGGGCGAACCGCTCGATGGTCCCGGGCGCGGGCAGGAAGCCCCGGCCCGGGTCCTCGGCATTGATGCGGAACTCGATCGAGTGGCCGCGCGGCTCGGGGTCCTCGAGCACGGGCAGCACGTGCCCGTCGGCGACCGCGAGCTGCGCCGCGACGAGGTCGATTCCGGAGGTCTCCTCGGTGATGGGGTGCTCGACCTGCAGGCGCGTGTTGACCTCGAGGAAGCTGATGGTGCCCTGGCTGTCGAGGAGGTACTCGACCGTGCCCGCGCCGACGTAGCCGGCCTCGCGGCAGATCGCCTTCGCGGAGGAGTGGATGCGCTCGCGCTGCTCGGGGGTCAGGAAGGGGGCGGGCGCCTCCTCGACGAGCTTCTGGTGGCGGCGCTGCAGGGAGCAGTCGCGGGTGCCGACCACGATCACGTTCCCGTGCGTGTCCGCGAGGACCTGCGCCTCGACGTGCCGGGGCCGGTCGAGGAACTTCTCCACGAAGCACTCCTCGCGCCCGAACGCCGCGCGGGACTCGCGCACGGCCGAGTCGAAGGCCTCCTCGATCTCCTCCATGGCGCGCGCCACCTTGAGACCGCGGCCGCCGCCCCCGAAGGCGGCCTTGATCGCCACCGGCAGCCCGTGCTCGGCGGCGAAGGCGCGCACCTCCTCGGCGCTCGCGACCGGCCCGTCGCTGCCCGGGGCCAGCGGCGCGCCGGCGCGGACGGCCACCTCGCGGGCGCTAACCTTGTCCCCGAGGAGCCGGATGGTCGCCGGGGAGGGGCCGATCCAGGTCAGGCCGGCGTCGAGGACGGCCTGGGCGAAGCCCGCGTTTTCGGAGAGGAAGCCGTAGCCGGGGTGCACGGCGTCGGCACCGGAGCGCTCCGCGACGGCGAGGAGCTTCTCCACGTCAAGGTACGTCTCGGCGGGTGCGGTGCCGCCGAGCGCGTAGGCCTCGGTGCACGCCTCGACGTGGAGGGCGTCCGCGTCCTGGTCAGCGTAGACGGCGACGCTGGCCAGCCCGGCGTCGTCGCACGCGCGGGCGATTCGGACGGCGATCTCGCCGCGGTTGGCGATGAGGACCTTACGCATGGGCATTTCCTTCTGGGGTCGTGGGGGCGGCGCCGGGCACGGGGACGAAGCGCACCCTGGCGCCCGGGGGAAGCTGGGCCGCGAGGTCGAGGTCGGCGCTGACGACGACGCCGATCACCGGGTATCCGCCGGTCACCGGGGCGTCGGCCAGGAACAGGACGGGCAGGCCGCTCGCGGGGACCTGGACGGCGCCGCGCGCGGTGCCCTCGCTCGTGAGCTCGCCGCTGCGGGCGCGTTCGAGCGGGGCCCCGTCGAGCCGGACGCCCACCCGGTTGGACTGCGACGTGACGGTCCACTCCTGCCCGAAGAAGGCCCGCACGGACGCATCGGTGAACCAGTCCTGCCGGGGCCCTGTCAGCACGCGCAGCTCGGCGGGAGCGGCGGGATCCGGGAGCGGCGGGGGCACCTCCGGCAGCCCGACCACATGGGCGCCGCGGGTCGGGGCCACCGCGAGGGCGTCCCCAGCCGCGAGCGGCGCGGGCCCGATCCCCGAGAGGGTGTCCGTCGAGGCGCTGCCGAGGACACGATCCGCCTCGAGGCCGCCGCGGACCGCGAGGTACGTGCGCAGCCCGCGGGCCGGGGGACCGACGGTGAGGGTCTCGCCGGCCAGGAGGGCGAACGGGGCGTCCAGCGGCGCATCCCTCCCCTGTGAGGGGTCATGTCCCTGCGCGGTGCCGGGCCCGGTGATGCGCAGCGGGACGCGTGCGCCGGTCACGGCGAGCACCTGGTCCCGTTCGGCGCGCAGCTCGAGGCCGCCGAGGAGCACCTCGAGTCCGGCGGCATCCGGGGCGTTGCCGGCCATGCGGTTGGCCCGGCGCAGCGCGCCGCGGTCCAGCGCCCCGGCGGGGCTCACCCCGAGGGCCGCGCGGCCGGGCCGCCCCGCATCCTGCACCGTGGTCTGCAGGCCCGGGCGCACGACGACGAGCCCCGCCTCCGCGCGCGCCGTCGCCTCGCCACCGGCGGAAATGGTGGCTTGAGCACGGTGCGGGGCGTGCGCACCGTGCTCAACTCCACATTGGACGGGGGCCCCTCCGGGCGCGGGAGCCGCAAGGGACGCGGACGCCCGGACCGGCAGGAACTGCACGCGGTCGCCGGGCGCCACGAGCGCGGGGTCCTCGCGGGAGAGGTCCCACATCACGGCGTCCGTGTGCCCGATCAGCTGCCACCCGCCCGGGGACTCCCCGGGGTACACGGCCGAGTAGGCGCCCGCGAGGGCCACCGATCCCGCCGGGACCACGGTGCGCGGTGAGGTGCGCCGCGGGACGGACGGGGCGGCGTCGTGCGTCAGGTAGGCGAACCCGGGCGCGAAGCCGCCGAACGCCGCGTCCCACACGGCCCCGCTGTGCGCGGCGACGAGCGCCTCCGGCGAGAGCCCGGTGAGGCGGGCAGCCTCCTCGAGGTCGGCGCCGTCGTACACGGTCTCGATGTGCACGAGCCGGCCCGGCGCACGCTCGGCGTCCTCGAGGTGGAGGGCCCGCACGTACGCGGCCGCGCGGGCCACGGCGTCGGGGGAGGCGGCGACGATGAGCACCGTGGTCGCGGCGGCCACCACGTCGACGACCTCGAGGTCCCCGGCGTGCTGCGCTGCGGCGAGCTTGGAGGTCAGCGCCAGGACGGCGCCGAGGGTGCGCAGCTCGACGAGGACGGCGCGGTCGCCGGCGGGCCGGAGGCCGAGGACGGGGTTCTGGACCGCGGCCGCGTGGGCGGTCATGCGAAGCTCGCGATCCCGACGCCGGCCTCGGCCACCGCTGCCCGGACGCGGGCGGCCATGGCGACGGCGCCCGGGGTGTCCCCGTGGACGCAGATGCTGTCCGCCGCGATGCGGACGATCGAGCCGTCGATGGCCTGGACCTTGCCATCGAGGATGCGCAGCACGTGCTCCACGATCCCGTCGAGGTCGTGCAGCACGGAGCCCGGCTCGCGCCGGGAGACGAGGGTGCCCTCCGGCGTGTAGGCGCGGTCGGCGAACGCCTCGGTGACAGTGCGCAGGCCCGCGGCCTCGGCGGCGCGCTGGATCTCGGAGTTCGGCAGGACGAGCAGCGGCAGGCCCGGGGCCACCTCGGCCACGGCCTTGGCGACCGCCTTCGCCTGGGTCTCGTGGTGCACGATCGTGTTGTAGAGCGCTCCGTGCGGCTTGACGTAGTGCACCTCGGTGCCGGCCGAGCGGGCCAGGGCCTCGAGGGCGCCGATCTGGTAGATGACGTCGTCGATGAGCTCCTTCGGCGCCACGTCCATGAAGCGCCGGCCGAATCCCGCGAGGTCGCGGTACGCGGGGTGCGCGCCGATCACGACGCCGGCCGCGGCCGCCGCCTCGCACGTGGCCCGGATGCCGCTCGGGTCGCCGGCGTGGAAGCCGCAGGCGACGTTGGCGCTCGAGACGCTCTCGAAGATCGCGGCGTCGTCGCCGAAGGTCCAGTTGCCGTAGGACTCGCCGACGTCGCTGTTGAGGTCGATGCTTGCCATGGTGATCTCCGTCTCACGAGGTGGTGATCCAAGCATGCATCAATCGGCCGGATTGTTCAACAATCTTTGCTGGGTTGCTCCGGGGACCCGCGTGAGCTGGGTCACGAAAACCTCTGGACAGATTGTTGAACAAAGTTCTAGGGTGGTGGGTACCTCGGGCGATGACGCAGTGGCGCCGCCCGGCACAGTCTCCGGGCGTCCGCCCCCAAGAATCGTGAGGTTGCCATGTCTGATGTCGAGAACCAGGTCAGCGAGGACACTGGGCGCTTCGCCTGGTACCGCACCCTCGGGGAGCGCGGACGGAGGGCCTGGATCGGCGCCTTCGGCGGATACGCCCTCGACTCCTACGATTTCCAGGTACTGCCCCTCTCGCTCGTCGCGATTGGCGCCTACTTCCACCTCTCGACCGGCCAGGCTGGCCTCCTGACGACCGTCACACTGGTCGTGTCGGCCATCGGCGGCGCGCTGGCCGGGGTGCTTGTCGACCGCATCGGGCGCACCAAGACGCTCATGATCACGGTGGGGACCTTCGCACTGTTCACGGTCCTGTGCGGCTTTGCCGGCAGCTTCGAGCAGCTGCTGGCCTTCCGCACGCTCCAGGGGCTCGGCTTCGGCGGCGAGTGGGCCACGGGGGCGATCCTCGTGGCCGAGTACGCGAAGCCGAAGTACCGCGGGCGTGCGGTGGCGTTCATCCAGAGCTCGTGGGCGGTTGGTTGGGCGCTCTCGGTCCTCGTCTACACCCTGGTCTTCAGCTTTGTTCCCGCGGCCACGGCCTGGCGCGTGCTCTTCTGGACCGGCGCGCTCCCGGCCGTGCTGCTCCTGTTCCTCCGTCGCAACGTCACAGACGCTGACGCGGCGACGGAGCGGAGGCTCTCGAGCGAGAAGCGGGGCAGCTTCCGGGACATCTTCACCGGCCCCTTGGGCCGCACCACGCTCTTCGCCTCGTTCCTGGCGACCGGGGTCCAGGGCGGCTACTACACCCTGGCCTCGTGGATCCCGACCTATCTGAAGGTGGATCGGGGCCTCAGCGTGGTGGGAACGGGCGGCTACCTGACGTTCCTCATCTCCGGGGCCTTCATCGGGTACGTCTCCGGCGGGTATCTCACCGACCGTCTTGGACGGAAGAAGACGTTCCTGCTCTTCTCGGTCCTGTCGGCCCTGATCATCTTCGCCTACGTCAACATCCCCGCCGGCGCCAGCATGCTGGTGCTCGTCCTGGGCTTCCCGCTGGGCTTCTTCACTTCAGCAATCTTCAGCGGGTTCGGCTCGTTCCTCTCGGAGCTCTACCCGGCTCACCTCCGTGGCACCGGCCAGGGGTTCACGTACAACTTCGGCCGGGCCGTCGGGGCGTTCTTCCCCACGCTCGTGGGATTCCTCGCCACGACGCTGGGCGTGGGAGGGGCCATGATCTTCGGCGCGGCGGGGTATGGCATCGCCGTGCTGGCGCTGCTGGGCCTGCCGGAGACCAAGAACCGCGAACTCGCCTGACCGCCCGAAGAATCGCCCGACGAGGAGACCACCCTTGACGACCATGAACCTAGCCCCCCAGTCCGCGCATCCGCGCCAGGCCCGGACGGCATTCCGCGGCGGCCTGGCGGTGCCCACCTCGGGCTGGTCCGCCGGCTACACCCAGCTGAACATGATCTCAGTCCCCGCCGACTGGGCCTACGACGTGCTGCTGTTCTGTCAGCGGAACCCGAAGCCCTGTCCCGTGCTGGACGTGACAGACCCGGGATCGACGACGACGGCGCTGGCCTCCGAGGCTGACCTGCGTACCGACATTCCGCGCTACCGTGTGTGGCGCGACGGCCACCTCGACGGGGAGCCGGCCGAGGTCGTCGAGGTGTGGCGCGACGACCTCGTGACGTTCCTGATCGGCTGCAGCTTCACGTTCGAGTCGCCGCTGGTCGAGGCCGGCATTCCGCTCCGGCATGTTGATCAGGGCAGGAACGTCTCCATGTACCGCACGGACATCGAGTGCCGCCCTGCGGGCCGGATGCATGGGCCGATGGTCGTTTCAATGCGGTATGTCCCGGAGGACCTCGTCGACACTGCAGTCCGGCTCAGCGCCCGGATGCCCGCCGTCCACGGAGCCCCGGTCCACGTGGGCGATCCGGCGGCCCTCGGCATCGCCGATCTGGCAGCCCCCGACTACGGCGACGCGGTCGCGCCCGCGCCCGGCGACGTTCCGGTGTTCTGGGCGTGTGGCGTGACCCCGCAGGCCGCGCTGC
This sequence comes from Sinomonas sp. RB5, assembly GCF_054063535.1. Lineage (NCBI taxonomy): Bacteria > Bacillati > Actinomycetota > Actinomycetes > Micrococcales > Micrococcaceae > Sinomonas > Sinomonas sp. RB5. The sequence goes on from NZ_JBSSGJ010000019.1 coordinate 62,221, forward strand.
TTGCCTCGAGGCCGCCCTTCGCGATCACCCACGCCCCCGGATACATGTTCATCAGTGATGTGCCCGACTCGGAATACCTGATCCAGTGATCCTTTGGCCGCGCCGCGCCTCAGCGAATGGTCCGGCGTTCAGCCCTCCAGCACCACGTCCGCCGCGGCCTTGTCCGGCCGCCAGCCCCGCCAGACGGGGTGACGGAGCCGTCCGCCGCTCGTGAGCTCCCCGTACCGGACCTCCGCGACGAGCTTCGGCGTGACCCAGTGGGCGTCCCGCGTGTCCTCCCGGGGCACGCCGTCGAGGGGCGGGGTCTTGCGCTCGAGGGGGCGCAGCCGGGACGAGACCTCGGCGAGCATGCGGTCCGTGAAGCCCGAGCCGACCCGGCCCGCGTACCGCAGCACGCCGTCGTCGTCCGGGATGCCGAGCAGGAGGGAGCCGACCGTCCCCGCCCGGCCGCCCTTCCCCTCGCGCCAGCCGGCCACCACGACCTCCTGGGTCTTCTCGTGCTTGATCTTCACCCACGCCCCCGAGCGGCGGCCGGCCTCGTAGCGGGCCGAGGGACGCTTGGCGATGACGCCCTCGAGGCCGTGCTCGGCGGAGGCCTCCAGGACGTCGTCGATGCTGCCGTCGAAGACGGGGGAGAGCTGCGCGCTCGCGGGCAGGCCGCCCTCGGCGAGGAGCTCGAGGGCCGCCCGGCGCTCGCGGAACGGCAGCCCGGTGAGGTCGCGCCCCTCGTACTCGAGCAGGTCGAACAGCACGATCTGCACGGGCACCGCCCGCCGGGCCCGCTCGACGTCGGCCGGCCGGCTGAGGTTCATGCGCTGCTGCAGGAGCCCGAAGTCGGGGCGGCCGGTCGGGCTCTGGGCGATGATCTCGCCGTCGAGCACGGCGGGCCCGAGCTCGGCGAGGTCGGCGAGCTCGGGATAGGTGAGGGTCTGGTCGATCCCGTTGCGGCTGATCAGCCGGGCCGAGCCGGCCCGGGTGTCCACGATCGCGCGGATGCCGTCCCACTTCATCTCGAACATCCAGTCGCCGTGCCGCACCAGGGCCGCCGTGCCTGACTGGGCGAGCATCGGGGAGGGGGGCGGGCCGGACGTCGCCGGTGGCCCAGACGTCGCGGGTGGCCCGGACGTCGCGGGCGGGCCGACCTCGGCGTCCGGCGCCCCGGCCCCGGCGTGGGGGCCGCGCCGCCAGTGCCCCTTGGCCTGGTCCTTCATGAGGTGCGCGAGCCAGTTCTCCTTCCCGGCAGACCCCTTCTCCGTGCGGATGAGCGCGAGCCGGACGCCCCCGCCCGGCGGATTCCCGCCGTCGGCCAGCCCCTCGGCAACGGACTCGAGCCCGCCGCCCTCGCGTCCGTGCAGGATCACGATGATCTCGTCCTCGCGCCACTTCTCGGCCTCGTAGGTGCCGGTGTCCCAGACGGACATCTCACCGGCCCCGTACTCGCCCTGCGGGATGCTGCCGGAGAAGGTGAGGTACTCGAGCGGATGGTCCTCGGTGTGCACGGCGAGGTGGTTCTTCCCGGTGCTGGTCGGAATGCCCTTGGGGATGGCGAACGAGGCCAGCACCCCCTCGTGCTCGAGCCGCAGGTCCCAGTGCAGCCGGCGCGCGTGGTGCTCGTGGATCACGAAGGCGTCGCCGGCGCCGGGCGTGGGCGCCTCGGCTGGGACCGGTTCCGGAGTCTTGGCGGCGTCCCGCTTGGCCCGGTACACCGTGAGCGGGTCGGCTCCGGCCGCGGCGGTGCTCCCGGCGGATGCGGCGGACGACGGCGCGCGGGCGCCGCCGTCGTCGTCCTCGCGTGAGGAGCGGGAACCGCCGGAGGAACCCGAGCGGGCGCCGGCGGCGGCGCGGGCCCGCGGGCGGGACGAGCGGCTGGAATCGTGCGTCCCGGCCAGCGCGGGCGGGTGCAGCGGCGCGAACAGGTCCCCGAACGTCTCGAGGCGCTCCGCCATCTCGGTGTAGCGCACGTGCGCCAGGCCGGGGGAGCCGATCTCCTCCCAGGTCCGCGGGGCGGCGACCATCGGCTGGACGCGGCCGCGCAGCGAGTACGGGGCGATCGTGGTCTTCTGCCCGCTGTTCTGGCTCCAGTCCACGAGCACGCGGCCGTGCCGGAGCGTCTTCTTCTGGTCGGCGACCACGAGGTCCGGGTGGTCCGCCTCGAGGGACTTCGCGAGCTCGCGGGCCACGGCGGAGACGGCCTCCCACTCCTGGCTGCCGTCGAGCTTCGCGTAGAGGTGGATGCCCTTGGACCCGCTCGTGACCGGGACGGACAGCAGGCCCATGTCGTCGAAGATCGGCTTGACCAGGTGCGCGACCTCGACGCACTCGGGCAGCCCCGCGCCCGGGCCCGGATCGAGGTCGATCACGAGCCGGTCCGGGTTGATCATGGTGTCCTCCTCGACCGCGCGCCACTGCGGCACGTGGATCTCGAGGGCGGCGATCTGGGCGAGCCAGACGAGGGTGGGCAGGTCGTTGACCAGGGGATAGGTGTTGGTCGAGCGGCGGTGGTGGAGCGTGACCCGCTGGACCCACTCGGGAGTGGACCGCTCGTCGAGGTTCTTCTGGAAGAACAGCTCCCCCGGATCGTCCGCGGTGCCCACGCCGTGCACCCACCGCTTCCGGGTCGCGGGCCTGTCCCGGATGGCCGGGACCATGACGGGGCCGACCATCCTGTAGTACTCGATGACATCGCCCTTGGTGGTCCCGGACTCGGGGTACATGATCTTGTCCAGGTTGGACAGGCTGATCCTGCGGCCCTCGATCTCGACGGTCTCGCGCTGCGCTGCCATGCGGCTAACCTCCCATGCGCCCCGGTCAAGGGGAAGATGTCCCCTTGGGTCTACCCGTCGGGGCGCCGGTCGAACCGGGGCGTGGTGTCCGAGCAGCGCGGACGAGGCCCCCGGTTCCGGACGCTGCCCCCTGCCGGAGCGGGGGGCAGCGTCCGGAACAGGGGGCAAGACCCGCGGAACCGAGAAGCGGCGCCGCGGTCCCGGAGCGGCGCCGGCCCCCTGGCCCCGGCGCCGGCCCAGACCTACCCGGCCCGCAGCTCCTCGGCGATGCCGTGCGCCCAGGCCTCGACCTCGTCCCAGTCGCGGAAGTCGCCGGCGGGCAGGGAGCCCCGGGGGTTCCCCGGCAGGTGCTCCATGATCTTCTCCATGAGCCCCACCGGCTCGGATTCCGGGTCCCACTTGCCGAAGAACACGTGGTCGCCCCTCACGTTGAGCTCATCGGCGAACTTGTCGAACTCGCGCGGCTCGCTGCTCTCACGGACGTCGCGGCCCTCCTTGTCCACCGTGTCCTCGCCGAGGGGTCCGCTCGCGAAGAGCCAGACCGGCCGCTCGGCCAGGTCCCGGTGGTGCCGCTTGGCGAAGGCGGTCGCCGCATGCATCCAGTGGAGGGCGTAGGCCGCGCTGCCGAGGACGACGGCGTCGTAGTGCGTCACGTCGTCGACCTCCTCGACCGGTCTGACGGTGACGGGAAACCCCTCGGCGGTCAGCGTCGAGCCGATCCGCTCGGCGATCCCCTGGGTGGCCCCGTGCTTGCTCGCGTAGGCGATGAGGACGTTCACGGCTGCTCCTTCGTTGGGCGGTGGCGGCAGGTCTGAAGCTCCTCCCACGGTGCGGCGCAGCGGTCCCGGAGCCAAGGGGAGAAGGGCCCGTCCTGCCCGCCGCGCCCGGGCCGAGGACCTATCCATCGTGTGGAATGTGCGGTTCACTGGGCTCATGCGGTCAATCTGGAAGGGCGCCATCAGCTTCGGGCTGGTCAGCGTGCCCGTGAAGGTGTACAGCGCCACCGAGGACCACGACCTCAAGCTGCACCAGGTCCATGACAAGGACCGGGGGCGCATCCGCTACCAGCGCCGCTGCGAGGTCTGCGGGGAGGTCGTCGAGTACGCGGACATCGACAAGGCGTACGAGGAGGGCGGCCGCACGGTCGTCCTCACGGACGAGGACCTCAAGTCCCTGCCGGTGGAGCGCAGCCGGGAGATCGAGGTGGTCGAGTTCGTCCCGGATACGCAGATCGACCCCATGTACTTCGAGAAGAGCTACTACCTCGAGCCCGAGAAGGTCGGGGTGAAGCCGTACCAGCTCCTGCGGCGCACCCTCGAGCAGACCGAGCTGACCGCCGTGGTGAAGTTCGCGCTGCGGCAGAAGTCCCGCCTGGGGGCGCTGCGCGTGCGCGGGGACGTCATGGTGCTCCAGGCGCTGCTGTGGCCCGACGAGGTGCGGGAGGCGGCGTTCCCCGTGCTCGAGGACACCGAGGTGAAGATCTCGGACAAGGAGCTGAAGATGTCCTCCTCCCTCGTCGAGAGCCTCTCCTCCGACTTCGAGCCGGGGCAGTTCACCGACGAGTACCAGGCCCAGCTGACGCAGCTGGTCGAGGCCAAGCTCGCCAAGGGCGATGCCGTGGACACCGAGGAGACGTTCGGCGCCCCGGCCGAGGAGGGCGGGGGCGCCGAGGTCCTGGACCTCATGGAGGCCCTGCGCCGCAGCGTCGAGAACCGGCGCAAGGCCGCGGGCGGCGCGAAGGAGCCCTCCGGCGCCAAGGCTCCGAAGGCGTCCGCGGGCGGCCGCAGCCGCGCGAAGAAGGCGGAGGCGGACGACGCCGAGGGCTCGCCTCAGGAGCAGAAGGCGCCGCCCAAGCGGCGCACCCGCAAGACCGGCTGAGCCCCGGTCGCCGGGGGGGGCCGGCTCCGCCCGGGGGCCCGGGCGGAGCCGGCGCTACTTCTTGGCCCGGACCTGGACGCGGCCGTCCCGGACGCGGGTCTCGTAGCTCGGCTGCGGCGCGCTCGCCGGGCCCAGCACCGGGGCACCGTCGGCGAGGCGGAACTGGCTGCCGTGCCAGGGGCAGGTGACGCAGCCGTTCTCGATGGTCCCCTCGTTCAGGGGGCCGCCCGCGTGCGTGCAGACGTTGTCGAGCGCGACGATCCGCCCGGCGTCGCGCGTCACGAGCAGCGGGATCTCGCCGAGCTGGACCACCTTCGGGGCCCCGTCCGCGAGCTCGTCCTCGGCGAGGAGGTCCTCCCAGTCGAGCGGGCCCTCGTGGTAGGCCGTGTGGCTGACCTTGACGCCCTTCGAGTAGGTGAGATGGCCGCCGAGGTAGCCGCCCACGGCTAGGACGCCGAGTCCGGCCAGGCCCAGGGCGCGGCCCGCGGGGCGGCGTCCCGCGCGGCGGGCGGCAAGGGAGGCGGCGTATAGCCCGAGCGCCACGGTGTTCGCCGCGGCGTGGACCAGCCCCACCCGCTCGGTGGGCCCGTAGGTGTCCGACCAGTCGTTGAGGCCGGCGGCGGCGGTCGGCACGGCGGCGACCAGGCCGGCCGCGACGAGCAGGTCGGCGGCGGCCTCGGAACCGCGGCCATTCTCCGCGTCGAGCAGGCCCTTCACATCGAGCAGGGCCGCCATGCTCCAGGCCCCGATCGGCACATCGGTCAGGACGGCGTGCAGCGGGTGGCCGGTGGGGATGCCGCTGAGCGCGTTGCGGACCGCGCGCGGGCCGACGAGGGCGTGGGCCGCCTTGCGGACCGGCTCGGCCACTCGGTCGAGGAACTCCCAGCGCTCGAGCCGGCTGACGGCGTCGTCCAACAGGTTCATCGTGTTCTCCTTGGCGGCGGGGCAGGGGACAAGGCAGTCCTACCCGCGCCCGCGCGGCTGACGCAGGCCCGATTGATGCCTTCCGCCGCGGGGTACAGGTGCGGCATGACTGAGAACCCAGACATCGGCCAGACGGCGAACCTCAACGAGAACGACTACAAGACCGGCAACCCGGACCTCGAGCCCCGCGACTCGGGTGACCAGGCGAATGACATCCGCTTCAGCGAGGAGGAGCAGCTCATCCGCGAGCAGGCCCAGGGGATCCGCGCCCAGAAGGACAACGTGCCGCGCGACAACTCGGACGTCGACAAGGCGATGGCCGGCTTCGACGTCCCCGACGCCGACCTCAACAGCGACGCGAGCGACGACCCGCCCTTCCACGGTCAGGAGCAGTAGGGCCGCAGAGCCCTCACGCCCGGCGCGCGGACCGGTGCTCCGACCTTCTGGGAGTCACCTTCTGTAAGTCACCTTCTGGGGGTCATGTTCTGGGAGTCACATGAGGTGACCCCCAGAACATGACCTTCAGACGCGGGGGGGCGGAGGGGAGGGGAGAGAGTGGCGGACGACGGCGCCACTCGCCTCGGGTGCTCAGCAGCCCTCGTAGTCGCTGAGCACCTGCACCTTCGCGGCGGAGGCGGAGCCCGGGTCGAACGTGTACCCGATCCACTCCTTCGCGAGGCGCCGCGCGAGCTCGAGCCCCACCACACGCTGGCCCATGGTGAGGACCTGGCAGTTGTTGGACAGGATCGAGCGCTCCACGGAGAACGGGTCGTGCGCCGTGGCGGCCCGGATCCCGGGGACCTTGTTCGCGGCGATCGCCACGCCGAGGCCTGTCCCGCAGAACAGGAGCGCCCGGTCAGCCCTGCCCTCGCTGATCAGCTGCCCCGCAGCGAGCCCCACGTAGGGGTAGGGGCGGGCGAAGTCTTCGGCCTCGCGGTGCACGCCGATGTCGATCACCTCGGCCACCCGCCCGTCCGCCTCGAGGTCCTTGAGCAGGGCGTCCTTGTAGTCCACCCCGGCCTCGTCCGAGCCGATGACGATCCGCAGGCCGTCCGTGGCGGCTGCCGTGTTCTGCCCGCTCATGCGGACACCTCCTCCTGGGTTGCTGAAACGATGGCGGGGCCGAGTGCGGCGAACACCGCGGCGAGCGAGGTGGCGCCGGGATCCGGCGTGCCCACGCTCTTCTCGGCGAGCGGGCGGGCCCGGCCCTTGCGCGGCGTGAGGCCGGCGGTCGCCGCGGCGGCGGACTCCGCGGCCAGGCACGCGCCGCCCCACGCCTCGGCAAGGCCCTCCCCGCGCACGACGGCGCGGCGCAGCTCCTCCTCGAACGGCACCAGGGCGTCCACGAGCGTCTTGTCGCCCGGCTGCGCGCCGCCGAGGGCCGCGATGCGCGCGGCGAAGGCCGAGATCCCGGCGGCGACCTGCGCCCCGTCCGGCACCTCGAGGTCCCCGAGGGCCTCGCCCCACGCGCGGAGCCCGGCGCCCCACAGGACCCCGGAGGTCCCGCCGGCCCGGTCCGCCCACGCGTCCCCGCCCGCGGCGAGGACGGACCCCGCCCCGCGGCCGGCCCCGAGCGCCTCGCGCGCCGCGGCCACGGCAGCGCCCGCGCCGCGGACCATGCCGCGTCCGTGGTCGCCGTCGCCGGCGACCGCGTCCATGGCGCCCAGCTCGGCCTCGAGCTCCGCGAGCCGGTCCGAGGCGGCCTCGAGCGCCGCGACGCACGCGGCGGCGTACCCGCGCGAGGCCTCGGACGACGGCGGCGCCTCGACGGCGGTGGCCGGCCCGCCGTCGTCGTCCGCGGACTCCACGGCGGAGGCGGCGGCGACGGCGCCGCGGCGGAAGGCGGGCGTCTCCGCGGGGGCCAGCCAGAGCTCCTCGAGCTCTTCGTCGAGCCAGGTCACGGTGAGCGAGACGCCGGCCATGTCCAGACTCGTGACGAGCTCGCCGACCTCCGGCGCCACGATCTCGTACCCGGCCTCGCGCAGGAGCGGCGCCACGGTGCCCCAGAGCACGAACAGCTCCTCGTGCTTGGTGGAGCCGAGCTCGTTGAGGATGACGGCGATGCGCCCCTGGTGCCCCTCGCCGGCCGGAGCCTCGGCGAGGACGCCCTCGACGAGGGCCCGCCCGAGCTCCGCGGCGGAGGGCAGGGGGACATCCCGCAGGCCGGGCTCGCCGTGGATCCCGAGCCCGAGGCCCATGTGCCCCTCCGGGAGGGTGAACAGGGGAGCGTCCGCGCCCGGGAAGGTGCAGCCGGAGAACGCGGTGCCGAGCGTGCGGGTGCGGCTGTTGGCCTTGCGCCCGATCCGCACCACCTCGTCGAGGCTGAGCCCGGCCTCCGCGGCCGCGCCCATGGCCTTGAAGACCACGAAGTCGCCCGCGATCCCGCGGCGGCGATCGGCCTCGGCGGCCGGTGCGGAGGCGACGTCGTCCGTCACGAGGACATTCTCGGCCCGGATGCCCTCGGCGGCGAGCCGCTCGGAGGCGAGGGCGAAGTTCATGACGTCCCCGGCGTAGTTGCCGTAGGTGAACACGACCCCGGCGCCGGTCTCGGCGGCCCGCGCCACCGTGCAGGCCTGCTGGGTGGAGGGCGAGGTGAAGATATTGCCCACCACGGCGCCGTCGGCGAAGCCCGCGCCGATGAGGCCGGCGAACGCGGGGTAGTGGCCCGAGCCGCCGCCCACGAGGACGGCGACCTTGGGCCGGGCGGGGCGGCGCCGGCGCACGGCGCCGCCGGGCACTTGGCGGACGAGGTCGGCGTGGACGTCGCAGAAGCCGGCGAGGGCCTCGTCGGCGAAGTCCGCGGGATCGTTGGAGATGCGCGTCATGGTGAGCCTCCTGGGGCGGCGGAGCCGGGGCCCCGGTCAGTGGATGTGGCTGCCGCCGTTGATGTCCACCGTGGTGCCGGTGAGGTAGGAGGCGCCGTCGGAGGAGAGCCAGGTGATCACCGAGGCGATCTCCTCGGTCGTGGCCGTGCGGCCGAGGGGGATGTCGCGGGCGATCGCGGCCTCCTGCTCGTCGGTGCTGCCCACACGGATGTTGGTGTCCACGGCGCCCGGGGTGATGGCGTTGACCGTGATGCCGGTCGGGGCGATCTCGCGGGCGAGGGCCTTGGTGAAGCCGAGGATGGCGGCCTTGGCTGCCGAGTAGGGCACGCGGCCGAACACGCCGCCGCCGCGCTGGGCGGAGACCGAGGACATGTTCACGACCCGGCCCCAGCCGGCTTCGATCATGGCCGGCAGGAACGCCTTGGTGACGAGGTAGGTGCCGGTGGCGTTGACCGCCATGACCTTGTTCCACAGGGCGAGGTCCGTCTCGAGGAACGGCACGGGCGAGGTGATGCCCGCGATGTTCGCGAGCGCCCCGACCACGGGCAGGCGTCCAGCAGCGACCTCGGCGGCCACGGCGGCCGCGGCGGCGGCGACCGAGGCCTCGTCGGCGACGTCGACCTCGTGCCCGAAGGCGGGGACGTTGAACTCGTTGGCGATGTCCTGGGCGATCTTGGCGGACTTCTCGCCGTCGAGGTCCAGGATGACCACCCCCCATCCCGCGCGGGCGTAGCGGCGGGCGGTGGCCACGCCGATGCCCTTCTCGGAGGTGGCGCCGGTGAGGACGGCGGTGCGCTGGATGCTGCTCATGGTGGTTCCTTCTGTTCGTCTCAGTGAGGTCTGGGTGGGGTTCAGATGAGGTCGGTGATGAAGCTCGCGGCCTTGGCGGCGGCCGCGGGGCGCTCCCCGTGGGTGAGGTCGTGCGCCTCGAGCTCGAGCGAGAAGTGCCCGTCGAAGCGGGCCTCGCGGAGGGCGGCCAGGGCCCCGGCGAAGTCCACGGAGCCGTTGCCGATGCTGAGGTTGATGTTCCCCGGCATGGCGTCGCGGAGGTGGACGTGGGTGATCCGGCCGGCGAGGGCGGCAATCGCGTCCTCCGGCCGGCTCCCCGAGGCGACGACGTGGGAGAGGTCGACGACGTGCCGCACCCGGGTGCCCTCGAGCCGGTCGGCGAGGGCGAGGGCGCGGTCGAGGGTCCCGCATAGGCGGTAGTAGTGCAGCGACTCGGTCCAGAGCCCGACGCCGGCCGCGGCCGCGCGCTCGGCTGCCGCCGCGAGCTGCTGGGCCACGCGGTCGAGGTCCTCGTCGAGGCCCGTGACCGGCTCGGGGCTGAGGGCGCCGCAGGGGAGCACGAGCGCCTTCGCCCCGACGGTGCAGGTCAGGGCGAGCAGGCGGTCGAGGTGCGCCGCCCGCGAGGCCAGCCCCGCGCCGTCGGGCGTGGCGTTGAGGTCGCCGATGTCCCCGTTGACGGAGCGCACGCGCAGCCCCGAATCGGCCACCCGGGCGGCCACGTCCGCGATGTCCGCGTCCGTGAGCTCGAAGGGCACGTGGTCGCACACTCCGGGGAGGGCGCCGAGGTCGATCTCCTCGAAGCCGAGGGCGGCCATGGTCGCGAGGGCCTCGGTGAGCGGCAGGTGCCGGAAGCTGATCGACGAGCAGCCGAGTCGGTCGTGGAACATCGGTGTCCCTCCGTGGGAAAGGAGCTGGTGTGACGTCAACCACGGTAGAGGGAAGTATTGTCAACAGTCAACCTCTAGTGCCGACTGTTGACAGTAGTGGGTGACGCGCAGCACACTGGCATATCATGTCGACTGTCAACAGAGACGGCGGCAGAGAGAGAACCCTCTTTCGGAAGGAACGCAATGAGCAACGAGGCTCTGGCCATGCGCGGCCCGGTCCACGGCACGAAGGACGCCAAGCGCGTCGCCGTCGGCTCTGCCGTCGGGGCCGTCATCGAGACGTACGACTTCATCGGCTTCGGCACCGCAGCGGCCCTCTACTTCAACCACGCCTTCTTCCCCGGCGCCGACCCGGTCACGGGCACGCTGGCCTCCTTCGCCACGCTCGGCGTGGGCTTCGCTGCCCGCCCGCTCGGGGGCATCGTCGGCGGCCACCTCGGCGACCGACTCGGCCGCAAGCCGGTCCTCGTCACCTCCCTGATCATCATGGGCCTCGCGACGTTCGCGATCGGCCTGCTGCCCACCTACGCGGCGGTGGGCATCCTCGCGCCCGTGCTGCTCGTGGCGGTCCGCATCATCCAGGGCCTCGCGTTCGGTGCCGAGTGGGGCGGCGCGATCCTCATGAGCTACGAGCACGCCCCCTGGCGGCGCAAGGGCGCCGTGACCGGGATCGTGCAGGCCGGCTTCCCCGTGGGCCTGCTGCTGGCCAACCTCGTGTTCCTCTTCAGCGTCCACCTCGGCGACGAGTGGGCCTGGCGCATCCCGTTCCTCGCGAGCCTCGCGCTCGTGATCGTGGGCCTCATCATCCGCTCCAAGGTCCCCGAGTCGCCCGTCTTCGAGGACGTCAGGGACCACGGTGAGCTCGCGAAGTCCCCCGTCACCCAGGTGATCCGCGAGGACTGGCGCAACATCGTGCGGGGCATCGGCCTGCGCATCGCGGAGACCGCCGGCTACGCCGTGTCGATCACGTACATGATCTCCTACATCAACTCGTCCAAGCTCGCGGACAAGAACCAGACGCTGATCGCCCTGTGCATCGCCTCCGCCATCGGCATCATCGCCACCTGGAAGTGGGGCGCCCTGACCGACAAGGTGGGCCGCCGGCCGGTGTACATCGCCTCCTGCGCGTTCGCCGTGCTGTTCGGCGTGCCCATGTTCCTCCTGGTCAACACCGGCATGTTCCTGTTCATCGTCGCCACGATCGTGATCGCCTACGCCGTGTGCCAGAACTCCCTTGCCGGCGCCCAGGGCGCCTGGTTCCCGGAGCTCTTCCAGGCCAAGACCCGCTCCTCCGGCGCCTCGCTCGCCTACCAGATCTCGGCCATGGTCTCCGGCTTCACCCCGTTCATCACCACCCTGCTGTTCGTGAGCTTCGGCTGGGTCGGCCCCGCCCTGCTCTTCAGCGCCTACGGCGCGATCGGCCTCTGGGCCGCCCTCGTGACCCGCGAGACCTGGGGCCGCCGCGAGCGCGAGGCCGCCGAGCGGATCTCGGCCGAGACCCCCGCTCCGGCGCACACCCACTGAAGGAACCGAGGAAGACGCAACCGATGACCTCATCGACACTCGAACCCCGCACCGCCACCGGCATGGCCGAGCGCCGCGCCGCCGTGGAGGCCGCTGCGCACAGGATCCGCCGCCACGCCCTCTTCATGGGCGAGGTCCAGGGCCAGGGCTACGTGGGCCAGGCCCTCGGAGCCGCGGACATCCTGGCCACCGTGTACACGGACCAGCTCCGCTTCCGCCCGGAGGACCCGGAGTGGGAGGACCGCGACCGGTTCCTCCTCTCCACCGGGCACTACGCGATCGGGCTCTACGCGGCGCTCGCCGAGGCCGGGACCATCCCGGTCGAGGAGCTCGAGACCTACGGCTCGGACGGCTCCCGCCTGCCGATGTCCGGCATGTCCACCTACACCCCGGGCATGGAGATCTCCGGCGGCTCGCTCGGGCACGGGCTCACGGTCGCCGTGGGCCTGGCCCTCGGGCTGCGCTACCGCGGCAACACCGCCCGCGTGGTCAACTTCCTCTCCGACGGCGAGCTCGACGAGGGCTCCACCTGGGAGGCCGCGATGGGTGCCGCGCACCACCGCCTGGGCCGGCTGACCGCCGTCGTGGACATCAACGCCCTCCAGGCCGACGGCGCGACCGCCGGCGTGCTCCGCACCGAGCCGGTCGCCGACAAGTGGGCTGCCTGCGGCTGGCGGGTGTTCCGCGTGGACGGCAATGACGTCGGCGCCCTCCTGGAGGCGTTCGACGCCGCCGGGTCGGGTTCCGCGGTGACGGACGACGGCGAGGGGGCACCCGCCGTCGTGCTCTGCGACACCAAGGTGGGTCGCGGCGTGCCGCTGCTCGAGCAGCGGGAGAAGGCGCACTTCATGCGCATCGAGGAGCACGAGTGGGCGATCTGCAACGAGCAGCTCGAGGCCGGCTGGGCCGCCCGCCAGGAAGCCAGCCAGGCGAAGGGCCAGGAGGAGAAGGCATGAGCACCGCAGGAGTGGCCATGGGCACGGCCCCGAAGCTGAAGACCTCGGCCATGATCGCCTCGTTCGCCGACCCGGGGCAGAAGACGGCCCCGGCGCCGTTCGGGCATGCCCTCGCGGCGGCCGCCGAGGCGGACCCGCGGATCGTGGGCCTCACGGCGGACCTGGGCAAGTACACGGACATGCACATCTTCGCCGGGGCCCACCCGGACCGGTTCTTCCAGATGGGCATGGCCGAGCAGCTGCTCTTCGGCGCGGCCGCCGGCATGGCGGAGGCAGGCCTCGTGCCGTTCGCCTCGACCTACTCGGTCTTCGCGGCCCGGCGCGCGTACGACTTCATCTGCCTCGACATCGCCGAGCCGAACCTGAACGTCAACATCGTCGGCGGCCTGCCGGGCCTCACCACCGGGTACGGGCCCTCGCACCAGGCCACCGAGGACGTGGCGATCTTCCGGGGCATGCCCAACCTGACGATCGTGGACCCCTGCGACTCGATCGACATCGCCCAGGCCGTCCCGCAGCTCGCGGCCTCGGACGGCCCGACCTACCTGCGCCTCCTGCGGGGCAAGGTGCCCACCGTCCTCGACGAGTACGACTACGATTTCGAGCTCGGCAAGGCCAAGGTGCTGCGCGGTGGGAGCGACGTCGTGTTCGTCTCCTCGGGGCTCATGACCATGCGGGCGCTCCAGGCGGCCGCCGAGCTCGAGAAGCACCACGTGGACGTCGCCGTGGTGCACACCCCGACGATCAAGCCCTTCGATACGGCCACCGTCCTCGCCGAGCTCGCGGGGGACCGGCTCGCGGTCACGCTCGAGAACCACACCGTGGTGGGCGGCCTGTTCGAGACCGTCGCCTCGGCCCTGGTCCGCGCCGGCCGGGCCCGGCGTGTGGTCCCGGTCGGGCTCCCGGACGAGTTCCTCGACGCCGGCGCGCTGCCCACGCTGCACGCCAAGTACGGGCTGAGCGTGGACCGGATCGTCGCGAAGGTCCTGTCCGAGCTCGGCTGAGCCGGACGCCGGAATCACGGGCGGGCGCGGGCCTTCGGGCCCCGCCCGCCCTATCATGAGTGTCAACGGCTGTCGGGTGACAGTCGACATCGGGGAGGAACCCATGGCTGTTGCAGCGTCCCTGCTGGGACTCGAGAAGCGGAGCCTGCGCGAGCAGGCGCTCGCAGCGCTCCGCCGCGCCATCACCTCCGGCGAGCTTGCGCAGGGCCAGCACCTCGTGGAGACCGAGCTGTCCGAGATGCTCGGCATCAGCCGGGGAACCCTCCGCGAGGCCCTGAGGCAGCTCGAGCAGGAAGGCCTGGCCTCCGCCGGCCCCCGCGGCCGCCTCAGCGTCCGCCACCTCGACGCGAAGGAGATCCGGGACATCTTCGCGGTGCGCGGTGCGCTCGAGTCCCTCGCCGCGCGCACCCTCATCGAGCAGCCGCGGCGCGCCAAGGCCGTGGGCGAGCTCCGGGATGCGCTCGAGCGCATGGACGAGGCCGCGGGCCGCTCGCTCGAGGACCGGATCGAGGCCGACCTGGACTTCCACCGCCTCCTCTGCCGGCTCTCCGGGAACGAGACCCTGCTGCACCAGTGGCAGTCGCTCGAGGGGTCCATTCGCATGTCCATCATGTTCGCCGGGCTCGAGCGGGCCACGAGCAACATGAGCGTGGACCGGCACCGGGCCATCGTGGACGCGGTCGAGTCCGGGGACGCCGCGACGGCGCGGGAGACGATCCTCGCCCACATGGACTCCGCCTCGGACAACCTCGTCAGCGAGGACGCGGTGGCCCCGGCCCGCTGACCCTCGACGTCCGGGGCGTTGGGACTCAGCTCGTCAGACTGAACAGCGCAACAAGAAGGAAGCCCCCGATGACGAGCGTCAGCAGGCCCAGTGCCAGCAGCAGGCCCACGCCGAAGCGTCGGGTTGGCGCTCGCACAGTCAGGACAATCGCGATCGCGAGGTACGCGTAGTAGAGCGCTGGTGACACATAGCTGACGGCTGCGGGGTGGACCTGCGACATCATGATCCCCAGTCCTAGGAGCATTGGGATGGCAGCAGACCCTGCGACCAGTCCGCCCATCACCGAGCCCCGTCCCCGCGGTGGACGGCTGGCGGAAAGATCCTGCAGCGTGGCCGGTCGCGGATAGTGGGGCATCCCCCCTGGGACGTCTCGGGTGCGCACACGATCTCCCTTTTCGGACGGAGGCGAGTGCCCCCCCATCCTCGACCATGGCCGCATGGCCGCATGGCTGTGGACCTGCAGACCGCCCTATGTGGACAAGTCCTCCCTCGGATAGCTGGCGGTGCGCTGGGCTGGCCACCTACGTGACCCGTCGTGCCCGCCGCTGCTGGGCGCTGGCGTGGGACGGCCGAGGCCCGGCGTTCCGCGCACCCTACCGCTGCGTAGGAAACAAGTAGGGCGCACGTTGTACCTGTCCGAAGAACAGGTACAACTACGTGTTTTCACGCACCCTGACGGGCTGAAAAAGTCCTCTCATCGGGCTCCTAGGAATCATCCGATCCGGGTCCGCGAAGTGTCTGAACAGTGGGGGTCTTCGGCATTCGCCGCACGTATCGCGCTGTTTCCCTCGTCACAAAGGAGCATTCCCATGAGCAAGCTGTCCCTCAAGCGCAAGGCCGCCATCGCCGTCGCCACCGCCGGGTTGGTAGGCATCGGCGGCACTGCAGCCATTGCGTACTGGACCACCACCGGCACGGGCACTGGGAGCGCCAACGCCTCGGCCGGCGGCGGCACCGTGACACTCCACTCTTCGTTCGCGGCTGGTCTTGCGCCGGGCCAGTCGACGGCGGTGGCCTACACCGCCGACAACGCGAACGACTCAAGCACCAAGGTCGGCGCGCTCGCCGCCACCGTCGCTACGAGTGACCCGCAGTGTTCGCCTTCGTGGTTCACGGTCACGGCGAACACCTCCAACACGACCGTTGCCGGCAAGTCGACTGGCACCCAAGTCGGCAGTGGCACGCTCACATTCCTTGATCCGGACGTCAACCAGGATGCCTGCAAGACCGCAACAATCACGGTCAACGTCACCAGCAACTAGCAGTTCCAGCGCTTGGCGGGACGGGTCTGGGCCCCACCCGCCTGGCGCTGCGTCAGCCGTGAACGGAATGCCGGCAGCGCCGGCCAGAGGGGGCAGAGCGTGCGGGGTCTGGGGAAGCTCGTGGCGGGTGGGCCGCGGGGCATCAGGAGAGCAATCGGCATCGTGGTCATCAGCCTGCTCGGCGTGGCCCTGCCGGCGGGCGCGCTGCTCGCCGCGGCAGGGCAGACAGCCAAGTCGGCGTTCACCATCCAGGTCTCGCCGGCCAGCCAGTCGGTGGTCCGCGGGACCGCGGCATCTTTCACGGTCACGGTCTCGTCGCAGAACGGCTTCGAGGGCTCCGTGGCGCTGACCGCAGGCTCACTCCCGGCCGCAGCGACCGCCGGGTTCGCACCGTCGAACGTCTCGCTCACCTCTGGTTCGACGACGACGTCGACCTTCACCGTGACGACGACCTCGTCCACTCCCGCTGGGGCTGCCTCCCTCCAGGTCGTGGGCACCTCGGGGAAGACCACGGCGTCCGCCACTGCGGGCCTGACGGTCAACACCCCGCAGTCGGGAGCCGTTTCGCTCTCCAGCACGCCAGCGTCGCTCTCGCTGGCCGCGGGCTCGAGCGGCGTCTTCGACCTCAGCCTCACGCGGACCAACCTCACCGGGCCGGTCGCCTTCACCCTCTCCGGGCTGCCCTCGGGCGTCGCGGCATCCTTCGCGCCGGCCAGCACCACGGGTTCGACGTCGGCTCTCCAGCTCACCGTGGACGCCGCCGCGAAGGCGACCACGGCGACGCTCACCATCGGCGCCTCGGGCCTGGACGCGACCGGAGCCACGAGGTCCGCGTCCGCGAGCGTGCAGCTCGCCGTCGTCAGCAGCCCCAAGGCGTTCACCATCGCGGGGACGGTCGCGCCCGGAATCGCCCCTGGGGTGATCCTGCCCGTGGCCCTGAGCGTCAGTAATCCGAACAACCAGCCGCTGGCGGTGACGAACCTGTCAGTGACTCTGACCGGGGTCACGAGGTCCTCGGACGCGGTGGCCAAGAACCTGCCCTGCAGCATGGCGGACTTCGCCGTCATCCAGTACACCGGCCCCTACCCTCAGACCGTCCCCGCCAACGGCACCGCCTCGCTCGCTTCGCTCGGGGTGCCGAGCAGCCAGTGGCCGCAGATCAAGATGCTCGATACCGCCGCCAACCAGGACGGGTGCAAAGGTGCGACCCTCCAGCTGGCGTACTCCGGATCCGGGGGGAACTGAGATGAACAAGCTCATGCAGCTCAGGGGCGGCAGGGGCGTCTCCGCGGCCGCCACCGCGGCAGCACTCGTCCTCGGGGGAGGTGCCGCCGCCTCCGCCTACTGGGGAACGACCGGAAGCGGATCTGGGTCGCAGACCGCCGGCCAGCTCCAGGTCCTCACCACCGAGGCCCTTGCCCAGCCAGCCGGCGGCCAGCAGCCGATCACCCCCGGAGGAGTGGCGGACGCCGCCGTGCGCGTCACCAACCCGAACCCCTACCCCGTGGAGCTCTACAGCGTGGCCTCTGCGGGCCCCGCCACGGCAGACGCCGCGCACGCGCAGTGCGTCACCACGGGCATCACGTTCCAGAACCCTGCGGTGCCGCTGGCCCCGACCGTCACGGTCCCCGCCAGCGGGAGCCTGACGGTGGTCCTTCCGGGCGCCGTCGCGATGGACCTCACCTCAGACCCGGGGTGCCAGGGCGCCTCGTTCCGGATCCCACTCACTCTCGAGGTGCGCAAGTGACTGCCATCCAGACCCGGCCCGCCCGCCGGTCCGTCCTGACCCCGACTGCGCGGCTCCGGCACGTCCTCCGCCGCGGCTGGGCCGCTCTGGCAGCCCTCCTGCTCGCGGCCACGGGCGGCGCCACCGCCTTCGCGTACTGGCAGGCCACCTCGACGGCCCCGGACGGGCTTGCCGTCGCAGACACACTCCTGCAGGGCAGCACCCCTTCAGCCCAGGCCGCCCAGGCGAACGTCACGGTCGCCTGGACCTCGAGCACGACGGCGGGCGGCCGCGCCGCGTCCGGCTACAGCGTGCGGCGCTACAGCGCCGCCACCGGTGGGACGCCCGTCGCTGCCACGGGCGGCTGCGCAGGCATCCTGGTTGCCGCTTCGTGCACGGAGGGCAGCGTCCCCGACGGCACCTGGTACTACACCGTCACTCCGGTGCTCGGCAACTGGGCCGGCCCGGAGAGCTCCAGGAGCGCCGCTGCCCTCGCCGATGCCACCGCACCGACCGTCTCTGCCGCAGTCTCACCCACCCCGAATGCCGCAGGCTACAACAGCATCAGCCCCGTCGCCGTCACCCTCACGGCCCAGGACAACCCTGGTGGCAGCGGCGTCGCCTCCGTCTCCTACTCTCTCGACGGCGCCCAGCAGGTGACGGCGCCCGGCGCGAATGCCGCGGTCTCGGTGGCCGGTGACGGAACGCACCAGCTCGCGTACTCCGCGACCGACGCCTCGGGCAACCGGGCGCCGAGCCAGTCCCTCACCGTGAAGATCGATACTCAGGCGCCGGGCACCCCGAGCCTCGTGGTCCCCTCGTACGTCAACCTCGCCAACGCCAGCAAGGTGACCGTGTCGGGCACCGCCGAGCCCGCCAGCACCGTGACGGTCACGGCGTCCGACGGCGCGGGGCACAGCGCGCACCAGACGGCACCTGCCCAGTCGAACGGGTCGTGGACCATCGGCAACCTCGACCTCTCGGGCTTCACCGACGGAACGGTGACGTTCAGTGCAGCGGCCCAGGACGCCGCGGGCAACGTGGGCCCCGCGGCCTCGGCCACAGCCATCAAGGACACGGTGGCCCCAGCTGGAACCACGATCGCACCGCTGGTCGTCTCCTCGGCGGCGACGGCGTCCTCCACCCCTGCGGCCTCCGCGACCGTCAGCGGGGCGGCCGAGGCCGGCGCGACCGTGTCGCTCAGCATCTCGGGTGCGGGCGGCTCTCCCGTCAGCGGAAACGCGAAGGCCGACTCCTCAGGCGCCTGGTCCGTTGTGGGCCTCAATCTGACCTCCTTCGCCGACGGCCAGCTCACCTATGCGGCCTACGCGACCGATGCGGCGGGGAACGCGGGGCAGGCCGTCACCCAGACCGGAACGAAGAAGACCACGACGGCGACGCCGACCTTCACCAACCCGCCCGCGACGATCATGGGAAACAAGGTCTCCTCTGTGCCCCTTGCCGGTACTGCCGAAGCGGGCGCATCGGTTGCGGTGACTGCCCGCGACGCTGCCGGGCAGAGCGCCTCCGCGACCGCCTCAGGTTCCGCCACCTGGTCGGCCACTCTCGATCTGAGCCTGCTGAACTCCGGACCGATCACCTTCACAGCCAAGGCCACGGACGCGTACGGCAACACCGCCTCCGCCAGCGTGGGAAGCCGCATCGGTCCCAAGGTCAAGTCAGTCGCGGTCAACAACGGGGGCACCGCCGGGACGGCGGATGCGGGGGACAACATCGTCATCACGTTCAGCGAGGCGATGAAGCCGAGCTCCATCTGCAGCGCCTGGACAGCGACGGCAGGCCCCTGGGCGACGTCGGGCACCACCAGCGACTTCACCGTCCAGATCACCTCGGCCGGCGCCCTCACTGTGGCCTCGACGACGGCCTGCCCGGGCGTGGGCTTCGGGACGGTCTCCCTCGGCGCCAACTACAGCAACAACTCCCAGACCCTCGTGTTCAAGCAGACCACCAGCGCCAACGGCAGCAAGTCCACCGCCGCCTCGAGGGCAAGCCTGAGCGCCGACGGAACGGTCCTCACCATCACCCTCGGGGATCTCTCCACCGGAACCGCCGCGAAGTCGGTGACGGCAGGCACCGCGACCTACCAGCCAGGCCCAGCGACCGACACCGCGTCGGTGGGGCTGCCATCCGATCCAGCGACCGCGTCAGGCAGCGGCTTCTGAGGCCGGCTAGCCGATGAGGGCAGGCATGACGAACAGGGCGGCCACGCACAGGCCCGCGCCGATGAGGATCCAGGCTCCGATGGCTATCAGCAGGCCGGCCCCGAAGCGCATCGTCGCCGGCCGGACCGTGAGGACGATCGACCCGGCCACGTAGCCGAGGAACAGCAGGACGCCGATGAAGCCCGGTACCCAGCGGATGCTCGCGAGGGCCACGGAGAGGCCGAAGAGGAGCGCGAGGGCGCCGATCCCCGCGAAGAGGCCGCCCACGAGCGACCCCCCTCCGCGCCGTGGCGGCGGGTAGAGCGGGGGCTGGGGCGGCCAGACGGGCTGCTGGGGCGGCTGAGGCGGCCAGCGTGGCGGCTGGGGCGGCCCCCAGCCGGGCGGTCGGTTGCTCATAGGATTCCCCCTTGGACCAGCAGCGAGCAGATGCGCCAGAGCCCCGCGGCGGTGAGTGCCGCAAGGTAGGCGAGGACGAGCCGGGTGTCGCGCAGGTAGCACTTCGACCGGGTGAGCCCGGCCCGCCGCGCCCTCCAGTAGCCGGCGAATCCCACGGCGGCGAAGACCACGAGCGCCACGGGTCCGGCGAGCCAGCCGAGCAGGGCGATCGTCGCGAAGACGCACAGCCGCAGCGGGTCGAACGGGGCCTGGTCCTCGCCTGCGGTGCCGCCGTCCTCAGGCGGGGCGGCGGACGACGCCGGCCGCGCGCCGTGGTGCGCCGCCGCACCGGCCGCGCCGCCCACCAGCTCGGAGGGGAGCGGCCCGGAGGCGATGCGCCGGGCGTCCTCCTCGGCGCTCACAGCACCTCCAGCGGCAGCGGCTCGCGGGGGAGCGCCCGCGGCAGCGGCACCCCCGTGGCGCTGCTCATCCGCTGCCGCGCGAGCCGGGGCCACGCCTGCACGGCACAGAACGGGGCGCACTGGTGCGCGCCGTCGTCGCCCTTGGTCCCGACGTGGACGCAGCACTGCGTGAGCCGCTCCTCGATCATGGTCGAGATGTCCATGAACGGCTTGACCGTGATGCGGGTGACCCGCTCCGCCAGGAGCTTCCGCAGGCGCTGGTGCTGGCCGGGCAGCGAGCCGGCCGCGAGGGTCGTGAGGGTGCCGATGCCGAGGTCGCACTGGGTGCAGATGTTCTTCCACAGCTCGGCCGTGCTCGGATGCGAGAGGGAGGACTGCTCGCTGAGCAGGTCCAGCAGCGAGGACTTCATAATGGAGCGCAGGCCGAGGGGGAGCGCGCTGTCGGCGATGCGGTTGGCGATGGCGTCGGGGCTGAGCTCGAGCCACTCCAGCAGCCTGTCGTGGCCGATCAGGGCCGTCAGCGACCGCCAGACTCCAGAGTCGTCCTTGAGCATGTAGCCGACCGAGGCGCAGTGCGGGTGCGAGCACGGAAGCGCAGTGAGGTCGTGCCACGAGACCACCCCGCCGGTCTGCTCCTCGAGCCTGGCCAGGACTCCGCCGTGCGTGAGGCGGTCCGACGGGTCGATCCCGTGGCCGCGGCCCGAGCCGAACACGGGCTGCAGCGCCACGCCGCCCATGAACGGCGTCTCGAGGGCGCGCATCACCACATCGCCGATCTCGCCGTCGTTGACGCCGAGCGCCGCGGTCATGGTGAGGGTGGTGAAGACCCCGGCCGCCGAGAGGCGCGCGATCGCGGCGTCCTTGATGCGGGTGAGGTCGCCGCCCCGGTGGTGGACCGAGGCCTCCCTGGACCGGCCGTCGTACTGCAGGTAGACCTCCACCCGCTCGCGGTGGCGCTCCAGCAGCGAGAGCAGGCCGTCGTCCTGGGCGATGAGCACCCCGTTGCTGTTGACCATGATCCGCACGATCGGGCGGGCCACGAGCTCCTCGAGCAGCTCCGCGAGATAGGGGTACAGGGTGGGCTCGCCGCCGGAGAGCATGAGCACATCGAGCCGCCCGTTCTCCCTGGCCAGACGTGTGTCCACGTTCGCGAGGACCTCGTCCAGCGGGGCGACCCCCTGCAGCTGGGGGCCGGACGCGGTGAAGCACGTCGGGCAGCGCAGGTTGCAGTGCTCGATCACGTCCTGGAGCAGGATGCACGTGTGCTGCGTCTGCATGGCCGGCAGCCCGAAGGCGTAGGCCTCCGGCACAGCCCTGAAGTTCCCGGCGTCGTCCGGGACGTGCTGCTTGGTCGGCGCCTGCCACTTCTCCAGATAGGCCAGGATCTCCGGTGACTCGTCGTAGAGGGTGCGCACGAGCCCGTGGTCCGGGCAGCCGCGCTCGAGCCACACGCGCCCGTCGTGCACCATGAGCGCCCCGGCGAGCCGCCGGACCTGCGCGAGCGGCGGATTCTCCGCATGGCACTCGGGGCAGAAGGCAGTGACGTACCGGTGGATCCGGTCGCCGCGGAGTGGCTGGCCGGGTCCCAGTGGAGCCCGGCGGGGGGCGGGCGAAGGTCTCATGCTCTTGCTCCTGTTCGACGAGGATGGAAGGTCACGCGGCGCCAGGTGTTCTGGCGAGATCTGCAATGCAGGGCCCGCCGCCGATCAGGAGCCAGACGCCGAGGCCTAGCAGCAGGCCGGAGCCGAGGGCCCGGGACGGGCGCCAGACCGTCAGGCCGATGGCACCGACGAGGTAGATGGCCGCGGGGACGACTGCACCGACGCCGGCGCGCGCGTTCGGGTAGCCGCCGGAGCTGAGGTACATCACGAGGTAGACCACGAAGAGGCCCACCCACCCGAGACCGGTCGCCAGCGGCACCTGCGACCACCGGCTCGGTTCCGGGGGAAGGTCATCGCGGAGCGGGGGGCCTTTTCTCATCTCACGTGCTCCCTATCTCACCGTGCCGGCCACGCAGATGCCGGCCGCGATGATCAGACCCAGCCCCAAGGCGATCAGCATGATCGTGGCGAGGAGCCCGAACGCGCTGTCGCTCCAGGCCGAACCGCGCCAGCGTTGCCGGCGCGGCCTCCTTCCCCTCACGCCTGCCTCATCTGGACGAGGACGCCGACGCAGAGCTCGCCCCCGAGGAGGAGCCAGATGCCGAAGGCGATGAGCATTCCGGCCCCCGTCAGCGAGGTCTTCCGCCAGATGGCGAGCGCGACGGCGAGCGCCAGGTAGCCGGCGAACAGGCCCCAGAAGGTGATGGCGAGCCCGAGCGGGGCGCCGTACGGGCCCCGTGGCCCGATGGCCGGGAGCATCGAAAGCCCCACCACGTAGAGGTACAGCAGGCCGAGGCCGAGGGACAGCGGGAGGAAGCCGCCGCGTGCGGGCTCCGGCTCCTCGCCGGACGGCGGGGGTGGAGGCTCCGGCGAGGGGTCGCCCTGCTCCGGACGGTCCCCGTTCACGCGGTCTCTCCCGTGGCCCCGGCTGCAGCGGCGGTCTCAGCGGTGTGGGGGCCCGCGAAGACCTTCCACACGCGCCAGGCGAGCAGGGGTAGCATCGCGAGGAGGAACCACTGGGGCCGGCTCATACCGAGCCAGAGGTCCTCGTTGCCGCGGACGAACTCGACGGCGAAACGGAAGAGGGCGTAGGCGGCCACGTACAGGACGAAGAGGTCTCCCGAGCGCCGCACGCGCTCGCGGTAGCGGACCATGAGGGCGAACGCCACCGCGTGGAACACGATCTCGTACACGAACGAAGGGTGCAGCCCCACACCTGCCGGCGCGCCGAACATCGCCGCCTGCTGAGGAGTGAGCGCGATGCCCCAGGCGCCGCCCGTGGGCGTGCCGGGAAGCTCGGTGAGCAGGCAGCCGATCCGGCCGATGGACATGGCGAGCGCCACGGCCGGGGCGAACAGGTCCCCGGTGGAGGGCCGGTACCCGAGGAGCCGCTTGCCGAGGTGCACGCCGAGCCAGGCCCCGACGAGGCCTGCCAGGATGCTCCGGTCGCCCTCCACCCACCAGTCGACGGGGGAGACTGACCTGGTCGGGTCCCACGTGATGCGCGAGCCGATCGCACCGAAGGCCACCGCGAACCCCGCCAAAGCCCACAGCCGCGGGTCGTCGAGGCCGCGGCGGCGCTTCTCCAGGGCATAGAACACCAGCGCCGCGGCGATGCCCAGGCCCATGAGCACGCCGTGGACCACACCGTTCCCCGCGTACGGCAGCCCCCACGTCATGGGCCCTACAGTAGGGCCGGGGATACCCGCCGGAGTAGAGCCCAAGCGCCTCTGTGGACAACTGCCTCCGCGGGTTCAGCGTGCCTTGGCGCTCAGCGCGTCTTCTGCCCCACCCGCCCCACGAAGCGGTCCATGCCCCGGTTGATCCCGAAGAAGTCGGCGAGCCGGTCGAACGCCCGCGTGGGCAGCGCCCGCATGAGCGGCACGAGGCGGGCGAACGGCGGCAGGATGATCTGCTCGCGGCCGGACTCGATGCCGTCGATGACCTTCAGCGCCACCTCCTGCTCCTCGAGGATCGGCAGCAGCAGGGGGAATCGGGTCGAGACCCCGGCGAACATGCCGGTGTTGATGTAGTACGGACAGACCGCGAGCGTCCCGATTCCGTGCCCGTCGGCGCGGAGCTCGGCGCGCAGCGACTCGGTGAAGCCCAGCGCGGCGAATTTGGAGGCCGAGTAGTCCGTCTGGCGGGCGACGCCGATCAGCCCGGCTGCGCTCGCGATGGTGGCCACGGTGCCGCGCCGGCGGCCGATCATGCCGGGCAGGAACGCGCGCGTGACCCAGTAGAGCGCGAGGGCGTTGACCTCGAAGGTGCGACGGATGGACTCCTCGGTCGCCTCGAGCAGGGGCTTGCCGGCCACGACGCCGGCGTTGTTCACGAGCACGTCCACGTCTCCCGTCTCGCGGGCCGCTGCCGCGACGCGGGCCGGGTCCGTGACGTCCACGGCGTACGAGCTGGCAAGGCCCCCGGCGGCGACGATCTCCGCGGCGACCGCCGTGCCGCCGTCGTCCGAAAGGTCCCAGACCACCACCTCGGCGCCCCGCCGGGCCGCCTCGAGGGCCATGAGTCGGCCGATTCCGGAGGCTCCTCCAGTGATCAGGATGCGTGCGCCACGAAGGCGGGTTCCTCGGTACATGTGACCTAGGTTACCAACGAGTAGCTTTTGGGGAACCCCCGCGGCGGCGGGGATTTCAGGCGATTCCCCCGGTCTGGGCGAGCATGGAGAGCCAGATCTCGCCGCCGAGGAAGAGCCATACGCCCAGGCCGACGAGCAGGCCGGCGCCGAGGTTGCGGTACGGGCCCTTGCGGATGGCGAGCACGAGCGCCCCGGCCAGGTAGAGGAACCCCGGGAGGAAGGCGAGGGTGCCGATGCCGCCCTGCGGGCCGACGGCGGCCAGGATCGCTCCGTAGACAATGTAGAGGACGGCGGCGCCCGCGACGATTCCCGCACCGAAGCCGCTGCCGCTGAATCCCGGCCGCGGGCCCGGCGTCGGAGTGCGGCGGTACCCGGGCGACGTCTGCCCCATGAACGGTGACCCTACTGCCGGGCGGCCATGACGCAAAAGGTGGGGGGCGGGTCCTGCCCGCGGCCGGAGCGGTCAGGCCCAGACCGAATACCCGCCCCACTTGTCGTAGAGCTTGCGGCGCTGGACTCCCCACGGCGCGAGCCAGAGGACTGAGTCGTCCGCCGTGGCCTGCTCGACCTCTCCCGTGGCCACCAGCTGGCCCTCGAGCCAGACCTCCACGGTGCGCCCGATGAGGCGGGACCAGTCTTCGCGCTGGCCCCGCCCGCTGTTGGTCTTGAGTGCACTGGTCCGCTTCATTGCAGGTCCACCACCCCTCAGGTCTGTCATATGCATCTGATATATCAACACGGTAAGGGCTTGTCGCTCACGGGTCAACCGTTCCTTCGGGGGAGAAGATGTTTCACCCCGGTGACATCTTTCTGGCGTTTTAAAAAACCCTTGACGTCGATCTGTGGCGTCGCTCACTGTTGTGTATGTCGAAACCAGTTGCACCAAACGCAATTGATTTCCACGCGGCCAGCACATCTCAGGAGCATGATGAAGACTCTCGCCATCGTTGGATCATCCCTCGCCGGCCTGTCCGCCGCCCGCGCGGCCCGAGCCGAGGGATTCGACGGTCGGCTCGTCCTGATCGGCGAGGAGCCGCACCGTCCCTATGACCGCCCGCCGCTGAGCAAGGACTTCCTCAGCGGGAAGGTCGGACCGGAGGCGCTGCGGCTCGAGAGCGATGACGAGGACCTCGCCGCCGAGTGGGTCCTCGGGCAGCGGGCGGCCTCCCTCGACCCGAGGGAGCGGGCCGTGGTGCTCGAGGACGGGACGAGGGTCGAGGCGGACGGCGTCGTCCTGGCCACCGGCTCCACCGCCCGCGTGCTCCCGGCCCTCGACGGATTCGAGAATGTGCACACCCTGCGCACGCTCGACGACGCACAGCGACTCGGGGAGGCCCTGGCTCCCGGGGTGCGGCTGCTGGTTGTCGGGGCAGGCCTCATCGGGGCGGAAGTGGCCTCGACCGCGCGTGCCGCGGGCGCTGAGGTCGTCATCCTCGCCGGTGGGGGCGTGCCGCTGGCCCGCTGCGTGGGTCCGAGTATGGGTTCCGTCCTTGCCGGGCTGCATGCCGCTCACGGGGTCGAGCTCCTCCACGGTGCGGGAATCGACGCGGTCCGGTCCGAAGGGGCCCAGGTCCGCTCCGTCGAACTCGCCGACGGACGCGTCATCGAGGTCGACGCGGTGCTGGTCGCCGTCGGCGGAGAGGCGGCCACCGGCTGGCTCTCCGGGTCCGGGCTCGAGGTCGCGGACGGCGTGGTCTGCGACGAGCACGGCCGCACTCGGCTGCCCGGCGTCGTCGCTGTCGGCGACTGCGCAGCATGGCGAGACCACCACCTCGGCCGCCCGCATCGGCTCGGCCACTGGAATGCCGCCCTCACCCAGCCGGCCCGGGCCGTCCGTGCCCTCCTGGGATCGCCCGATCCCGAGCCGCAGTCCACGCTCCCGTACTTCTGGTCCGACCAGTACGGAATCCGCATCCAGTTCAGCGGTCACGCAGAGCTCGCCGACCGGATCGAGATCGAGGCGGGCGACGCCGAGGGCCTCAGCTTCCTGGCCGCCTATTACCGCGGAGACGATCCGGTGGCGCTGCTCAGCTGCGCGCAGGCCAAGCTCTTCGCGAGGCGGCGGCGGGACGTCGAACGCTCCCAGCGCGCCCGCATCGCCGAGACACTCGGGGCACTCCTGAACTAGGCGGCCCACGCGCCGTCGAAGAAGACCTTTCCCCTTCATCCACCATCCGACGAGGAGAAGACATGACCACTGCACCTGAGAAGACCGAGGCAGCCAAGGGCGGAGTGAGGATCTCCGAGAGCCTCATCGCGACCCTCCCCGGCTCGACGTACGTCGACGAAGCCGTCTTCCGGGCCGAGCAGGAGCGCATCTTCGAGCAGATGTGGTTCTGCGCCGTTCGCTCGGCAGACCTCGATGGTCCCGGGACCTTCAAGACCGTCCAGATCGGGCGCGAGAGCGTCATCGTCTCCCGCAACCGCAAGGGTGAGATCCGGGCGTTCTTCAACATCTGCCGGCACCGCGGCGTCAAGCTCTGCATGGAGGATTCCGGCAAGGCCGAGCGCTCCTTCCAGTGCCCGTACCACGCGTGGACGTACGACCTCGATGGCAAGCTCATCGCTGCGCCGAATCTCACCAAGATGCCGGACATCGACCGCCAGGAGTACGGCCTCGTCAAGGTCCACATCCGCGAGTACCTCGGCTACGTGTGGCTGTGCCTGGCCGAGGAGCCGCCCTCGTTCGAGGACGATGTGATGGGCGCGATCGAGACCCGGCTCGGCGACGTGCACAAGATCGACGGCTACGACGTGGCGAACCTGGCCCTGGGCCGCAGGATCACCTATGACGTGAAGGCCAACTGGAAGCTCATCATCGAGAACTTCATGGAGTGCTACCACTGCGCGACCATCCACCCGGAGCTGACGGAGGTGCTTCCCGAGTTCGCGGACGGCCTCGCGGCCCAGTACTTCGTGGGCCACGGAGCCGAGTTCGGCGCCGACATCAAGGGCTTCACCGTGGACGGCTCGGAGGGCCTCGACGTCATCCCCGGCGTCGGCGAGGACCAGGACCGCCGCTACTACGCGATCACCATCAAGCCGACGGTCTTCGTCAACCTCGTCCCGGACCACGTCATCATCCACCGCATGTTCCCGATGGCCGCGGACCGCACGATCGTCGAGTGCGACTGGCTCTACCTCCCCCACGTGGTGGAGAGCGGCAAGGACCTCGACGCATCGGTGGAGCTGTTCCACCGGGTCAACGAGCAGGACTTCGATGCGTGCGAGCGGTGCCAGCCCGCGATGGCCTCCAGGATCTACGCCCACGGCGGAGTGCTCGTGCCGAGCGAGCACCACATCGGCGAGTTCCACGACTGGGTGACGTCCAAGGTCGGCGACGTCATCGCGACGAACCAGCAGTGAGGAGGAGAGTCCCATGAGCGAGAGCATGAAGCACATCTGCCCCCTGTCGGAGCTCGCGAGGGGCGACGCCATGCGGATCGAGACACGGCCCCCCATCGCGCTCTTCCACACCGAGGAGGGCGAACTGTTCGCGATCGACGACACCTGCACCCATCAGGATGCCTCGCTCGCGGACGGCTACGTGGAGGGATGCGAGGTCGAGTGCCCCCTCCACGCCTCGAAGTTCAGCCTCCGCACGGGCACCGTGGACGCTCCGCCGGCGAAGCTGCCGGTGCGCGTGCACACCGTGGAAGTGCGCGATGGCGAGATCTACCTCCAGGAATCCGACGAAGTGCCCAACCTTCCCCCCGGCATCACGGTGGACGGCCACGTCTGAGGAGGCGCGGGAGATTCGTGGGCGAGTATGCCGCGGACCGGCGCCGCGGCTACTTCGCGAGCTTCCCCGACATGGGCTCCTACCTCGGATTCACGGCCAGGTCCGTGCTCGTCTCGATACTCCAGCTCAGGCTCGGTGCGTCGGCCACGGGGGGGAGTACGGCTGGAGAATCCCTCGCTCGCCCGGCCCTCACCCGCAGGGGTGTGTAAGGCCGAGTCCAAGGGCGCACCCCGGCTCGATGTGAAGTGAATGCTTCTGAATACGACTGATATACCTGACTACTTTATGGGTCCCTCGGGGTCGTGGTCAATGGGCCGCCGAGGCCTGATGTTTCCTGTCGGTGACATTCTTCTGACCCTTCGAAAAATGCTTGACACCCCCTCCGGAGGTGCCCGAGTGTTGTGCCAATCGAAGCCTGTTGCACCTTATGCAATTCCCCGGGGCCTTGAGGCCTCTCCCTTTGAACTCTCCGAGTCTTTGCACTATCCCGCCTAACCCCAGGAGCAGACATGACGACCGCACAGGAGAAGCTCGACGCCGCGACGGGCGGCGTTCCGGATCGGTGGGGATCATGACGAAGCAGACCTATGACTACGTGATCGTGGGGGGCGGAAGCGCCGGGTCCGTCCTCACCGACCGGCTCAGCGCAGACGGGGACCGAACGGTGCTCGTGCTCGAGGCTGGCCGCAGCGACTACCCGTGGGACCTCTTCATCCAGATGCCGGCCGCCCTCACCTTCCCGAGCGGCAACCCGTTCTACGACTGGCGCTACGAGTCCGATCCGGAGCCCTTCATGGGCGGGCGCAGGGTCGCGCACGCCCGCGGCAAGGTCCTGGGCGGCTCGAGCTCGATCAACGGGATGATCTTCCAGCGTGGGAACCCGCTGGACTATGAGCGCTGGGGGGCGGACCCCGGCATGGAGAGCTGGGACTTCGCCCACTGCCTCCCCTACTTCAAGCGGATGGAGAACGCCCTCGCCGCCTCCCCCGAGGACCCCTTCCGGGGCCACGAGGGTCCGCTCATCCTCGAGCGCGGGCCCGCCACCAACCCGCTGTTCCAGGCGTTCTTCGACGCCGCCGTCCAAGCCGGCTACCCGCGCACAGATGACGTGAACGGCTACCGCCAGGAAGGCTTCGGACCGTTCGACCGAAACGTCCACAAGGGCGAGCGCTACTCCGCGTCGCGCGGCTACCTGCGCCCCGCTCGGAAGCGGTCCAACGTCACCGTGAGGACGCTCGCGACGGTGACCGGGATCGAGTTCCAGGGGACGCGGGCCACGGGGGTCAGGTACCGCCGCGGCGGCCAGAGCCACACGGTGAGCGCGGGAGAGGTCATCCT
This sequence comes from Sinomonas sp. RB5, assembly GCF_054063535.1. Lineage (NCBI taxonomy): Bacteria > Bacillati > Actinomycetota > Actinomycetes > Micrococcales > Micrococcaceae > Sinomonas > Sinomonas sp. RB5. Next base: position 91,817 of record NZ_JBSSGJ010000019.1, read on the forward strand.
CTGCGGCGGCGCCTTCAACACCCCGCAGCTGCTCCAGCTGGCCGGCATCGGCGATCCGCAGCACCTCCGGTCCGTCGGTGTCGCGCCGCGCGTCGCCCTCGCCGGCGTCGGGGAGAACCTCCAGGACCACCTCGAGGTCTACATCCAGCACGCCTGCCTGCAGCCCGTCTCCCAGCAGCCTTCCCTCGACCTCTGGAGAATGCCCTTCATCGGACTCGAGTGGCTGCTGGGACGGAAGGGGCCAGCGGCGACGAACCACTTCGAGGGCGGCGGCTTCGTGCGCTCGAACGACGAGGTCGCCTACCCGAACCTGATGTACCACTTCCTCCCCGTAGCAGTGCGCTACGACGGGAAGAAGGCCGAGGTCGAGCACGGCTTCCAGGTGCACGTCGGACCCATGTACTCGGATGTGCGCGGTCACCTGAAGATCCGCTCGGCGGATCCGTCGGAGCGCCCCTCGATCCTGTTCAACTACCTCTCGACCGAGAACGATCGCCGCGAATGGATCGAGGCCGTCAACGTCTCCCGCGAGATCCTCCGCCAGCCGGCCATGGCGCCGTTCAACGGCGGGGAGATCTCTCCCGGCCCGTCGGTCACCACCGACCAGGAGATCCTCGACTGGGTCGCCCGGGACGCCGAGACCGCCCTCCACCCCTCGTGCACCGCGAAGATGGGCCCCGCCTCGGACCCGATGGCTGTTGTCGACCCCCACACGATGAAGGTCCACGGCACCGAGGGGCTGCGCGTCGCGGACGCCTCCGCCATGCCCTACGTGACCAACGGCAACATCTTCGCCCCCGTGATGATGCTCGCGGAGAAGGCCGCGGACCTCATCCTCGGCCGTGAGCTCCCCGCCGAAGCCGAACCCTTCTACCGCCACACCCCGCTCAGCCAACTCGAGGAGGCATCATGAGCGCCCCGACTCTGGACCCCGAAACTACACGCCGTGCGGCGCGCCGCGAAGGCTCCAGCGAGCCGGCACTGAAGGTCGAGGGCCTGTGGAAGATCTTCGGCGCGAAGGCCGACAAGATCATCGGAACCCCGGACGAGCACCTGACCCGGAAAGAGCTGCAGAGCAAGACCGGCTGCCTCGCCGCCGTCAAGGACGTCTCCTTCGAGGTCGCCCCGGGAGAGGTCTTCGTGGTCATGGGGCTCTCCGGCTCCGGCAAGTCGACCCTCGTGCGGCTGCTGACGCGGCTCATCGAGCCGACCGCGGGAAGCGTGAGGATCGACGGCGAGGACGTCACCTGTGCGAGCAAGGCCAAGCTGCGTTCCATGCGGCGCAACCACATGGCCATGGTGTTCCAGCAGTTCGGCCTCCTCCCGCACCGGAAGGTGCTCGACAACGTGGCCTACGGCCTCGAGGTCCGCGGCGAGGGCAAGGCAGCCCGGCTCGCCCGGGCCCAGGAGATGGTCGACCTCGTGGGCCTCTCCGGCTACGAGAACTCGTTCCCGGACCAGCTCTCGGGCGGCATGCAGCAGCGCGTGGGCCTGGCCCGGGCGCTGGCCGTGGACCCGCAGGTGCTGCTGTTCGACGAGCCGTTCTCGGCCCTCGACCCGCTGATCCGCCGGGACATGCAGAACGAGGTGTGCCGGCTGCACGAGGAAGTGGGGAAGACGATGGTCTTCATCACCCACGACCTGCAGGAGGCGCTCAAGCTCGGCGACCGCATCCTCATCATGCGCGACGGCGAGATCGTCCAGATCGGGACGCCGGCCGAGGTCGTCGCGCACCCCGCGGACGCCTACGTGCGCGACTTCGTCTCCGACGTCCCCCGCTCCCACGTGCTCACCCTGCGCTACGTCGTCCGCGCCCCGGGCTCCGACGAATCGCTCGAGGGACCCGTGATGCAGGCGGACTGCGTGGTGCGCGACGCCGCACGGCAGGTCCTGCAGTCCTCCCTGCCGGTGCGCGTCTATGACGGGGAGCGCTTCCTCGGGGTGGTCGACGACGACGACATCCTGCGCGTGGTCGTCGCGGAGGAGGAATCCGTGGCGGGCGGCCGGGGCGGTGCGGCATGAGCACGGTGGCGCCCGACCGCACCGAGGCCGCCGGCGGACCTCCCGCTCAGGCGCGCGAGCGGGGCGCTGAGCCGGCAACCCGGCCGCCGGTCTCCCGGGGCGCCTTCGTCCGCCGCCACTGGCGACCGGTGCTGCTGGCCGCGGTCGTCGTGGGCTGGCTGGTGCTGTGGGGCCTCTTCCGGGGAACCCAGACCCTCGAGCTCGGTGGTGCGGACAAGACCGACGTCCACCTCTGGCTCAACGGCCTCCGCGACAGCTTCGACACCGCGCGCAGCCAGTCGCCCTTCTTCACCTCGGTCGTGCAGCCCATCACCGACGGCCTGAACGGGGCCGTGGCGTTCCTGCAGCACCTCCTGAGCCAGCCCTCGGCGCTGCGTCCCGTGCCCGAGGTCGGCTGGCTCGGCGTCCTGGCCCTGCTCGCCTGGCTGGCGTTCGTGCTCGCGGGCGTCCGCTCGATGATCCTCGTGGCAGCGTGCGTGCTGCTGTTCGGCTTCTTCGGCTACTGGCAGCAGAGCATCGACACGCTCATCGTGACCTTCGTCGCCGTCGGCATCTGCGCCCTGACAGGGCCGCCGCTGGGGATCTGGATGGCGCGCAGCCGGCGCGTCTCCGCAGTCCTCTCTCCGCTGCTGGACCTGGCCCAGACGCTGCCCTCGTTCGCCTACCTCGCCCCGCTGGCGCTCGTCTTCGGGATCGGCCCCGCCTCGGCGATCGTCACGACGATCATCTACTCGCTCCCCCCGCTCGTGCGCATCACCGAGCACGGCATCCGCAACGTCTCGCCGACCACGCTCGAGGCCGTCACGTCCATGGGCGGAACGGCGTGGCAGACGCTGACCAAGGTGCAGCTTCCCATGGCACGGCGCACGATCGTCGTCGGCATCAACCAGTGCACGATGGCGGCCCTCTCCATGGCCACCATCGCCGCCCTCATCAACGGTCCCGGCCTCGGCCAGCCCGTCCTGCAGTCCCTGCAGTCGCTCGACGTCGGCTCGGCGTTCGTCTCCGGCCTCGCGATCGTCCTCATGGCGATCATGCTCGACCGCACGACGACGGCGGCCTCCGAGCGCTCGGGGATCGAGGCCCGCGTCCAGCGGGGCTCGCGCAGCGGGGGCCTGCGCGGACCGAAGGGCCGGCGCGCAGTCGCCATCGCATCAGCCGCCCTCGCTGCCGTGGCCATCTGGCTCTCGCACAGCTACCTCGCCCTGGCGAAGTTCCCCTCCTCGCCGGACCTCGGCGGACCGCTCGCCCAGGCCGTCTCCGCCGCCACCGACTGGACCGTGCACACGTTCTCCGGCTTCACCGAGTGGCTCAAGGAGGCCGTCACTGCTCTCCTGGTCAACCCGCTCGAGTCGCTCTTGGCGCAGTCGCCCTGGTGGGCCATGGCACTCGTGCTGCTCGGCATCGCCTTCGCCCTGGGCGGCCGGCGCGCCTGCGCTGCGACCCTCGTCTGCGAGGCGGTGATCCTCGGCACCGGGCTCTGGAACGAGAGCATGAAGACCCTCGCGACCACGCTCGTGGCGACCTTCCTCGTGGTGATCGCGGCCGTGATCGTGGGCGTCCTGATGGGGCGCAGCAAGCTCGTCGACTCGATCGTGCGGCCGGTGCTGGACGCGTTCCAGACCATTCCGTCGTTCGTGTACCTCGTCCCCGCCCTGGCCCTGTTCGGTCCCACCCGATTCACCGCGATCGTCGCCGCCGTCGCCTACGGCGTCCCGATCGCCACCAAGCTCGTCGCGGACGGCATCCGCGGCGTGTCCCCGGTCACCGTCGAGGCCTCGGAATCGATGGGCACCACGCCTTGGCAGATGGTCACCAAGGTCCAGCTGCCCATGTCCAGGGCCGCCGTCATCCTCGCCGCCAACCAGGGCCTGCTCTACGTCCTGTCCATGGTCGTGGTCGGCGGACTCGTCGGCGGCGGGGGGCTCGGCTACCTCGTCGTCTCCGGCTTCTCCCAGAGCCAGCTCTTCGGCAAGGGCCTCGCCGCCGGCATCGCCATCACCGCACTCGGAGTCATGCTCGACCGCATCACCCAGCACGCCGCTGCCCGCCTGGGCAACGCCTGATCAAGGAAGTGCCATGAAGAAAACCCGGATTTCCCCAGCGCTGAAGAAGAAAGCCTACGGCGCCGCCCTGCTCACCGCCCTCCTCGGGCTCACCGCCTGCGGCGGGGACATCTCCGCTGCCTCGTCCGCCGCGAGCGGCAGCGCCAAGTGCGGCGCCTTCAACGTCGCGGTCAACCCGTGGGTCGGCTACGAGGCGGACGCCTACGTGGTCGGCACCCTCGCCAAGGAGAAGCTCGGCTGCACCGTCAACTACAAGACCCTCAAGGAAGAGGTCGCGTGGCAGGGCTTCGGCAGCGGCGAGGTGGACGCCGTCCTCGAGAACTGGGGCCACCCGGATCTGACCGACAAGTACATCAAGCAGCAGAAGACCGCGGTGGACGCCGGCTCTACCGGCAACACCGGGGTGATCGGCTGGTACGTGCCGCCATGGATGGCCAAGCAGTACCCGGACATCACCGACTCCAAGAACCTCAACAAGTACGCTGACCTGTTCAAGACCTCGGAGTCGGGAGGCCAGGGCCAGCTGCTCGACGGCGACCCCTCCTACGTCACCAACGACGAGGCGCTCGTGAAGAACCTCGGCCTGAACTTCAAGGTCGTCTACGCCGGCTCCGAGCCGGCCCTCATCCAGGCGTTCCGCCAGGCCGAGCAGAACCACACCCCGCTCATCGGCTACTTCTACGAGCCCCAGTGGTTCATGGCCGAGGTGCCGCTCGTGAAGGTCAACCTCCCGGCCTACACCGACGGGTGCGATGCCGACGCGGCGAAGGTCGCGTGCGACTACCCCAAGTACGACCTCAACAAGGTCGTCTCCACCAAGTTCGCCAACTCCGGCAGCCCGGCGTACAACCTCGTGAAGAACTTCCACTGGACCAACCAGGACCAGAACACGGTCGCCGGGTACATCGCGAAGGACAACATGAGCCCCGACGCGGCCGCCCAGAAGTGGATCGACGCGAACCCTGACAAGGTGGCGGCATGGCTCAAGTAGCAACCCTGTCCGAGCCCGCCGAACAGGCCAGCCCCGAACCGGTGAAGGGGCTCTACATCGGCGGTGCCTGGGAGCAGGCGGCCGACGGCGCCACGTCCACCGTGCGCTGCCCCGCCGACGGGCGCGAGGTCGCCGTCGTCGTCTCGTCGAGTGCGCAGGACGCCGAGCGGGCCATCGCGAGCGCCCGCGCGGCGTTCGACGGCGGCCCGTGGCGTCGCCTGACGGAGATCGAGCGCGGGGCCGTCATGCTCCGCGTCGCGGACCTCCTCGAGCGGGACAGGGCAGCCTACGCCCGGGCGGAGGCCCTCGACACCGGCAAGCGCCTCGTCGAGGCCGAGTACGACATCGACGACATCGCGGCCTGCTTCCGCCACTACGGGAAGATCGCCGGACTCGATGTCGGCCGGGTCATCGACACCGGGCGGCCGAACGCGATCAGCCGCGTCGTGTACGAGCCCCTCGGTGTCTGCGCCCTGATCGCTCCGTGGAACTACCCGCTGCTGCAGGCGGCCTGGAAGGTTGCTCCGGCGCTGGTCGCGGGCAACTCGTTCGTCCTCAAGCCGAGCGAGCTCACGCCGTCGACGTCGATCCTGCTCATGGAAACGCTCGCCGAGGCGGGCGTGCCGGCCGGCGTCGCGAACCTCGTCACGGGCAGGGGGTCCACGGTGGGCGGTCCGCTCAGCGCAGACCCGAGGGTCGACCTCGTCTCGCTGACGGGCGGCCTCTCCACCGGGCAGACGATCATGGCGGCCGCCGCGAAGACGGTCAAGCGCGTCGCCTTCGAGCTCGGCGGGAAGAACCCCAACGTCGTCTTCGCCGACGCGGACTGGGAAGCCGCCGTCGACAATGCCCTCACGGCCGTCTTCCTGCATTCAGGCCAGGTCTGTTCCGCGGGCGCCCGGCTCGTGGTCGAGGAGTCTATTGCGGAGCGCTTCGTGGCCGAGGTCGTCCAGCGGGCCACCGCGATCCGGATGGGCGGCCCCTTCGACCCCGACGCCGAGACGGGGCCGCTCATCTCGGCCAGGCACCGGGAGCAGGTGCATGCCTACGTCCAGGCTGGCATCGCCGAGGGCGCCGAGCTCCTGTGCGGCGGCTACATCCCGGACGAGGGCCCGCTCGCGGACGGCTTCTTCTACCCGCCCACCGTCCTCGGCGGATGCCGGTCCGGCATGAGCGTGGTCCGGGAGGAGTCCTTCGGCCCCGTGCTGACCGTGGAAACCTTCCGCGACGAGGCCGAGGCGATCGCGATCGCGAACGACACCGAGTACGGGCTGGCCGGCGCGGTCTGGACCTCCGACGCCTCCAAGGCCCAGAGGGTTGCGGGGGCCCTGCGCCACGGCACCGTCTGGATCAACGACTACCACCCCTACGTGCCGCAGGCCGAGTGGGGCGGGTTCGGCAAATCGGGCATCGGCCGTGAGCTCGGCCGTTCAGGCCTGGACGAGTACCGCGAGGCCAAGCACATCTGGCAGAACGTCAGCCCCGCTCCGAGCGGATGGTTCGGCGCAGGCGCCGCGGGGACCGCCGCCGGCGCGGAGACCGAGCACGGGGCCAGCCGCTAGGCACAGCTCAGCGTCCGGCCTCCTGGGAGCGATCCTGGGAGGCCGGACCACCCATGAGCTCGGTGATCTCTTCGGCCGCCCTGATGACCGCCGTCACGATCCCGGGATCCGCGGCGGGATCGAAGCGGAAGGCCGGCCCCGAGAGGCTCACGGCCCCGATCACATCCCCCATGTGCCCGAACACGGGCGCTGCGATCGCATTGAGCCCCTCCTCCAGCTCCCCGCGCGTGGAGGCGTAGCCCCGCCGCACGATCTCCGGAAGCTCCTTCATGAGCTCTGCCCGGCTGAGCGTGTGCGGCGTGAAGGCCGTCAGCTCGGCCCGCCGGAGCAGTTCCTCCCGATCACTCGCGTGGAGGTACGCGAGGAACACCTTGCCGCTCGAGGTCGAGTGCAGGGGCGTGAGGCTGCCGATCCAGTCGAAGCTCGCAAGGTTGGCCGAGCCCATCGCCTGGTCCACGTTGACCGCATAGACGTCGCGGCGCACGGCCAGGTTCACGGTCTCGCCGTACTGCTGCGCGAGGTCCTCGAGGACGGGCCGCGCCGCGTGGACCAGGCTCAGGCGGCGCGGGATGGAGCTCGCGATGCGCAGGAGGCCGACGCCGAGCTGGTACTTTCCGCGCCGGCTGCTCTGCTGCACGAAGCCATGGGTCTCGAGGGCGCCGAGGATGCGGGAGGCCGTGGACTTGTGCACGCCCATGCGCTCGGCCACGTCGCCGACCGCGGCGCTGCCCTCCTGGGCAAGGATCTCGAGGGCCCTGACGACGCGTTCGACCGCCTGCACACCGTTGGCGGAGCGCGTCTCGTCCGGGTCATCAGACACGAAGGCGTTCCCCATGGGCCGATTCTGCCAGACCTTGTGCTTCACTGTGCCGCACGTCATATGGGCAGCGCGCCGGTCGCCGAGGACGTAGGTCAGTGGCCGCGGTGGATCCATTCCTGCAGGTGGGGGGCCTCGGTGCCGATGGTGGTGGGGTCGCCGTGGCCGGTGTTCACCACGGTCTCGGGCGGGAGGGTGAGCAGCCGTGTGCGGATGGAGTCGATGATGGTGCCGAAGTCCGAGTAGGACCTGCCGGTCGCTCCGGGGCCGCCGGCGAAGAGGGTGTCGCCGGTGAAGACCGTCCCGAGCCCCTCGGCGTAGAAGGACACCGAGCCGGGGGAGTGGCCGGGGGTGTGCAGCGCGGTCAGCTCGGTCCCGGCGACGGTGAAGACCTCGCCGTCGGCGATCTGCGCGTCCGGGACGGTGCCCGGGTAGACGGCGTCCCAGAGCATGAGGTCGGCGGGGTGCAGGAGCACGGGGGCGCCGACCTTGTCGGCGAACTCGCGGGCGTGGCGGATGTGGTCGTCGTGGCCGTGGGTGAGCAGGACCGCGGCCACGGTGCGGCCCGCGACGGCAGCGGCAGCAGCGCCGGCGTCGTGCGCGGGGTCGATGACGATCGCCTCGGCGTCGTCGCCGACGATCCAGACGTTGTTCTCCACCTCCCACGTGCCCCCGTCGAGGCTGAACGTGCCGGACGTGGTGACGCGGTCGATCCGGGCGCGGCCCTGCCCCGCCATCACAGTTCCACCACGGAGCGGAGGACCTCGCCGCGGTGCATCTTCTCGAACGCGGCCTCGACCTCGTCCAGGCCGATCCGCTCGGTGACGAAGGCGTCCAGGGGCAGCCGGCCGAGCTTGAACTGCTCCACGAGCATGGGGAAGTCCCGGGACGGGAGGCAGTCGCCGTACCAGGAGGACTTCAGCGACCCGCCGCGGCCGAACACGTCCAGCAGCGGCAGCTCGAG
>NZ_JBSSGJ010000020.1:0-68438 GCF_054063535.1 Sinomonas sp. RB5
ATGACGATGCCGCCGAAGTGGTCCTTGACCTCGAACTGCTTGTGCACGTCGAGGGTGTTCGCGTCGACGCGGTAGATGATGGCGCTGCTGTTGGGCCGGTACTGGGCGACGGGGACCCAGACGTTGGTGCCGTCGAAGTCGATCCCGCCCGGGTGGTACATGTCGCCCTCGCCGAGGGTGATGTCCTTCTGCAGGTTCCCGGCCTTGTCCATGACGAACAGGTGCCCGATGCCCTTGCCGGGGGTGCGGTCGTAGCCGCCCTGCGGGGTCGGGTACTTCTGGGTGGGCTCGATGATCTGGACCGCGGAGAGGAAGATGTGGTCGGCGCTGAACGCGATGCCCTCGGTGTGGTAGGTCGGGAAGTTCAGCTTGAGCTTGCCCGTCAGCTGCCAGTTGGTGTTCCGGTCGACGGCGTTGAAGTCGTCGGCGAGGGACGTGCTGGTCTGGTGGTGGTCGGGCGCCGGGGCCGGCGGTGCTGCCTGGGCTGCGACGACTGTGCCTGCGGAGCCGGCGATCAGGATGGCGATGCCGGCGGCGAGGAGGGTGCGAGTTCGGGTTGTGCTCACGATGGTGGGACCTTCCGGTGGTTCGGCCACGATGAGCTCAACAGGCTAGGCGGGCGTGATGAACCCCACATGGCCCCCAGATGAACTGCGCCCTGCACCGCCGATGGTTCAGATGAGGCCGAGCGAGGCCCAGTCGTCGAACAGGGGCGCCGGGGCGGCGGCCCATTCGCGGCGCTCGACCTCGACGGTTGCTCCTCGCCCGTGCGGCCGTGCCGGTACCTGACCGTCTCGGTGTGGTGCCCGCGGCGGATGTGGGTGCCCTGGCGCAGGTGCTGGGCAGCTCACCCCAAACGACGCCGTCCTCCTCGAGCAGCATGCGCTTGCACCACTCCACGGAGATGCCCAGAAGCTGGCGGTGGGAGAAGTGGTGGGAGGCGAGCATGCCTGACTATGGCAGCTTGATTCAGGACCGGTGTGACGGCTTGATTCAGGACCACTTGCCTCCGGACCGGCGTGTTGTGACGGTTTGATTCAGGACCACCTTTGACGGTGGGTATGCCCGATGGGTTTGCCTACGTGAGGTGGTTCGGATGGGAAGTCGTGTGGAGCTGTTCGCCCGGATCCGGCGGGATGCGCGGGTCGAGGGCCTTGGGATCCGGGCTCTGGCCCGGAAGTACCAGGTGGGCCGGGACACGGTCCGCACCGCACTCTCACGGGCAGAGCCACCGCCGCGGAAGACCCCGGTGCGGGCTTCGCCGATGCTTGGCCCGTTCAAGGACGCGATCGATGCGATGCTGCGTGAGGACCTGGAGGCTCCGCGGAAGCAGCGCCATACCGCTACGAGGATCCTGGCCCGGCTCGCCGATGAGCACGGGGCGAGGGAGCTGTCGTATTCGACTGTGCGGGACTACGTCCGCCTCCGGCGGGCGCAGATCGATCTTGCCGCCGGGCGCCGGGTGGAGGTCTTCGTCCCGCAGGAGCACGCTCCCGGGGCGGAGGCCGAGGTGGACTTCGGCGAGCTCTGGGTGGTGCTGGGTGGGGTGAAGACGAAGTGCCACATGTTCGTCATGCGGCTGAGCCACAGCGGCCGCGCCGTCCACCGGGTCTATCCCTCGCAGGCGCAGGAGGCCTTCCTCGAGGGCCACATCGAGGCGTTCGAGGAGTTCGGGGGCATACCGACCGGGCACATCCGCTACGACAACCTCACCGCGGCCGTCAGCGCCGTGGTCTATGGGCGCAACCGCCAGCGCGAGGAGAACGAGCGCTGGGTGCTCTTCCGGTCCCACTACGGCTTCGACGCCTTCTACTGCCAACCGGGCATTGCCGGGGCGCACGAGAAGGGCGGCGTCGAGGGCGAGGTCGGCCGGTTCCGGCGAACCTGGCTCACCCCAATGCCCGTCGTCGGTTCCCTGGCCGAGCTGAACGGGCGCATCCGAGAGTGGGAGGCCCGCGACCTGACCCGGAGAGTCGGGACCAGGATCCGCACCGTCGGCGAGGACTTCGCCACCGAGCGGCCGCTGCTGGCCCCGCTGCCCGCGGAACGGTTCGACCCCGGCCTGGTCCTGCACCCGCGGGTGGACCGATCGGCCCTGATCACCGTGCGGATGGCGAAGTACTCCGTCCCGGCTCGGCTCATCGGCCACCGGGTACGGGTCTCGCTCCGTGCCTCCGAAGTGGTCGTCTTCGACGGCCGGGCCGTGGTCGCCCGGCACGGGAGGGTCTCGGCCAAGGGAGGCTCCTCCATCGTCCTGGACCACTACCTCGAGGTCCTGCAGACCAAGCCCGGCGCCCTCCCCGGCTCCACCGTGCTCGCCCAGGCCCGTGCCGCGGGCGCCTTCACCGCGGCGCACGAGGCGTTCTGGCAGCAGGCCCGAAAGGTCGATGGCGACGCCGCGGGCACCCGTGCCCTGATCGAGGTCCTCCTGCTGCACCGCAGCATGCAGGACCAAGACGTCATCGCCGGGATCGAAGCAGCCCTCTCGGTCGGGGCGGTCTCGCCGGACGTCGTCGCGGTCGAGGCCCGACTCCACGCCGCTGGGCCCGGTTCAAGCCGTCATCGCGACGACCGCGACGAGCACCGCGAGCACAGGGTTGTCAGCCTGACCCAGCGCCGCCTCGCCGACCCCGCTGCGGTCATCGCCGGCCTCCCCGCCGACACCCCGCCGCTGCCGGACCTGGCCGCCTACGACGAGCTCCTCCAACGACGCCCCGCCACCGACGAGGCAGCGAGCACCGGCAGGGAAGGAACGAGCGCATCATGACCACCACGACGAAGGTCACCGCGAGCCTGCGCAGGCAGCGGAGCATGACCGAGGAAGCAGCCCAGGCCGCCGTGGACCAGGCCTGCCGCCGGGCTGCGCCTGCCCACCATGCGCGCGGTCATGGAGGAGGCGGTCAAGGTCGCCGAACGCGAACAGCTCTCCTACGCCGGCTTCCTCGCCGAGCTGCTCCTGGCAGAGTGTGACGACCGCGACCGCCGCTCCGTCGAGCGCAGGGTCCGCGGCGCCGGGTTCCCCCGGCAGAAGTGGCTCGGGGACTTCGACTTCGAGGCCAACCCGAACGTCAACCCCGCCCTGGTCCACACCCTCGCCCAGGCCGACTGGATCCGCCGCGGCGACCCGCTCTGCCTCATCGGCGACTCCGGCACCGGCAAGTCCCACCTGCTCATCGCCCTCGGCACCGCCGCGGCCGAGAAGGGGTACCGGGTCAAGTACACCCTCGCGACCAAGCTCGTGAACGAACTCGTCGAAGCCACTGACGAGAAGCAGCTCGCCCGCACCATCGCCCGCTACGGCCGCGCCGACCTCCTCGTCATCGACGAGCTCGGCTACATGGAACTCGACCGCCGAGGCGCCGAACTCCTCTTCCAAGTCCTCACCGAACGGGAAGAGAAGGCCTCCGTCGCCATCGGATCCAACGAAGCCTTCAGCGGCTGGACCAAGACCTTCACCGACCCCCGCCTCTGCGCCGCGATCGTCGACCGGCTCACCTTCAACGGCACCATCATCCAGACCGGCACGAACTCCTACCGCCTCAACCACACCCGCACCCACAGCTGACAGCCTTGTCGAATCGAACCTCAGGCAATATCCCTTCAGGGATCCTCTGCGAACAGATTGGCGTTAGGGTCTGGGTGTGAGTGACCCCAGTAGGTCGAACGAAACAACTTATGCGTCACGACCCGGTCTGATGCTGTCTACGGTTGCCGTGCTTCTCCTGGCTTGCATCGGAGCCTACTTTGGGTGCGTGATCTGCATAGCCCTGACGATTAGCGGTTTCGAAGGGCACGCAGGCCCCGGCACTCTCGCTTCGGCAGTCAGTTATGTGATGGCCGCCTATGCGGCTCCGATTGCGATCGGTGCCCATTGGTTCCGAGCTCGCGGCTGGAGTCTGGCCAGAGTACTGAGGCTCGCAGCGAGCATCTCCTTGGCGGTAAATGTTGTGCTCTCACCCATCGGGATCGCAGCCCTTTCGATGTAGTTGGCGTCCACACAGCCGCGGCGGGGCCTAGTCTTCTCCCATGAGCAGCGGGAGCAGTCCGGTTACCGCCCGATTGTCGGTTGGGGTTCGGGCGGTCATTGGTCTGTTCGCCGCGATTACCGCGTTGATCGTCGCCGTCGCGGCAGCACGGATAATTCAGAGCCCTGCCACGATCTCCGAGGAGCTGACGCCCGGGGGGCAAGTCTGGCTCCTACTCCCGCCGCTAGTTATCGTCTTCGCTGGCGGCATCGGTTCATCGATCAGGGCACTCTTGGGGCAGGATGCGCTGGCGAAACGCAACAGGGAGACCGGTGTTCCTACGTTCTCCATTCGCAGGCTGGCAAGCGAACTTCCCGCTTTCTGGTTCTTCGCCGCTTCGTTCCTGCTTACAACGTGGGGACGCGCATTTTTCGCGATTTTCAGCAGCCCGGGACGACCACAATCGCTGACCGCCGTGGTCTTCGGGCTGACATCCCTTCTGGGCGCCGCCTTCAGCGCGGTCTGGATGGCGGGTATCGCACTCGGTCTGAAGCGTCGGCGTTGACCGCTCGCGCGCAAGGCGGCTGACCGCCGGAATCCCACCCTTCGGGCTTACCGAGCCCTCAGATGCCTACCACCCTGCCAGCTGCGGATTCACAAGTACCGCGCCCCCGAAACAGGGAACGCACGACACCTGGAACGTCCAAGTCAAACGACCCCACACAGAAGTGGTCCCGAATCAGGCCGCCATCCTGGTCCTCGTTCGAGTTGACATAGTCACATGCCGACGCTGTTCTTCATCGCGTCCTTCTGCCGCCACCGCAGGTACCCGGCCACCTCCTCCTGCCCGTCGAGGGGGTGGTGCGGGCGCCGAACACGGCCAGGCCGTGCTCGGAGCGGAGGTCGTTGAACTTGGCGGTGGCGAGGGCGGCGGTGATGGAGACGATCTTCTGCACCTGCCCGCCGAACCACGCCTCGCTCTTGGCGGTGGACGGGGCGGCGAGCAGCACGCTGATCTCGTCGGACTGCGTGTACGCCGCGACGGCGCCCTGCACCTGGGCGGCCAGGAACAGGGCGGTGGCCTGCATGTCGACGGCGAAGCCCGCATCGAAGGGGCGCACGAGGCTGCGGGTGTACTTGGAGAAGCCATTCCCGTCGACGCGGACGACCGCGTAGGAGCCGCGGGGCAGGTGGGTGCGGTGGGCGTGCTCGGCGCGCTTGAAGTGGGCTGCGGCGGCCTCGCCGGCGACGTACGTGGTCATGTGACCCCATGTGGGCGGACGACCCGCGGCGTTCCACCCGGCGGCGGTACACCGTCGACACCTGGGAGCCCGCGGTCCACGCCCACAGCCCCGGAGGGCCCCTCGTCGGCGACGGCTGCAACCAGTGCGGGCAGCCCTGGCCGTGCCGGTTCCTGCTCAACCTGCTCAACAGCGGCCTCGTCGCCGAGCGCGGGAACCTGTCCTAGGCATCTCCGCAGGCGGCACCACGCCGGCGTAAGGCCTCCACGATGGCGTTCTCACGCCGGGCCAGACCCGCCGTCATCGGGTAACCGGCCTCGGCCGCTGCACGGATGGCCTCCTCGATCTGTGCCAGGTCGGCCAGGAGGTCGGCGACGCTCACCCTCTCCAGGTCCTCGTTATCCATGCCCGGGACGCCGCGGCACCCGTGCACCCAGTCAGATTCGTCGTGCTGTGCCGTCATGAGGTCCGCTCCTGAAGCTTCCGCCTTGCCGCGCGACCACTTCCTGATCTGCAGGCACAGTACGGCGTCAGCACCGGCAATTCCAGCCTTTGGCAATCGAAGGCGGTCCGTTGAGCTCGCGCGGAACATGCCAGGCAGTCCATGCTGGCCTAGGGGAGGGGCACGACGGCGCCGAGGATGCCCATCGCGGTCTTGCACGGCCAGGGCTCGTGGCAGCCGGCGCAGGGCTCCCCGAGCAAGTCCCCGTCGGGGGTGTGGATCTCAAGCAGGAGCTCGCAGACAGGCAGCGCGTACTCGGTGTGCGGCATGCGGCGCCGGCGTGCCTAGTCGAGCACGCCGAGCATGGTCGCGTGCAGCGGCCGGGCCGGTTCCGGGGAAGACACGGCGAAGAAGTTACCCGAGAGAGGAGGACCGGAAACCCTGTCGAGGACAGGACCGAGGGGCGTGCGCCCTCCCGCTCCGGCGTGTTGGGTCACCCAGTAGACTTGTCGATGCCCTGTGCACGTTGGAATGGTCTTATCCCGGCAGGACTGGTCCAGGAGCAGCCCCGGTGCAGCCGCGCCTCCAGCGCCCTCTTCGGGCGGCTGCGCCGATGCCGGGCTCATGAAGATCCCTTCGTCCACGCGGCCGGGGGCACGTTCCTCCGGAACCTTCGGAACCCTCGTCAGGGGGGCACGTCATGGCTTTTGGTGGGTTTCAAGGTGCGTCTTGAGGCTGGACCAGTTCCGCTGTTCCTGCCGGCGTCCTGTGAGGGCGAAGAATGGGGCCGCGAGCTTCAGCACTCCCTTGGGCCTGAGGTCCCAGGACCAGCTCATCAGGGTTCCGCTGGCGTCGGGGACGAAGGTGAGGGCTCCGTCGATGTCTGCGCTGGTCATGCGGGTCATGGATCCGAGGCGCCTCGGCCGCGCGTATTCGGTGACCTCGAGCTCGAAAGGGGTGCTCCGCTTCCCCGATTCCATCACGACGTGCCATACGGTGCCGACGCCGATCGGTCCAGGGGTGGTCTTCTCGACGCTGCGCATCTGCGGGTTGTAGACGGGCTCGTTGCGCTCGTCTGCGACGAAGTCGAAGACCTGCTCGATCGGGCGTCGGATGAGGATTGAGCCATTGATCCTTGTCATGCCGTTCTCCGGCCTGCCGGATTGTCAGGGATGATCTTGTACAGGTCGATGACGGTCTCCTCGGGGGGTGAGGTGAATCCGCCCTGGATGCCCGCTTGCATGCGGGGCATGAGGATGCCGTCGCGGAATTTCTCCCAGCTTTCCTTCGACTCGTGGACGGCCATGATCGTCCAGCCGCCGGCTGAAGGTCCTGCCGCGTGGAAGGTCTGGCCGTCGGGGAGGAGGCCTTCGCCGGGATGGACGGCGGCGATCGAGGCCTGGTACTGCTCCTTGGTGCCTCCGGGGAAGAAGTGCACGACTCCGTATGGGGTGGCTTCCATGTCTGCTCCTTGGGTAGTCCGGGTGTGTGTGGTGTTTCTGCCCCGCTGAGGGTCAGCTCCAGAAGTCGTCCGACTTGGCCGTGTCCTCGAAGAACTCGCGGCCTTCGATCACCTTCCCGTCCCGGAGTGCGAACACGATGGCCGTGGCCAGGTTCAGGGTCTTCCCGTTGTTCTCGGCGTGGCTCTGCTGGATCCCTACGGTGTGGCTTTCTCCGCCGACGATGTCCTGGACCGCTGCTTGGAAGGAACCGTGGGAACGTGCGCCCAGCTCGCCGAAGTAGGCCAAGATGGCGTCGCGTCCTTGCTTGGTCCCGGACAGTACGCCACTGCCAGCGGCGTACCAGACCGCGTCTTCCGCGAACAACTCGCTCAGGGCGGCCAAGTCCCCTGCGTTGAAGGCCTCATAGCCGCGCCGGACCACTTCGGCGTTTTCTGCAGCGCCCATATCGGATACCTCTCCGTCATCCTCGTCGGTCGATGGACTGCTCAAGGCCCTGTCCACGGTGGGTGCGGCCTCGGGGCGGGGCTGCACTCCATGCTCGCAGGAGGGCTCTGGGAGCGTGAGGGGCTTAGGGCCCTCCGTGATCGTCCCGCCGTCCCGGCCTGGCGTGCCGTCGACACGGGCGGGGGAAGGGGGCGAGGGGCGAGGGCGGCTCCACGGCCAGGGCGGGCCGAAGTCCTCTGGCCCGCTCGATGCGCCAGCCCTATCGTCGAACTGTGCTGGCCTGCCGCCTTTCGGGATGGGAAGCCGGCACCCGGCGCCCCGCCCAGCTACCCCCCAGCCGGACGGGGTGACCGCACCTGGGAGCGCCGGCCAGCGCTACCTCCCGGCAGTTCCAGCAGGCGCTGCGGCCGCCTCTGAGGGCGATGCCGTCTTCCCGGGCCTGCGCCTCCATTCGCGGAGGGCCTGTCGAGCTCGCTGAACGCGAACGCCCACCGCTGCAGCGGCCCGCTGCCGCAGCCCTGGATCTGCGGGTCCTGCTCCCGCAAACCGCAGGTCGGTGCCGTGTGCATGGCCACTCCCTCCGCCCGAGGGCTCTCCCGGACTCCAGCACCTAGAACCTGGTCCTTGAGGCCACGTCAAACCGGCGTCCCGGTCAGGCGTCGACCGACAGTTCGGCGGCGAGATGCGTCAGGGAGGCCACTGTCAGCTCGGGGCGGGCGAAGTAGGACGGGTAGGCGGCGCCGGTTCGGTTGACCCACGCGGTACGCAGGCCGGCGCGGGCGGCACCGTGGATGTCCCAGGGGTGCACCGCGACCAGCAGCATCTCCTCCTCCCGGGTCCCGCACCGCTGGGCGGCGTACCGGTAGGAGGAGGGGTGCGGCTTCCAGGCCGGCGCGTCCTCGACGGAGAGCAGGGCTTCGAATTCGTCCCGGATCCCGGCCGCCCCGAAGAGCCCCTCGGCGACCTGGGCGGAGCCGTTGGTGAGGGTTGTGAGCCGGTGTCCGGCCGCCCGGAGTGCGCGGATCCCGTCCGGGACGTCGGGATGGAGGGGGAGGTCGGCGACGGAGGCGGCCAGGTGCTTCGCTGTTTTCGCCGGATCCGGCACGCCCGCCCCGTCGAGGAGGCCGGTGAGTGCCTCGGCTCCGATCTCGCCGAAGGGGGCCGCGTCCCCGGCGGCGGCGAGGGCGAATCCCTCCCGGAGCAGGGTCGCGAACCACAGCTTCGCCAGGTGCTCGGGTGCGCCGGCGTCGGCGAACCGGGCCCCCATGGGGGACATGTCGGAGAGGGTCTCGTTGACGTCGAACACGATCACTTCGGGTGCTGCGGCCATGTCTGGTCCTTCCTCGATCGGTGGTGGTGCTGCTCAGGCGGTGAGGGGCTCGGCGGCGGGGACGTCGAGCTCGGTGTGGGCGTAGTGGTTGAAGTAGTTGGTGAACAGGTTCACGGCAATGTGGGCGAAGGCCTCGGCCAGCTCCGTGTCCGTCCACCCCGCATCAAGGGCGGCCTGCCAGACCGCCTCGGGCACGTAGCCGGTGTCCGCGGCGGCGGCGCGGGCAACCTCGGTCAGGGCCGCGAGCCTGTCATCGAAGCCGACCTCCCCGGCACGGAGGGCGAGGATCTGCGCATCGTCGAGTCCGGCCCTGCGGGCGGATACGGTGTGGGCTCCCTGGCAGTAGTCGCAGCCGTTCTGGTTGCCCACGGCCAGGGCGATCGCCTCCCGGGTGGCCGCGTCGAAGGTCCCGTGCTCGGCGATGGCCTTCTGTATGCCCTGGTAGGCGGCGATCACGACGGGTGAGTGGGCCATGCCGGCGTGGATGTTCATGAACCGGCCCATGCGCTTCTCGAGCCGTTCGGCGTGCTCGCGGGCGGCCTCGGGCACGGTGTCGAGGGTGTGGGCGGGGATGCGGGGCATAGGTGGCTCCTTCTCGTTTCCTGGGGCGGCCCGGGCCGGTGCTGGGCCGGCCGTCCGCGCTGCTGCTTCTTCTTTCAGTGCCTCTTGGGCGGTCTTCGACGCTGCGGCGCTGCGGGTGGCGTGCTCTGTGTGCGTGCGCACAGAAGGGTCCACGGAACCAGTACCCGCGGCGGGTGAGGGTCACACGGCGCAGCAGGAGAGGCGGGAGACGTCCGAGGTGTAGGACTGGGCTGCGATCTTGAGGCCCTCGGCCATCGTCAGGTACGGGGCCCACCGCGAGGCCAGCTCCTGGACCGTGGTGCCGGCGGCGATCAGATGCACCCCGGCCGCGGCCAGCTCGCCGGCGTCCTGCGCGACGGCGGTGATGCCCAGGATCCTCCCGGTGCCGTCTTCGGCGACGATCTTGATGAACCCGCGGGTGTCCCGGTTCACCAGCGCCCTCGGCACGAACTCAAGCGGCAGCACCCGGCACTCGCAGACGTGGCCGGCGGCGTTGGCCTGCCGGTCTGTCAGCCCCACCGCGCCCACTGCGGGGCTGGTGAACGCCACCCTCGGCAGCTGCGTGTAGTCCACCTCCAGCCCCGCACCGGTGAAGGCGTTCTCGACGGCCAGGGCGCCGTGGGCGGCCGCGACGTTGACGAACTCCCGATGACCGGTCACGTCCCCGGCGGCCCAGACGCGTCCGTTCGTCGTCTGCAGCCCTGGCCCGGCCAGGACCTCGCCGTGGCCGCCGGTGGCGACGCCGATCCGGTGCAGTCCCAGACCCTCGGTGGAGGGGCGGCGGCCGGTGGCCATGAGCACCCGCTCCGCCCGGTACTCCTCCGTCGCCCCGCCCACGTCAGCGGTGACGACCGCCGCCCCGGTGCCTGCATCAGTCCGGACCCCGGTCGGCACAGCGCGGCGGACCACCCTGATGCCCTCATCCCGGAAGACCGAGGAGAGGGCCATGGACACCTCGGGCTCCTCGCCCGAGAGCAGCCGGGAACGCACCAGCACGGTCACCCGGGCCCCCAGCCGGGCGAACAGCTGGGCCTGCTCGACCGCCACATACCCGCCGCCTACGATCAGCAGGGACTCGGGCACGCGATCCAGTTCCATGGCCGTCTGGGAGGTCAGGTTCCCCGTCTCGGCGAGGCCGGGCAGCTGCGGAGCCCACGGAGCGGACCCGGTGGCGACCAGATAGTGCCGCCCTCGCAGCCGCACCGGCTCCCCGCCACCGCCGCCCGTCACGTCCACGACCGGGTCATCGGCATCCCCGGCGAACACCGCCCGGCCCCGGTGGATGTCCCACCCGTAGTCATCGGCCAGGTCCAGGTACTTCTGCTGGCGCAACCACCCGACCAGGGCGTCCTTGCCCGCGATGAGGGCGGCCATGTCCAGGGCCACCGCGGCCGGCGCGAGGCCGGGGAACCGGCCGGCGTCCGCCGCCGTCTGTCGCGCCCGCGCCGCGCCCAGGAGCGCCTTGGACGGCACGCATCCGGTGTTCACGCAGGTCCCGCCCACGGTCCCTGCCTCGGCCATGGCCACCCGTAGACCCATGCCCGTGGCCCGGATCGCCGCAGCGAACCCGGCGCTGCCCGACCCCACGACCACCAGGTCGTACTCGTTTGCGCTCTGCACGCTGGCTCCTTCCGTCCTTCCTGGCTGCCTTCGTCACGACTCTTGACCTTCCAGCCGCTGGAAGGTCAAGGGTGGGCATACCCGGGTGGATGGGGTCGTTGAAGCCACCGAGACGAGGAAGGGAAGCTCGATGCGCATCTCCGAGGCCGCGGCCGCGGCGGGCACAACAGCCAAGACTTTGCGGTTCTACGAGGACATCGGGCTCCTGCCCGGCATCGGCAGGACTCCCACCGGCTACCGCGACTACCCGGAGGAAGCCGTGCGGCGCGCGGCGTTCATCCGCCGCTCCCGAGCCGCGGGCCTGACCCTCGAGCAGGCCCGGGCCCTCCTGATGGTGCACGACGCCGGGGCCAGGCCCTGCTCCCACGTCCGCGACCGCCTCGCCGAGCAGCTCGCAGCCGTCGATGCCCGCATCGCCGAACTCCGGGCACTCCGGAACACCCTCGCCGGCCAGCTCCAGGCGGCCGCAGCAGGGGCCGAAGGCTGCGACCCCGGACAGGTCTGCAGCTACCTCTGACCCGCCACCGGACTTCGGCCGGGTCCGCCTTGCCCGTCCCAGGGGCCCTCGATGATGCGGCAGAACACTGCCTCCTGCCCCGAGCGCAGCGAATCCTCCGCCGTGTCCCGGGCCGCGAGCAGGGACCGGGGGAGCGCCCCGAGATCGGCCACGGGCCGCTCGATCTGGGCCAGGTGCTCATCCAGCAGCCCGATCACCAGCCTGCAGGTTGGACAATGTACCCGGGCAGGCTGTCCTGGGCAGCCTCAGGCAGAAGCGGGAGGGGAGCATCCGTTGGACTTCATGACCCCCGTGCTCCAGGCCCTGGCGATGGCCGGGGCGATGGCGTGGGAAATCCTCTGGCCCCTGATCCTGGGCTTCGCGCTCTCTGGCGTCGTCCAGGCCCTCGTGCGCCGGGAGCATGTCACCCGGCTGCTCGCCGGCGACTCGCCGCGTGCCCTGGCTGCGGCCTCGGCGCTGGGCGCGGCCTCGTCGTCGTGCTCGTACGCGGCCGTCGCCCTGGCGAGGTCGCTGTTCCGGAAAGGTGCGAGCTTCGCCTCGGCCATGGCCTTCGAGATCGCGTCGACGAACCTCGTGATCGAGCTCGGACTGATCCTGGCCCTGCTGATGGGCTGGCAGTTCACCTTGGCCGAGTTCATCGGCGGCCCCATCATGATCGTGCTGGTCGCGCTGTTCTTCCGGCTGTGGATGCGCGGGAAGATCGTCGACGCCGCTCGGGCCCAGGCTGAGAAGGGCATCGCCGGGTCCATGGAGGGCCATGCCGCGATGGACATGTCGGTCCAGGGCGAGGGGAGCTTCTGGGCCCGGCTCTTCTCCCGCAGGGGCCTGGACGCGGTCGCCTCCTACTTCGTGATGGACTGGGCCTCTGTGTGGCGGGACATCGTCGGGGGCCTCCTCATCGCCGGCGCCTTCGCCGCCTGGGTCCCCGCCCAGTGGCTGCGGGCCTTCTTCTTCGAGGGCAGTCCGCTCCTGGCGGCGCTGTGGGGCCCGCTGATCGGGCCGGTGATCGCGATGCTCAGCTTCGTCTGCTCCGTCGGGAACGTCCCGCTCGCGGCTGTGCTGTGGAACGGTGGCATCAGCTTCGGCGGGGTCGCGAGCTTCATCTTCGCCGACCTGATCGTCATCCCGGTGATCCTGATCTACCGCAAGTACTACGGCGGCCGGGCAGCGCTGCGGATCGCCGCGACCTTCTACCTGGCCATGGTCCTGGCTGGCTACGCCGTCGAGGCGATCTTCGCCTTCACCGGCCTGACCCCGCGCACCCGCAGTGCCACCGTCGTCGAGGCCTCGGTCTCCTGGAACTACACGACCTGGCTGAACATCGCCTTGCTCGCCCTCGCCGCCGTCCTCCTCGTGCGGTTCTTCGCCACCGGAGGCGCCGGCATGCTCAAGATGATGGGCGGCGCCCCGGACCACGAGCACCCCGACCAGCACGACCACGGGAGCGGGGGCCGGGAGGGCACCGGCCACGGGCCTGTCGAGGACGGCCGTGGCCACGGCCGCCAGAGTGATGGAAGCCGGCACGACCGCCCGCTGTAGCCGGCCCTGTGTCCGGAGCAAGAGATTTCGGGGCCGAACGCCACTGACGGAGTGTGGGGCCTGCAGGGGACAGTGGATCCGCGGGAGAGGGGAGCGGGCATGATGTACGGCGGGTACGGCGGGGTCTGGGGCTGGGTGCTGATGGCCGTGATGATGCTCGTGTTCTGGGGCGGGATCATCGCCCTTGTCGTGTTCCTGGTCCGGGGCGCGAGGAGCGGCCCCGGCGGCTACGGGCAGGGCGGCCCCTGGCATGAGGATCCCGAGCAGATCCGGGCCCAGCGGTTCGCCCGGGGCGAGATCGATGAGACCGAGTTCAGGGCCCGCAGGGACGCGCTCCGGCGCCGGCCATGAGGTCTGGGGCCCGGACGGTCCTCATCGCTGCCGCGGCCGCAGTGCTGCTCGCCGCCGCGTCGATGCTCGGGATCGCGCTGCTCGGGCCGCTCAGCCCGGGACGGCCGCCACGGGCGGCGGCCTGCCCGGCCCCGAGTCTGGCGGGCACGACGGTGAACGTGACGCTCTCGAACATGGGGGCGGGATGATGGGCGGGCCCATGAGACGCGGCGGCCTGCGGGTCGTCGCGGCCCGAGCGGACGTGCACGCAGGGAAGGTCTCGTTGGCCGCTGCCAATGCTGGCACGGTCCCGCACGAGCTGGCGATCCTGCCGCTCCCGGCGGGCCAGGGCGTCGGGGCGACGGCGGTAGGTCCTGACGGGCGGGTGGATTAGGCAGGCTCGGTCGGCGAGGCCTCGGCGAACTGCGGCGAGGGAGCCGGGGAGGGGATCCTGCCGCGCGGAACGTCGTGGACCACGGTCACCCTGGCGCCGGGCCGCTATGAGCTCATCTGCAACCTTCCCGGGCACTATCCCGCCGGAATGTACACCCTGCTGACCGTCACCTGACCCGCGCATCCGACGCGGCAGGGGCTGCCCGGGGCGGCGGGCCGCTACGCTCCGGATACGACGCCTGCGAGAAGGGGGACCATGGAACCGACGGCGGGGATCCTGGCCGGGTACCGGCGGGCGTGCGACCGGCTCGAGGAGTTCCTCGCCGCAGCGGACGCCGAGGACCTTGCCCGCAGGAGCGGCGGGACCCGCTGGACGAACGAGCAGCTGCTGTTCCACATGGTCTTCGGGTACATGGTGGTCAGGGCCCTGCTCCCGCTGGTCCGCGTCGTCAGCCGCCTCCCTGTCCCGGCGCGCAGGGCCTTCGCCGCGGCCCTGGACGCCGCTGCCGGCCCCTTCGACTGGGTCAACTACTGGGGCTCCTGCGCCGCTGCCCGCGTCTGCGGCCGGGTCAGGATGGCCCGCAAGCTGCGTGCCACCACAGCGGCCCTGGCCCGCAGCCTGCGGGGGGGGAGGACGAGGAGTCCCTGCGCCGCTGGAGGCCCTTCCCCGGGCGGTGGGACCCCTTCTTCACCGGCCGCATGACGCTGCGCGAGGTCTACGCCTACCCCATGAAGCACTTCGACTTCCACGCCCGCCAGCTCAGCCTCGGCATCCCCGGGTGAGCCGTCGGGGCATCGCCCCCTGGACCTGCCGGGCTCCCTAGGCTGCGCCGGCCTCGACGTCGAGGCCGGCGAGGCGCCATTCGAGCATGCCGCCCTCGAGCCGGCGGGCGTCCAGGCCGTGGGCGCGGAGGATGTCGAGGGCCTCGTAGGCCATGACGCAGTAGGCGCCGCGGCAGTAGGCGACGAGCTCGCCGTCGGCGGGCAGCTCGGGGATGCGCTGCTCGAGCTCCTCGAGCGGGACGGACAGGGCGCCGGGGAGGTGGCCGGCGCGGTACTCGTCGGCGGGCCGGACGTCGATGACGGTGACGCGGCCGCCCTTGGCGTGGGCGGCCAGCTCGTCCCGGCTCAGCTCCTGCTCCCGGGCTCGGGGGCCGTCCAGGCGCAGGTACGCCACGCGGCGGGGCTCGACCGCCGGCACCCGCTCCTGGGCGACCGAGCGCAGGAGGCCGAACAGGGCCAGGACGTCGGGGCCGGCGATGCCGTAGAAGATCCTCGTGCCCTCCCTGCGGGTGGCCACGAGCCCGGCCTGGCGCAGTGCCTGCAGGTGGGCCGAGGCCGTGCTCAGGCCCAAGCCCGCCGCGGCGGCGAGGGCCTCGACGCTGCGCTCTCCCTGGGCGAGCAGGTCCAGCAGCTCGAGCCGCTTGCCGTTGGCCAGGGCCTTGCCGACCCGGGCGAACTCCTCGAACAGCGCCGCCTTGTCCGCGCGGTCTCCCACTTGATCCTCCAAAAATCCGTGTAATACTGGAGCCAATCCTATTCCAGACTTCTCTGGAATACTACTCCGGCTGGGGTCCTCGGCCCCGGAGAGGACGAGACATGATGGCTCCCATCGCCCCGATCCCGGTTGTCGACGAAGGCCTCGGCAACACCACCTACCTGCTCGACCTCGGCGACGGCCGCGCGCTGGCCCTGGACCCCGAGCGCGACCTGCGCACCCTGCGGTCCGAGGCGGCAGCGCGCGGGCTGCGGATCGCCTGGGCGGTCGAGACCCACCTGCACGCCGACTTCGTCTCCGGGGTGGCCGAGCTCGCCGCGGTCGAGGGCGCCAGGATCGTCTCCCCGGCCGTGGGCGAGCGCGCCTTCGACTACCTCGGGCTCGCCGACGGGGAGGACCTGGACCTCGGGGGGCTGAGCCTGCGCGCCCTGCACACCCCCGGGCACTCGCCCGAGCACCTCTCCTACCTGCTCTACGAGGACGGGGAGCTGGCCGGGGTCTTCACCGGCGGCTCGCTCATGGTCGGCACCGCCGGCCGGACCGACCTCGTCAGCCCCGACCAGACCGTCCCGCTGGCCCGGGCCCAGTACCGCTCGCTGCAGAAGCTGATGGAACTGCCCGACGGGACCCCGGTCTGGCCCACGCACGGGGCCGGGTCCTTCTGCTCCACCGGCGGCGGGGCCGAGCGCACCACGACCATCGGAGCCGAACGCGCCCGGAACCCGCTGCTGCAGCTTCCGGGCGAGGACGCCTTCGTCGCGGCCCTCCTGGCCCAGATGGGCACCTTCCCGGAGTACTTCCGCCGCCTGCCCGAGGTGAACCGGCGCGGGCCAGCGGTCCTGGCCGCCCCCGCAGCCCTGGCCCCGCTGGCCCCCGCCCGGGTGCGGGAGCTGCTGGCCGAGGGCGCGCAGGTCGTGGACGCGCGTCCGACCCGCGACTACGCCGCCGGGCACATCCCGGGCGCGATCAGTATCCCGTTCCGGACCGTGTTCGCGGTCTGGCTGGGCTGGCTCGCCGACCCGCAGGCGCCCCTGGTGATCATGCGCGGGGCGGACCAGGACCCCCAGGACATCGCCGCGGACGCGGTCAAGGTCGGCTTCGACCATCCCGCGGGCGAGCTCGCCGGCGGCATCGACGCCTGGACCGAGGACGGAGGGAACCTGGCCCGCACCGGCCTCGCCGACGCCGCGGCCCTGGCCCGGACCCCGGACGCGACCGTCGTGGACGTGCGCCAGGCGGCCGAGTACGCCGCGGGCCATGTCCCCGGAGCGCTCAGCATCGAGCTCGGCTCCCTCCTCGACGGCACCGCGGACCTCCCCGAGGGCCCCGTCGTGGTGATGTGCGGGCACGGCGAACGCGCCGCCGGGGGCGCGAGCCTGCTCGAGCGCGCGGGCCTGTCGGGGATCACCGTCTTCGAGGGCGGCCCCGGGGACTGGGCCGAGGCCGCGGGCGAGCCGGTCGCCACGGGGGCCGGGCGATGACCCGGCCAGCCGAAGGATCCGTCAGCCGCACCCCCGGCACGGGCCCAGCTGCCGGGCCGGTCCTGGGGCTGCGGGCGAACCTGGCCCAGTTCATGCTCCTCGTCGCGGTCAACGCCCTCGTCGGCGGCACCCTCGGGCAGGAGCGCACCGTCCTGCCGCTGCTGGCGACCCAGACGTTCCACCTCGGCCTCTACACCAGCGCCCTGACGTACATCCTCGCCTTCGGCCTGTCCAAGGCCGGGATGAACTACTTCGCCGGGACCCTCTCGGACCGGTTCGGCCGCAAGCCCGTGCTCGTGGCCGGCTGGCTCGCCGCGATCCCCGTCCCGCTCATGCTCATCCTCGCCGCGGACTGGGGCTGGATCGTCGCGGCGAACGTCCTGCTCGGGCTGAGCCAGGGGCTGACCTGGTCCACGACCGTGGTGATGAAGATGGACCTCGTCGGCCCGTCCCGGCGGGGACTGGCCATGGGCCTGAACGAGGCCGCCGGCTACCTCGGGGTGGCCGTGACCGCTCTGGCCACCGGGTACCTGGCATCCGCGTACGGGCTGCGCCCCGTGCCGTTCCTGGTCGGGGCGGCCTACATCGCCCTGGGCCTGGGCCTGTCCGTGCTGGCCGTGCGGGAGACCCGCGACCACGCCCGCCTGGAGGCCAGGGCCCACGTGGACGCGCACGCCCAGGCCCACGGCGAGCTCACCAGCGGGCAGGTGTTCACCCTGACCAGCTTCCGCGACCGCTCCCTCTCCGCCGTCAGCCAGGCCGGGATGGTGAACAACCTCAACGACGGCCTGGCCTGGGGCTTGTTCCCGGTGCTGTTCGCGGCCGCCGGGCTGAGCCTGGGCCAGATCGGCATCCTCGCCGCCGTCTACCCCGCGGTCTGGGGCGCCGGGCAGCTGTTCACCGGCGCCGCCTCCGACCGGTGGGGCCGGAAGTGGCTCATCGCCGCGGGCATGGCCGTCCAGGCCGCCGCCCTGGCCATCATCGCCGCCGCGCACAGCTTCGGCCCCTGGCTGGCCGCGGCCGTGCTCCTCGGGCTCGGGACCGCCATGGTGTACCCGACGCTGCTCGCCGCGATCGGCGACGTCGCCCACCCCACCTGGCGCGCCCGCTCCGTGGGCGTCTACCGGCTCTGGCGCGACGGCGGCTTCGCCATCGGCGCGCTCCTCTCCGGAATCCTGGCCGACCTGTACGGCATCCCGACCGCCGTGGCCGTCGTCGCCGCCCTCACCGCCCTCTCCGGCCTCGTCGTCGCCATCCGCATGCGCGGAGACGACCACAGAAGCCGCTGAGCCGATGGGCGAAGGCCAGGACGAAGCCCCGCCCCCGCACGGCCGAAGCGGGGCGTCGGAGGCCGCCCTCGCGTACGACCGCTGGTTCGAGATGCCGTGGGGGCGGTATGCGTTCTCCGTCGAGGCCGCGGCCCTGCACCGGGCCCTCGGCCCGCTCTCTGGCCTGAAGCTGCTCGACGTCGGGTGCGGCACCGGCAGGTTCACCGCCGCGTTCGAGCAGTGGGGAGCCCGCGTGACGGCCGTGGACACAGACACGGGCAGGCTCGCCGTCGCCTCCGGGCGGATCCGCGGGGAAGTGCTCGATGCCGACGCGCAGCACCTTCCGTTCGACGACGGCGCGTTCGACGTCGTGACCGCCACCGCGGTCCTGGAGTTCGTCCCCGACCCTAGACAGGCCGTCTCCGAGATGGCCCGCGTCACCGGTCCGTGGGGCCGCCTCCTCATCGGGGCGCTCAACCCGCGCAGCCCCTGGGGCGCTGCCCACCGGCACAGCTTCAACGGGCCGCCGTGGCGCTCCGCCCGCTTCCTCTCCCGTGCACACCTCGCCCACCTCGCAGCACCGTACGGGAAGGCCAACCTGGACGCCGCCCTCTTCAGCCCTGGCTGGTTCCCAGGACTGGAACAGATCGGCCCCGGGCTCGAACTTGTCGGCAGGCACTTCCTCCCGGCGCTGGGCGCATTCCAGATCCTGGCCTTGGACAGGCACGCCACCTAGCGCGCCGGGCCGCTCGGAACGCCAGACGATCCGACTGCCTTCCGAGCACTGGAATAGCTGCCGAATGCCCCTTCGTGACGACGCAAGGCGTCGCCGCGATCACGCGCCGCCGGAACCAACCCACGCCATCAGGGCCCCCACCACGGGGGCCTCCACCCTTCAAACAGGTCGCCGGCTGGCGCGGGCGCCGCTGACGCCGTGGTCGCGATAGATCCGCTCGCAGCCGGCGGCCTCGAGATCGCGGACCTCCCAGCGCGGCGTCCTGCCCATCGCTGAGATCGACACACCTTCTCTTGGGAAGCGGCTCGTCTCCGGAGCCTGCAGAGTGCTCCTCCTTGAGAAGAGGGCATCGCATTTGACCTGGATCTCACGTTCTCGGACAGAAGTCGACCTCTCGATGTGAGATCGGCTTCGATCATGTGGGTGGAGGACTTCGAACATTGACACCTTAAATGTCGGCTGTGACTCTTACTCTGTCTCGCGGACGGCGTCTCGCCGTACCGTCTCGCTCTCCCTTAAGGAGACAGGAGGCGTTTGACGAGGGGGAAGGAGGCTCTGTGAGGCTCGGGTACGTAAGGGTCAGCACCAGCGACCAGAAGGCCAGCTTGCAGGTCGAAGCCCTCGTCGCGGCGGGGGTCGCCGAGGACAAGATCTTCATCGACCAGATGTCTGGGGCGAAGTCCGCCAACGAGCGCCCGGCGATGGCCGAGCTCCTCAAGTACGCCCGTGACGGCGACCAGCTACTTGTCTGGCGCATAGATCGGCTCGGCAGGTCGCTCGTCGACGTCGTGAACACGGTCAACGCGATCCAGGCCCAGGGCGTGAGCCTGTACTCGATCATGGACGGCGTCGACCCCTCCACTGCGCACGGTCGGCTGCAGCTGGCCCTTTTCGCGTCCTTGGCCGAGTACGAGCGTGAGCTCATCAACGAGCGCGTCCGTGCCGGGGTGATGGCCGCCAAGGAGCGCGGGGTGAAGTTCGGCAGGCAGCCGCCCAAACCCGAGACCGTCGAGACGAAGCTGCGCCTCGCCCGCCGGCTCATCTCGGAGGACGGCCTGACCGTCGCTGACGCCGCGGAGGTGGTCGGGTGGTCGCGGCCGACCCTGTACCGGTACCTGAAGCAGTTCGGCGCGGAGCACACCGAGCCGGTCACCATGGGCAGGGCCACGACCCGTGCCTCCCGCGGCCGTTCCCGGTACGGGCAGCCCAAAGTGCTCCCTCCCCGGGGGTAGGGCCGCGGCGCCCGTCAGACGGGGCATCGGCACGTCAGGACAGGGGGTCGGCGGTGATGACGGTGTTCTTCCCCCACGGGTCGCTGAAGTCGCAGGTGATGAGGATGACCCGGTCCGGTGCGACAGCCCAGATGGGTGAGGCGGCGAGTTCGGCCTTGCCGATCTCCTGGACGCTGACGACCCGGTAGCGGAGTGTGCCGGTCGTCGTGGTGAGGGTGAAGGCGTCGCCGGGTTTGGCCTTCTCGCCGATGTGGTTGAAGGGGGCGTCGGTCCCGACCCAGCGGTGCGCGACGATGTAGGTCGTGTCCGTGGACCCTGCCCCGGGCTGGCCGTAGTTGGTGAGCCAGTAGGCGTCCTTCGTCTCCGGCGGCTCGAGCGCGTGAGCGGCAAGGTCCGCCGCCGTCGGAGTCAGGGCGTGCACTGCCGCGGACGCCCCGGCGGCCGGGTAGTCGAGGCGCTCCGGGGCGGCGGCCGCGGGCGGCTGCTGGACCTCGGCCGTGGGAGGGGCGCCGGCAGGACGGGCGCTGGGCGGCGGCGGGCTGGGTGCCGGCCCTGGAGGTGGAGCGGATGCGGTGCCCGGGACACCTGGGGCATCGGTGCCGTGAGGAGGGGTTGGTGCGAGTGCGGCTGCTCCCGCGACGAGGGCTGCCGCCAGGGCTGCCGTCGCCGCGGCGCCGACGACGACGGCAGTTGTCCTGCGGGCGCGGTGGCGGGGACCAGGATGGCCTGCGCCGGGCGGCGGCCCGTCCCCGCCGGAAGGCCTGCTCTGGGTCATGGCCTCGGCTCCGTGATGCTGGTGGCGTCGTGGATGGTTCCGGGTGGGCGCCGCCGCCCGTTGCTGGGGAGCCGGGCGGCGGCGGGTCGGGGGTCTAGGCGCGGCGGCGCGGGCGGCGGAACGGGCGCGAGGCGACGGCGGCCATGGCGAGCCCGAGGAGGCCTGTGATCACGCTCCAGGGCGCCAGGGCAGGCTGGTCGGGGCCGTCCGCGCCAGCGTCGACGGCGGTCTGCACCGCGAGGCCACGGCCTACGGCGGGGGCCGGTGCTGCGGGGGGTGCGACGCTTGGCGCACCCGGGGCGACCATCGAGCCGCCGCCTGTGGCGCGGGCCGGTGCCGCGGTCACGACGGTCGTCGCGCCGGTGACAACCGCCGATCCGCCGCCGCGTGCGGCGCTGCCGGACGTCCCGATGGGCGGCTGCCCATGCTGGGTCCCTCCGGTGCCGGAGCCCCCGCAGCCGCAATGGTCCGAGCCGCCGCCGCAGCTGGCGGGAAGTGGCCCGTTGTCAGGGACGACTACGGGCTCGGTCGGTCCGAAGTTGGCGCCCCCGTACCTCAGGACGATGCCCACCTTCGTGCCGGCCGGCTGGCAGGTGTAGTCGAGGGACCACGTCCTCATGTCATACGTGGTGACCCAGCTGGGCGCCGACAGGCGTTGGCCGCTCGCGGTGAAGCAGGGGGTCGTCATCTTGGTGGTCTTGCTCTGGGACGTCGTGGTGGCCCAGGTGTTCATCGGCGGGGAGGTGTGCACGGTGCTGCCGATCGTCACCTGGCTCAGCGCGGGCTTGGTCTTCCAGGGTGCGTACGAGTCCGATGCGCAGCTGGGGTTGGCGTAGGTGGCTGTGTAGCCGATTGCGCTGACGATGACGATCTTGCCGGATCCGCCGACCGCCCCGGGGACGACCGAAAACGCGGAGGGCAGCCTCAGCGGGAGGGCATTGGCCGCGCCCGCCCCGGTGATGATGCTGGTCGTGAGCAGTGCTGCACCGAGTGCCGCCGAGGCCCACTTCCTGATGGTTGGAATGCTGTGGCCCATGGGGTCCCCCAATGGTCTTCCTTAGTTGCCCGAGCTAACTGCTCGATCGCGCCAAGGTAGGACCGTGTGCAGAAGCGGGACAAGGGGCCGCGGGAGCTCCGTTTTCGGCTGCGAAAAGGTCAGATCCTTGCGTTGTCATACCGCCCGCACACGTCTGGGCGCGCCGCCGCTGGGGTGCGGCCGGCCTGCCACCTTCGGGAGGCGGGAATCATTCGAGCTGCCTTACGGGAATTGTCCAGCAGCTGGAATAAAGCTCGCGCCTTCGTCGCGGTCGACGGAGAGCCACGGCTGCCTTGTTCTGCCCGTGGTCTTGCACACATAGGATGGCGCGCATGGACGGTGCGGGATCCGGCCGGAGTGCGGCCACGGCATCGTCCGCAGGAAGGCAGCACCGATGGCAACAGGCACCGTGAAGTGGTTCAACTCCGAGAAGGGCTACGGGTTCATCCAGCCCGAGGACGGCTCGGCGGACCTCTTCGCCCACTACTCCGAGATCGAGGGCCGCGGCTTCAAGAACCTTGAAGAGGGCCAGAAGGTCGAATACCAGGTCGGGCAGGGCCAGAAGGGCCCGCAGGCGCAGCAGATCCGCCCACTCTGACAGGCGCCCGCCCCGCCATCGCAGCCGAGGATCATCCCGAGGATGCTTGGTGACAAGCTCTACAGAGGGCGCGGGTCCGAGCGGTTCGACAAACGCGACAGTCGAAACAGGCCGATCCCCCGCACCTTCGCGGTCCCCGGCGGAGCGGTGCGGCACCTGAGGGCTGCGCTCGAGGAGGACCGGGAGGCCCGGAGAGTGGTCGAGCGAGAGCGCCTGGTGCGTCCGTGCCGTGGCCGCGGCTGTCGCCACCGCCCGGAGCCGCGGCCCGCTGCCCGTTCCCCCCGAAGCGGCTCCCCAACAAGCTTCGCCGGAAGAGGTTCACGGCGGCGGCTCGGTCAGCTCTGCGGGTCGCCGTCGTGCGCCCGACGCTCGGCGACCGCCCGTTGGGCACGGACGAGAATCGCCTCCACGGCGCGGTCGGCTTGTTCGGGAGTGAGGTCAAGATCCTTCCCTACGAGCGACCCGCCACCCATGTTGATGTAGAGGTCCGTGTAGGTGCGTCTTGAGCGCTTCGGGGTCTTTCTGTCCTTGGCCATCTGCCTCCCTCCACCGACTACTCCTTGAAGTGGGCGTCGAACCAGTCCAGGAAATCGGAGACCGTCCCGACCTTCTTGATGCGCTCGTGGATGGCCCGCTGGTCATGGCCGGGGAGGAAGTCCCTGGAGCTCGGCTGACCGCATCCGCAACGGCAAAGGTGCTCCTCGCGGCGGTCCCCAGCTGGCCTTGGCGTCGTCACAGCTGCTCCTCGGGCCACGGGTACAGGGACGGCAGCCGGGTGAAGGTGCCCAGGCAGCCGTGTTCGTCGACGAGCAGTGCGCTGTGCTCGTGTGATCCGGTGGCGTGCGGGATCACAACCCGATCCGCGGTGTCTTCGGCCATGGGGTGAACGCTACACGGGGCGGGAGACGACTCACAGAGGGGGCAATGACTCCTACTCGATCCGGTAGACCTCGTACTCGTCGAGCTCGATGAGGCGGCGTTCCCCCACGGGCGAGACCGCCCAGAACAGCCCCATTGCCGGGTGGGTGTCGACGACGTGCCCGGCGAACCGGCGGACGCCGTTCACCCGGGTCTCGATCTCCATGCCGGGGCGGACCTCCCAGGCCTCCGTGACGTGTTCGATGGCCGGCGGTGCCGGAGTGGTCTCAGTGCTCATCGTGCTCTCCCTTCGTGGGTGTCTCCGCATAGGATCTACCCGCCGGTAGGGTCGGGGGATCTGAAGGATCGGTGAACACTCCGCGAACGGCCGTTCAGTGCGCTTGGCCCGGGGTGCGCCAGGCGGGGAGGGCGACGCCGCGCTCGGCAGCTAGCTGCTCGACGTAGGACCGGCTCAGGTACCACCGGCCGTTCTTCTGGTCGGGGCGCTGCACCGCCCCGGAGGGCCGCTCCTGACGCAGTTGTGCCCGCAGCGCCCTGTCGCTCATGCCGAGAAGGCCCGCTGCCTCGACCGCAGTCACCGTGTGTTCCCCCACGACCCCATCATCGCCGCCTCAGCCCTGTGGAGCCCGGTCGGCGCGCCCGCGCTCATGGTGGACATGACACCGCTGCGCAATGAGGCGCCGGAGATACTGGTTGGGCGGCGGGCGCGGTTCGTACGAAACACACGGGAGATGAACCAAGCCGTGCTCAAAATCAACCTGTACCTGAACGTCGATGGCGTGCTCATCGCCGGCCGTGTAGGCCGACGCCCCGAGGGAGTGGAGTCGCTGTGGCCAGGCGGCTATGTGGTCGCCCACCCCTACGTGTGGACTCAGGTTTCCCCCGCCATGATCGAAGCCTTGAACGTGCTCATTGCCCGGCACAGCATTGCGGGGTGTTGGACCACCTCATGGGAGCGCAAGGCGCCGGCCTTCGGTGAGCAAACCGGTCTGACCGGGTCGGGGGAGTGGCCCGTCCTTGAGGTCAATGAGCCGGTATGGACGGAGTGGTCGAAGGCCGCCGCGGTCAGGAACCACATCGCTGCCACCGGGCCCGACGCCGCCGTGTGGATCGACGACCACCTCGGCGTCCAACCCGAGGCCCGCGAGTGGGCGGAGGCCTCCGGCATCCTCACGATCGCACCGGATCCGGTCCACGGGATCGAGCCGAGACATCTCGAGGCCATCGAGCAGTACGTCGCGGGGCTGCGCCGGCTCACCCAACCCAAGGGCTAGTCCGTCTTAGGCCGCCCCAGCACGCTCCCTGAGACCGTCTGGGGGAGAACGTCTGGCCTGAACCGGACGAGCCTCAACGAATGCCTGAAGGAGCCGTAAGAACGCGCGGCATCGGCCGACACTTCGACGACACTCGGCTCGACGAGGGTCAGGTGGACCGGCCCGCGGTCCTTCGCGAACCGGTCGATGCGGGAGGCAGGGATCTCCTCAGGCCATGGGTGCGTTCCCTGAGGCTCGTGCAGGATCGTCGCGGCCTGGCTCACCTGGAGGCTGCCCAAGGCTGTGGTTCGCCCCACGATGCGCAGCTGGCCCGTCTCATCAGGCCACCCCAGCACGAGCTGGGAGGGGTGGCTGATAGGACCGATCACCGCCCCGCAGACCAGGTCGATTGTCTCGCGGCGCTTCACCTTCAGCCACGCTCTGCGGCCCCCTTCGTACTGGCCGGAGACGGGCTTGAGGACCAGCCCCTCGATCCCGGTGTGAGCCTGCTCGTCCCACCATTGCCGCGCGACGGCCGGGTCGGCGGTGGCGGGGGAGAGGGCCAGTGGCGGGTCGAACCCCTCGGCGAGCTGCTCGAGAAGGACGCGGCGGTCCCTCAGGGGCAGGCCGCGCACGTCGCGTCCGAGGACGGCGAGCACGTCGAAGACCACGAAGGATGCGGGCGCCTCCCGTGCGAGCCTGGCAGCGAGGGCGACGCCGACGCCCAGGCGTCGCTGGAGTGCGTCGAAGTCGAGCCTGCCGTCGTTCCAGATGACCGCCTCGCCGTCGAGCACGCACCCGTCCGGAACGTCACGGTGCAGGGCCTCGCCCAGTTCAGGGAATCCGGGGGTGAGGTCGGCGCCGTTCCGGGAGAAGATGCGCACCCGACCGTGTTCGACGACGGCGCACACGCGGTAGCCGTCCCATTTGGGCTCCGCGAGCCAGCCAGCGCTGCGGGGGATCGTCGGCACTGACTTAGCGAGGGCGAGCTCGAAGGCACCGCCCAGAGCGTCTGCGCGACCGGCTGGCATGACCCAACACTAGGCCGGTCGGACTAGTCCCTAGGGCGTGGTGCTCCATGGGGCTGGGCGGTCACTCCAACCGTTGGTTGAGTTCCGCGGACTTCTCCGCGACGCGCTTGGCGGCTTCCTCGACCCGGCCTTTGTCGCCGAGTTCCTGGTGGGCTGGCGTTCTGCCGGCGGCGAGGAGCAGCTCGTTGTAGTCCTCGAGGGCGATCAGCACGGCGACCCGGCGCCCGTCGCGGGCGAGCCACACCGGCTGGTGGGTGGCGCAGACGCTATCCACGAGTTCTTCAAGCACCTCGCCTGCCTTGCTGACGTCCGCCTCCCTCACGGAGCCAGACTGCCGGAGTCGGGTCCCGTTGCCAAGACCGGGGCGGCGGTCTCCTTCAGGGCCCGGTACAGGGTGGAGCGGTCGATGCCGAACCGTCGGGCGACCTCCGCCTTGGGTACGCCCAGGGCGATCTGCTCGCGGATCTCGGCGACCTGGTCGTCCTTAAGGGCGCGGGCCCGGCCCTTGTAGACGCCGCGGGCCTTGGCGGCCTTGATCCCGTCTGCCTGGCGCTCCCGGATGATGGCCCGCTCGAGCTCGGCGACGGCCCCGAGCATGGAGAGCTGGAAGTCTGCGTACTTGTCGGAGCCGCCCGGCTCGAAGGTCAGCCGCTCCTTCACGAACGAGACGGTGACCCCCTTGCCGACGAGCTCGTCGACGATCTGCCGGAGGTCGACGAGGGACCTGGCGAGCCGGTCCATGGACACTGCCACGACGCGGTCGCCGGCCCGCACGTAGGCGATCATCTCCGCCAGGGCGGTCCGGCCGGCACGGGAGCCGCCGGAGACCTTTTCCTCGAACGTGCGGTCCACGTGGCCGACGAGCTCGATCTGGCGCGCGAGGGACTGGTCTTGCGATGAGACGCGGAGGTAGGCGACGGTCTGGCCGCTGGGAGAGTGTTGCACCATGTCTAGACTTTACCACCGATCTGTGGCAGAAACCCGGAAACAACCCTATTGCCGCGCGCAATGATGGGGTTCCGGGGTGTGGTGCAGGGGTACACCCCAACGGACATCATCGGCCCTAGTCGTCGGCTGCCGACACCGAGATGAGGTGAACAGGGCCCGGCCCATGCGCTGATCGAGCTCTCATTGCGTCTGGCAGTAGGCCGCCCGCCCACGTCATCTGCTGGACCGGCAAGACACGATCAGCATTGGCAACGGTGTTGTCGCCGTCCCGGTCGTGCCGTTCCGCGTCGCGCCGTATCTTATGAGGCTTGTCCGCCAGTACCGGTACGCGGTCCGCCAGTTCAGCCGGGGGCTGCCCCATGGCAGTAGCGACGACCTCAGCGTCGGGGAGGCCGCCCGCGAGCTCGTGGAGGAGACCGGCCTGGCCGTCGCGTCCAGCGAGCTGCTCGGCATCCTGCGCCCCGACACGGGCATCCTCACCACCGAGGTCGCGGTCTGGTTCACCCGTGCACCGCACGCCGACGAGCTCCCCACCCACCAGGAGGCCGAGACCGGCGCTGTCCTGCAGTGGTACAGCCTCGGAGAGGTCCAGGGCCTTATCCGCTCCGGGGCCATCACGTGCGGCATCACCCTCGCCGCCCCTTCGGGGGGCGTCCTGCGCCGGCCCTCGGGCAAGGTCCCCGCCTGACCCCAGCCCCCTGACAGGGGGGAAGCCCCGGACCGCACACGCGATCCGGGCCCTCAACACA
This sequence comes from Sinomonas sp. RB5, assembly GCF_054063535.1. Taxonomy (NCBI): domain Bacteria; kingdom Bacillati; phylum Actinomycetota; class Actinomycetes; order Micrococcales; family Micrococcaceae; genus Sinomonas; species Sinomonas sp. RB5. The sequence continues at coordinate 27,351 of NZ_JBSSGJ010000020.1, forward strand.
TCTGGTCAGAACAGGGTGGGCCGGTCAGCGTCCCACGGCTCGCCGAGCTCGGCCAGGACATCCTCGATGGACGTCTGCCCCTCGAGCACCGCGGTTTCCTCCACGGCACATGAGCCTAGAGGTGGGCATCCTCAGGAGCGACAGGCTCGCCGGACCCGGTCGCATCAGTCGGCAGCACTGAGGTTGGCCGCCGAAACGTCAGCCTGCGCCGGATCCACGATCGAATCGTCTCCAGCAGACTGGAGTACGGAATATCCGGCTTCTGCTCGGGCATCGCCGCAGGGAGGAAGAGCCCCAGCACAATGAGGGCCCCTCCCAAGAGCCAATCCTCCGGGGTGCCGACCTCTCCGTGGAAGTTGATGTATGCGAAGGGCACTGTGAACCAGAGAGTGGGCAGGCCTGACAGCACAGCGAGCTTTGCGGACCCACGGCGCCACGTGTGGGTACGGGCCACGAACTGGAGCAGGTAAGCGCGCCCGAAAGTGACTGTCGACCCTATTCCCAAAAACAGAGCTGCTTCAGCTGTCCTAATCAGGTCCGCCTGCGTGGGCTCACCCGGCTTGGGAGGGGGCTCCGGCGATGTGGAAGCCAGTAATAGGACGGTGAGGGTGGCGGCGCCTGCCACGAGAATGCTCAGGTAGTACACCAACCTGACGGCCACGTGAGCCCCCCGGTCCTCATCGTCGTCATCTCCCCGGGCCTTGGCCTCTTCCTGCGCGCTTATGCTCGCCACGTCACCCTCTCGTCGGCTCCGTTCGGAGTGTATCGGCGATCAGATACCCGACCGGTAGATGGTCTCGCGTGCCGCGGCAGCGGTCTTCTCCAGCGTCTGCAGAGCATCGCCCAGGTCCTCCGGAGCCGCTGCCTGCACCGCCCCGGCCGCCAGGGCGACCATCTCCCTGGCCTCGGCGACCGCCGCCTCTCGGCGCGCGGCGGCCGGCTGCAGGGTGAACACCGACGGGTCCAGGACCTCGATCGGCGGCCAGTCACGGATCCGGTCGACGGAGAGGCTGTCACCGCGGGAGACCGCGACCTCCACCGCGGCGGCGACGGCGCGCACACGGTCCAGGCCGCTCAGGTAGGACGCCTGTTCCAGGTCCTCACCGGCCCAGGTCAGGCGCGGGTCCAGGATGCTGCTCCCGTGGTTGTCACCCAGCCCGAACGTCATCACCTGGTAGACCGGCTCGCCAGCGGCCTGCCACATCTGCCCGTCGATCAGGACACGGCCGCGGACCCGCTCGACCGCAGCCCCGATGGCCTCGGACGCGGTGCGGGACCACTGGGCGTCCACCGTCATGGAATCCGGCAGGGCCTCCTCGTCCGCGGGCCGGTAGAAGACGCCGTCGGCCTGGCGCAGCTCCACGGGGCGGCCGCTGCGCAGGTGCACCCGGGCTACGACCGGCGCCTCCGCGCCCGTGTATGAGCGGACCTGGACGCTGTGCTCGAACGTCCGCGGCACCGGGCGCGGGTTGCGGCAGCGGGGCGGAACGCCCAGGGGAGCGAACGTGGTCTTGGCGGGGATCCTCATCGTTTCCATGCCCTCTATGTGTGCGGAACGCCCCGCCCAAGTGCGCACGCCCGTGCCCCCGCGCCTACGCATGGCCGGGGGCAGGAGCACCACACGGACAACCGGGGGAGAGAAGCACCATGAAGATCGCGGTAGCGGGGGACTGGCACGGGCACGGCCGCTGGGCCAGGGCGGCGGTGGGCGCGGCCGCCGACGCAGGCGCCGAGGCGATGATCCATGTCGGCGACCTCGGCGCCTTCTGGGGAGACGACTGGATCCACGACCTGCCAGAACTCGGCGTGAGCGGGTTCACCGGTGTGCTCGCCGACGCCGTCGCCGCAGCGGGCATCCCCTTCTACTTCGTCGACGGCAACCACGACGACCACGAGAACCTCGCCCTCCTGCCCCGCAGCAGCGCTGGCCTCGCCGAAGCCCACGGCCTCACCTACCTTCCCCGCGGCTCCCGGCTCGAGCTCGGCGGGCGCACCTTCGGTGCCCTCGGGGGGCGTTCTCCATCAACCGGGCGCACCTGATCCGGGGCGTGGACTGGTGGCCGCAGGAGGAGATCACCCTCGGCGACGTCGGCCGCCTCGGCGACGCGCCCCTGGACGTCCTCATCGCGCACGAGGTCCCGTACCGGGTGGCGATGAGCTCGACCATGAAGCTGCACCCCGCCCTGGTCGCCCAGTCCGGCCATTCCCGGCTCCTGCTCCAGCACGCCGTCGACGTCACCCAGCCCGCGCTGGTGTTCTCCGGGCACTGGCACCAGCGGCACGCCGCCCGCATCCCCGGCACCCGTTCGACCGTGCACGTCCTCGACCTCGAAGGAACCCCCGGGAACACCGTCATGCTCGACACCGACACCCTCGCCGTCGCGCCCCTCCCCGTACCGGCCACGGCATCGGCGAGTGCCCGGTGAACCCCGTAGACGTGATCTCCACCGTCGTCATCGGTGCAGTCCTCGCCTGGACGGCGTTCCTGGTCATCGCCCGACCCCACCCACCACAGGACCCGGCCGGTGACCGGATCCGAGAGACCCGGAGGCCGTGATGGACCTGACCGAGACCGAGGTCGCCGTCGCCCGCGAGCTCGCCCGCCACTTCGTCGACGCGAAGAACAGCACCCTGCTGGTCACCGCGTGCCGATGCGGGCACCGGGTCGGCCTCGAGGAAGGCTGGTCCGAACACATCGCCGTCGCGGTGACAGCGGCCGCAACAGCCGAGAGGCCCCTCGCCGCGGCCGCCTGACCACCCACCGGACCTGCGACCCCCGGCGCGGATTGGACATGTACAATCCGACCGGAAGCCAACCACCACAGGGGGACCCTTGAAGCTCATCCACGCCGCCCTGGCGGCCGCTGCCACCACCGCGCTCCTCACCGGGTGCTCCGCCGCGTCTGCGGCGCCCCCGGCGCCGCCGCAGGACGGCGGCTCCTACCCGTCCCTGGCCGCCCTGAAGGACGCCTACATCAAGGCCGGCGACAGCTGCGAGACCCTCACCCCGACGAACGTCAAGCGCACCGCCGAGTCCGGTCGTTGCGGTGAGGTCTGGCTCGAGACCTACGTCAGCCACGCGGACGCGGCCGCCACCGTGCAGGATTGGAAGGACACCTTCAGCCGGCCCGACTCCCCGAGGGAGACGCCCATGCTGGTCGGCCAGAACTGGATCATCCAGGCGCCGGACGCAGCCCAGCTCCAGACGAAGCTCGGCGGTCAGCTTGTGACCATCGGAGGCTGAGGCCTGGGTCCGGCGCGGCCAGGGGCGAGGCAGACCTGACCCAGTTGGCAGGCCGCTGCCCATACATGGTTCCAACCGGGCCCACGGCCCGGACCGACATGCAGGAGGACCCATGAGCGGTCACGCGGCCCCGTAGCGGTTCCAGGCCTTGGCAGCGTCCGCGCCGGGCTGGTTGTCTACCCGCTGTGCTGGTCGCCGAGGAGATCTGGGAGCACAACGGATTCGTCGGATCGCCAGCACAAGTGCCCGTCGGGGATCGGTCAGGTACGTCAGCTCAGCGTCGGCCGTCGGCAGTCAAGACAGTTGGGCTGGCGAAGCGCGGGCCTCAAATCTCGGCACTACTGAGCTCGAGCACAACCGTGCAAATGAAGACCCCGCGGCCCATGCGCGCCACGGTCCCCGCACAGTTGACCCCCGGTACGCTCTTGACAAGGAGGGCACTGCAAGCCGTGAGTGAATTCGACAAGAAGACGTTGAAAGAGACCGAGATACGTACTCGGTACATCACGCCCGCGATCATTCGTGCCGGCTGGGACCCGAGCACGAACCAGGTGCGCGAGGAGTACACGATGGCCCCGGGCCGGATTATGGTGCGCGGCAAACTACATGCCCGGCAAGCGCCGAAGATCGCGGACTACGTTCTCTTCCTGAAGGCTGGCCTCCCGCTCGCGGTCGTGGAGGCGAAGGACAACAACCACAGTCTCGGCGCGGGCATGCAGCAGGCGCAAGGCTATGCCGACCGGCTCGACGTCCCGTTCATCTTCAGCTCAAACGGCGACGGGTTCCTTTTCCACGACCGCACAGTCACGAGCGGCGCGATCGAGCGCGAGCTGAACCTTAATGAGTTCCCATCCCCAGACGAGCTGCACCAGAGGTGGCTCGCCTGGAAGGGAATGGCCCCCGGAACAGCCGAGACCAATATCGTAGAGCAGGACTACTACTTCCACGGCAAGGAGCTGCGCTACTACCAGCTCCAGGCAGTGAACCGCACAGTCGAGGCCGTTACCCGAGGCCAGAACCGCGCTCTCCTCGTGATGGCGACAGGCACCGGGAAGACCTTCACGGCCTTCCAGATCATCTGGCGTCTGTGGAAGTCGAAGCGAGCGAAGCGGGTGCTGTTCCTCGCCGACCGGAACATCCTGGTCGACCAAGCCCGAGTCAACGACTTCAAGCCCTTCGGCACCGCCATGACGAAAATCACGAACCGCACTGTGGACCCGTCGTTCGAGATCTTCCTCGCGATCTATCAGGCGATCACGGGCACAGAGGACAAGCAAAACATCTTCAAGCAGTTCTCGCCCGGCTTCTTCGACCTCATCGTGGTCGATGAGTGCCACCGGGGCAGCGCCCGCGAGGACGCGCAGTGGCGCGAGGTTCTCGAGTACTTCACGGACTCCGTGCAGGTTGGCCTCACCGCGACGCCGAAGGAGACCGCCGACACGTCGAACATCACGTACTTCGGCGAGCCGGTGTTCACCTATTCACTCAAACAGGGCATAGACGACGGCTATCTTGCCCCGTACAAGGTCGTGCGTGTCGACCTCGACAAAGACCTCCAAGGCTGGCGGCCCGAGGGGGGCAAAGTCGACAAGCATGGCGAGCTGATCGAGGACCGCGTTTACAACCAGCGCGACTTCGACCGGAACCTCGTGCTGGAGAAGCGCACCGAACTAGTCGCGAAGAAGGTGACGCAGTACCTCAAGGGGTCGGGCGACCGGTTCGCGAAGACGATCGTATTCTGCCAAGACATCGACCACGCCGAGCGGATGCGGTCGGCTCTCGCGAACGAGAACACGGAGCTAGTCGCGCAGAACCGCAAGTACATCATGCGGATCACCGGCGACGACGCCGAGGGGAAAGCCGAGCTGGACAACTTCATCGACCCCGAATCCCGCTACCCCGTCATCGCGACGACCAGCGAACTCATGTCCACTGGAGTGGATGCTCAGACCTGCAAGCTCATCGTGCTCGACCAGTCGATCAGCTCGATGACCAAGTTCAAGCAGATCATCGGTCGCGGAACTCGCATCAACGAAGAGCACGACAAGTTCTACTTCACGATCATGGACTTCCGGAAGGTGACCGAGTTGTTCGCCGACCCGGATTTCGACGGCGATCCGGTCGTCGTCTACACCCCCGGGCCGGATGAGCCGCTGGCGCCACCGGAGGACGTTGACCCATCCGATCCCGAGAACCGCGATGACCCACCTGTCATCGATCCTCCCTCCGCCCATGAAGACGCGCCAGGGCGGAGGGTCAAGTACGTGGTGGGCGACGTGCCAGTCACGCTCTTGGCCGAGCGGGTCCAGTACATGCGGCCGGACGGTCGGCTGATCACCGAGAGCCTTACCGACTACACACGCAAGCGAGTTCGCGACGCCTACCCGACGCTTGACACGTTCTTGAGCCGGTGGAAGCAGAGCGAGAGTAAGCAGGCCATCGTTGCCGAGCTTCAAGAGCAGGGCGTGTTTTTCGACGCACTCGCTGAGGAGGTCGGGCGCGACTACAGCCCGTTCGATCTGGTCTGCCACGTCGCGTTCGGCCAGCCCGCACTCACCCGCCGGCAGCGCGCCGAGAACGTGGTCGCGACTGGCTACTGGGCGAAATACTCGTCCAAGGCCCAGGCGACGCTGAAGGCGCTGCTGGACAAGTACGCTGATGAGGGCTTCGAGCCCGACCACGATGCGCGCGTCCTGCGCGTCCGCCCGTTCATTGACATCGGCACTCCGATGGAGATCGTGGTCGAGTTCGGTGGCAAGGCAGGTTTCGATTCGGCCGTCGAGGAACTAGAACAACGCCTCTACGCGGCGGCCCCGTAAGGAGTTCTTTTGAGCACGATCAGTGCCGTCGTGAAGTCGATCCAGGACATCATGCGGCAGGACGCCGGGGTGGACGGCGATGCTCAGCGCATCGGCCAGCTCGCTTGGATGTTCTTCCTCAAGATCTTCGATGACCGAGAAGCCGAGGCCGAGCTGCTCGACGCTGCCTACCGCTCGCCGATCCCGAACGACCTCCGCTGGCGCACCTGGGCCATCCCGAAGGAAGGCATCACCGGCGACGCGTTGCTCGGCTTCGTCAACAACGAACTCTTCCCAGCACTCAAGCGGTTCTCCGAGACTTCCACGACCGGCCGCGCCAACGTCATCGGCAATGTATTCCAGGACGCCTTCAACTACATGAAGAACGGCACTCTGATCCGGCAGGTCATCAACAAGATCAACGAGATCGACTTCAACCGATCCGAGGACCGCCACCTGTTCGGCGACATCTACGAGCAGATTCTCAAAGACCTGCAGAGCGCGGGGAACAGCGGCGAGTACTACACTCCACGCGCCGTGACCCAGTTCATGATCGACATCGCTGCGCCACAGCTCGGCGAGACTGTGCTCGACCCCGCCTGCGGCACAGGCGGGTTCTTGACCGGCGCGATCGAGCACGTCCGCAGGAACCACGTGAAGACCCCCAAAGATGAGAGAACCCTCCAGTCCTCGATCCGTGGCGTTGAGAAGAAACAGCTTCCCCATCTGCTCTGCACGACGAACATGCTGCTGCACGGCATCGACGTACCGACGAACATCGCCCACGACAACACGCTAGCCCGGCCGCTGCGCGACTACACCAGCAAGGACCGCGTCGATGTGGTCCTCACCAATCCGCCGTTCGGCGGCACCGAGGAACCAGGCATCGAGAACAACTTCCCGCAGGCGTACCGCACCCGCGAGACCGCCGACCTCTTCCTGATCCTGATCGAGCACCTGCTCAAGATCGGCGGGCGTGCCGCAGTGGTACTCCCTGATGGCACCCTATTCGGTGACGGCGTCAAGGCGCGCATCAAGGAAAAGCTCCTCACCGACTGCAACCTGCACACCGTCGTGCGACTACCGAAGGGCGTCTTCAACCCGTACACGAGCATCGCCACCAACCTGCTGTTCTTCACCAAGGGCCAGCCGACCAAGGACATCTGGTACTACGAGCATCAGTACCCGGCGGGCTACAAGAACTACTCGAAGACCAAGCCGATCCGCATCGAGGAGTTCGACACCGAGAAGGCATGGTGGGAGGCTCGCGTCGAGTCCGAGGTCGCCTGGAAGGTGTCGGTCGAGGACATCCGCGCAAACAACTGGAACCTCGACGTCGCCAACCCCAACAAGATCGACGCGGAGCACCGCGACCCCGAGGAGTTACTTGAGCAGTACCAGGCGCTCCTCGGCTCAATAGAGAGCACCCGAGCCAGCCTTCGTGACGCCCTGGTGGCCGCGATCGAGGATGCTCTTCAGTGAACCGCGAGACCTTCCTGGAATCCTTCGGCCACATCGCTGATGCCCCCGGCGGGATCGACAAGCTCCGCAGCATGATCCTCGACCTCGCCATGCGCGGCAAGCTGACATCACGCTTGGACGAGGACGAAAACGTCACCGAGTTGCTCGCACGGATTGACGCCGCGCGCGAGGCAAAGATCGCTGCCCGAAAGATGCGCCGCCCAAAGAACCTCGGAAATCCCTCTCCCGCCCAGACTCCACACCCAATCCCGGCGGAGTGGCGTTGGGTCCGGGCCTCAAGGATCGCTCACGTTATCGGAGGTGGCACTCCCAACGCCAACGACCCGGCTAACTTCGAGGAACCCGGCATTCCGTGGATCACTCCCGCAGACATGGCGCGAGGAAAGGTTCGAGGCATCGCACGGGGCAGCCGCGGCCTTAGCGCTCAGGGGCTCGCGACCAGCTCAGCCACACTCTTGCCACCTGGATCACTGGTCTTTTCTAGTCGTGCCCCGATCGGCTACGTCGCGGTCGCACAAAACGAACTGGCGACCAACCAGGGTTTCAAGTCCCTTGTCCCGCACGCGATGGAATGCTCGCCGTTCCTTTACTGGGGGCTCCGCGCATACTGCGGTGCGATCGCGAGCCTTGGCTCCGGGACCACCTTCTCCGAGGTGTCCGGAACAGTAATGGAGTCCGTACCGCTCCCGCTACCACCTCTTGGTGAACAGCGAAGGATCGTCGAACGCATCGAACAGTTGATGGATCTTTGCGATGAGTTGGAGCAACAGCAGGCCGCGCAGGTCGAAGCGCGATCAGCACTCACTGCCTCAACCCTTAACAGGGTCGCCGAGGCAGATTCGGCAACCAACGCGCGCGCCGGGGTCCGAGTTTTCGCCGACCATATCGGCCTGCATCTCGTCCCGGGCGAAGGCGACCTCGCCGCCCTCAACCGTGTCCGTCAGACCATCCTCGATCTCGCCGTCCGGGGCCGCCTCACGCACCAAGACTCCGAAGACGAGCCTGCGACCGAACTCCTCGAACGCATCGCATCCGAGCGCGCAAAGCTCATCCGAACCAAAGCGATCAGGCGGTCGGCGCCCCCAGCGAAGTTGGATCCCGATACTCTGCAGTTTGAAGCGCCAACGGGATGGACGTGGTGCACGCTCGGTGAGTTGCTCATCTCGAACGAGGCCGGATGGAGCCCTGTGTGCCCGGCAGAGCCGCGGTCGAGTCTGGATCAGTGGGGGGTCCTGAAGCTCAGTGCAGTGTCATGGCGCCAGTTCTTTCCCCACGAGCATAAGGTGCTGGCGGCAGGCTTGGCGCCACGTCCTGCAATCGAAGTCCGTGACGGCGATTTCCTTATGTCACGTGCGAACACGGCTGCACTGGTGGGTCGCAGTGTCGTCGTGGATAATCCGCCGCCGAGACTGATGATGTCTGACCTCATCGTCCGTCTTAGGTTCGTGGACCGAGTGACAGCCGAGTATGTGAACGTCCTAAACGGCACGCGCGCAGTCCGGGCCCTATACGCGGCGGTCTCCAAAGGAACGAGCGACACGATGCGCAAACTTTCCCGCGACCAGATCCTCGCGACACCAGTGCCGCTCCCTCCCATAGAAGAGCAAACCCGTATCGTCCGCCGGGTTGCTGAACTGTCCGTGCTCTGCGATCACCTTCAGTCACAATTCACAGCGGCGCGGGCGCTTCGCGCCGATGTCGCGGCGTCGGTTGCCGCTCATGCCGTGAGCGGTACTCCCCCAGCCGAGGAAGACGCTGCCCGCCACTCGTCACAGGAGGTGGGACGACCGGGCAGTGAGCATGTCCCCAAGGGCGACCAGTTCGGCAATCTTCCCAGCGATGACCGCCAGCGAGTCATCCGCGGCGTCGAGCCCGCTCTGGGCGCAGCAGCGGGCTGACCTTCCGGAGGTCGTCGTAGCCCGTGTCGCGCGCGATGTGGACGAGGTCGCGCGAGCAGTTCTGATACCTCTTGCCCTAAAGAGAACGCGTCGAATTTCGCAATACATCGACGCTGAGGACTTGCATGAGGGGCAATGAAAACTGCTCGGCCCCGCCCGCATTCAAATCAGCGTTCTACATAGCCTGGCCCCCATGTGAACACCCTCTAAGGTCTAAGGCCCACCCGGACCCGGCGCCACGTTCAACACCGAGGACGACGAGCTCGTCGAACGCGTCCTCGGCCTCCACCGCCGCAAGTGATGGACGGCTGTCAGAGCCCCATGGTCGAACCCTCCCAGCAGGGCTGTTCCAGATGGGGGTAGTGGGATGCAGCTGATCGCCATCCTGGGCGACGAACGAATCGACGCCAGCAAGCCCACCCGTGAATCCTGGGCTGAGGTCAAGGCCTCCGCATGGCGCAAGGATCTCACCATGCCGGGGTGCGGCCTCCGCGCCGTCGCCACCGGGCGGGGCGAGCACACCCGGTTCTTCGCCCACTACCGCAGGACCGGATGCAACGTCGACCATGGCGGCGAATCATGCAGCACCTGGCGATGAAGGAAGCACTGGCCCGGGCGATCGACGCGGTCCCCGGCTGGCACGCAGTCATCGAACACCCCCACGAGTCCCGGGACTGGATCGTCGACGTTCTGGCCGAGTCCGACACGGCGGTGAAGCGCCGCGTCGCCTTCGAGGTCCAGCTGTCGCCGCAGTCCCACGACCGCTACTTCGAGCGGAGCAGCCGGTACTTCGTAAGCGGCATCTTCCCGGTCTGGGTGATTCCCCGCCCCCTCGAGAAGCACAGCATCAAGGTTCCTACCGTCGTCACCTGGTTCGGGAAGGACGCCCCGGTGCCAGACGATCTCGGCGAGCTTCTTCTCCGGGGCGCCGACCACAATGGGGTCGCACACGCCCCGGAGCGGGTACGTCTCGACCACTTCGTGGCATCGCTCCTGACCAAGGGGCCGGCGTGGACACACGGCACGCCGAGCGAGCAGGACGCTCGAAAGGCAGCTGAGGCGCGCCTCCGGGCAGAGCGGGATCGGGCCGAAGCGAGAGCCCGGACAGAGCGCCTGCAGACCGTCGGCAGTGCCCTGAGGGCGGCGCCGCAACAGTCCAAGGACGAGCGCACGGCCATGATCCAGACGATGAATCGCTCGTGCGCTGCCCCTGCCTCCGTCTACGGCCCCTTGACTGTCCCAGTCCGGCCTTCGTCTTCGCCACCCTCGCAGACTGCAGCCGCTGCGAGAGCAGGATGCTCGTCTGGTGGACGCGCAGCCCGGGATGGGGCAAGCAGTGGACCAAGGCGCCTAGCACTCCGGATCTGAAGGTGGATCTCAGGTACGACCGCCCCGAAGACTTGCCCAGCGTCCGCAGGGCGGTCGACGCGTGGGCGGCCAGGGTCCACTGTCACGTCCCGAAGGCCCTCATCCGATCGGCAATCGGCCCCTATTCGCGGCGGACCTACGCTGCTTACGTATGTCCCTCCTGCCACGCGGTCTTCGAGGAGTACTACCTGGCGCGGATCCGCGACGAGCACTGGTCGGTCATCGCCGAGCCAGCCATCGGGCCGCCGCAGCCCACGAGCCCTACGCACACGCCCCTGTAGCTCAGCGGAATGAGAGCGGCATGGTATCCACGGGGGGCGCCTGTTCAGAGGACGGGCCACTCCTGCCCGAAGGATGCCTTGGGGCGGCCGAGCTCCTGCTCCCGCCGCCAGGCCTCCGACTCCCACGGGCCGTCCATTCCGGGGCCCGCCGCGGCCCCGCGGGCGAGCCTGCGCGTCCACGGGGGCATCGGGGCTCCCCGGCCCTCCGCGGCCGCCTCGATGGCGCGCCGGAGCTCGTGCCGGTAGTCGGCGACCGCGATGAGGTGCTGGTCGAAGTTGTGGTGGGCGGAGTTGCAGTGCGCGTGGGCGAGTTGGACGTTGCCCCACGTGTCGAGCTCACGCTTGCGGCCGGAGCGCCAGCCCATCGGGTCGAGGTGGTCGATCTGAGCCGAGCCGGGGTGGGGCCAGCGGAGCCGGATGTCCACAGTCAGGCCGCACACCTGGCAGATGTTCCCGTCGCGCCGCCAGAGGATCAGGACCGCCTGCCGGGGGATCGTGGGAGCCCGGTCGTGGTCAGCAGGCCATTCCCATTCGGCCCACGTCTCCTCGGTCATCTCTGAGACCGGGACGAGCATCTCGGGCGGATCTTGGTACGGCCGGTATTCGCGCTTCTTCCGCGGCAGTCTCGGCCGGTGTAGCAGCTCCTCAGGCACCAGGAAGTAGTTCTTGCCCGGGAGTAGGGCGGGCAGCTCGATGTCGGGCCAGGGCAGGCTCGGGCGCCGCTCGGTGGCACGCATCTGGGCTGCCTCGTCCTCGGGAACGATGAAGAACTCCGGCTCGTCCGCCATCCACTCCTCCTCGGTCCCGATGCGGCGATCGTACCGCTCAGCTTGTCTGCGCACACGCCCAGAGAGGCCCAAGCCTCTCTTCCGCATCGTCCACGCGCCCTTTAAGGCCTCGTCCACCTGGGCCCGATACCGTCTGGTAGGAAGTGTGGGCGCGGCGCTCGGCGCCGACCACCAGCTCGGCGGCGGACTCTGGCGACGGCGCCATGCTCAGGGACTGCCAGCCGTCGACGCGGCCGGACGGCCGTCCGGAGGCAGAGGCGGTCGAGTGCTGCTAACGGGTGGAGGACGGCGACAGGAGGAGCGGGCGTTACTGGCGAGGGTGCCGTCCAATCCCGAGCACGTCAGGGCCAGCTGCCGGACCTGTTCGCGACGGACGCCAGAGTCAGTTCTCAAGCCAACTAATTGTGTCTTCGAGCTGGGCTCTGAGATCGTCCCACGGCCGGTTGAGGTCGAGCGTCCGAGCACCGATCCGGTTTCCCTGGATGACGACGTCGAGGTCGGGCTGCCTAGGAGCGTCGGTGCGTGCGTAGAGGAGCAGGCCGCTGACCGACCCGTCGCGGCGGACGTCGGCGTTCTTCACATACGTCAGCATCTGGTAGAGGTTGGCCGAGTGGATGGTCGCCTTGCCCCACATGCCGACCTGCATCGATCGGCTGTAGTACTTTGCATCGACGATGAGGGTCCGCGGTCCCCGCCGGAGCGTGACGTCGGTGCGCATTGCCGGGAGCTGCTCGGCTCCGAGCGCCCTCGTTTCATCGAAGTCCCAGACAACGGTGGACGCGCCAGGGGAGAGCTCGGGATGGTGGACGGCGTAGTAGGCGCGCAGGAAGCGCTCGTACAGGCTGCTCATCGCGTCGTCCGACACCCATGAGGCGAGCTTGGCTGCACCAGCGGCCTGGGTGGGCAGGAGCCCGCGCACGACCAGTTCGCAGACACCGAGCAGCAGCCGGTACGAGGCGTTCGCACGGTGGTAGGTGAGTCCGTCCCAGCGGATCGAAGTCGGCGGGACCAGTGTCACCGCGTCCAGGTACGGCAGGAGCCGACGCAGTGCGTCCCTGCGCGGTGTGGAGACATCCCCATGGCGGATGAGGAGGACCATGACCGACTTCAGGGCCCTGTTGTATAGAGTGTCGGGTTCGTACTCGTCGAACTCGCACACCAGCCTGCCCCGGACTATGGAGCGGGTAGCGACCGTGCCGGCGATGTCGATGCGGCCGCGCACGGTTGCCAACTCGTCGCTATGCCGGAGGTAATCGCGGTGGATGCCGCGCTTGACCTGTGCGCCGACGCCGCGCACGAGGATCTCTGCGAGCAGGTCGTGGAGGTGGTCGAAGGACTCGGCCGCGATATGGTCGCTGCCGTCGCTTCGGATGGCCCGGAAGGCGTAGGCCATCATCACGTACACGTTGCGGATGGCGATCGAGCGGTCGGTCATGCGAGCGTGGCCCGGAGCCTGCCCGCCCATTCCTCGGCCTTGGCCGGCTCGTCGAACCAGTACTCGTCGAGCAGGGGAACGAGTTCGTCCTCGACGACCGAGTGAAGCCAAGCGTCCTCACTGCCGCCTGCCGGGGGCCTAGAGAGGAAGCTGTGCCCGATCGCGAAGCCCTGGCCGAGCGCGGGGTCGGCGGCGATCGCCTTGTTGAGGTCGACGACCGCTTCAACGAGGCTGTCGATCGAGGGGCTGCCCGTGTCCTTCTGCCAGCGGGTGAACCCCTCGGAGTCGAAGCCAGGCCCCATCTCGAAGAAGCCGAAGCGCCGGCGCAGTGCGTAGTCGAGCACGGCGAGGCTGCGGTCGGCGGTGTTCATCATGCCGATGATGTGCACGTTGGCGGGCACGGAGAATGTCTCGTTCTTGTACAGGAGGCGGAGGTCGTGCCCGCGCTTGTCGGCTTCGATGAGCATGAGCAGCTCGCCGAAGATCTTGGAGATGTTCCCTCGGTTGATCTCGTCGATGATGAAGAAGTACGGCCGGTCGGCGTCGTCGGCGCGGGCTTCTTCACAGAATCGGTAGAACGGTCCTTCGGCGAGGACGAAGCCGCCCGTCTCGGTGGGGCGGTACCCCATCATGAAGTCCTCGTACGAGTAGCTCTGGTGGAACTGGATCATCTGGACGCGGCTCGGGTCCTTCTCGCCCATGATCGAGTACGCCAGACGTTTGGCGGCGAAGGTCTTCCCGACGCCGGGAGGGCCTGCGAGGATGACGTTTTTCTTGCGCGCCAGCAGGGAGCGAAGACGCTCGTACCGTTCCTCGGGCAGGTAGACCTCCCTGAGGAACGCGGACAGGTCGTAGGGCGGCAGCGGCGTCACAGTGGCGGGCAGCGCGGGCTCGTCCTCGCCGGTGACGAGCGCCTCGAGCTGCTCGACATAGTCCTGATAGGGAGTGATGTCGGTGAGCGTCTTGATAGCGGCGTTTCCCGGGTGCTCCCAGGAACCTGTATGCGTCCACTCCACCGAGCGAACGTGGATGTACGACTCGCGGTCCGGCTCGAACCGGGCGGCGGACGTGACCTCGCCGCGCCCGAGGATCTCCTTTCGTCCGCGCTTGGCGAAGACGATGTCGCCCACGGCGATGTCGTGCTGGAACTGCCACACCGCGAGCACGTCGTTTCTCAGCGACCCGCCGGTCCCCTCGGGGTCGAGCGCCTGGCGGATCGCTTCACGGCTCGGGTAGGTGCTGAGGTCGTCGAGCTCGTCCCAGCCGATCGCCATAACGCCCGCGGAGGAGAAACCGTCCCACTCCGAGGCCTGTGGGCCCGGGGCGTAGAGCCAGTAGTGACGTGGGCGGGGTTCGCCCAGCTCTGCGGTCCCAGCATCTGCAGAGGCAGACTGGGTGCGGGATGGGTGCCAGAGCTGCTCCACCGCCGGCGTCCAGAAGTGGAACGGCCCCTCGACCTCATGCTCCAATGCTGCGCGGATCGCCAGCAGGTCACGGTCGATCGAGGCGGGGTCGTTGCCCGTCGCACCCCCGATACGATCGGCCAGGCCATCGCGGATCCTCGACTTCATCACGGAGGACGAGATCGGCTCGAAAGCGTCCGGCCGGGCAAGGAACTGAAGCGCATTGCGGATGTCGGACCGGTCACCTCCGGAGGCGAGCATGGCCCGCTGCAGTTCCCACGGATCGGTGCGCGCGGCCTCGCGCTCAGCCTCCGGCAGACCACTCCAGTGGCGCACGAAGGTCGCTGTCCAGATGATGTGCCTCCACATCGCTTGGTTGTACCAGGGGCCCGGGTCGAACCCTGCGGTCCGGGCAGGGCGGCCGAGCCAGGCCGACATCGGCTCCGGAATCGCCACGGGGGAGCCGAGGTGTGCCAGCACCCGCTCGACATGGGCGCGGCGGGTCTCGGGTCGGGCCTTCCACAGCGCGTGCTCGCGCAGGAAGACGAGCTCGGCCGCGAGGAGCACCACCTCCCGGGACGCGCCCTCGAGCTGCTGGTCGAACTTGTCCCACTGGTGCTGATCCGCCCCGACGATCAGGTTGTCGCCGATCCTCGAGCGTAGGTCCTCGGCCGCCTCGGCTGTCCAGATCGTCGTCGCCGGTTCGATCACGGACCGTCCGTCACCGAGCATGTGCCCGATCACTTCGCCGGCCTCATGCGCGATCGCCATATCAGGGGCCGGGCGTGATGTTGTGACGGGAGCGTCGGCGTAGTCTTCCAAGTCTTCGGGCATGCCTGCATTCTGCCCGAACATTTTGTTCCACCCCGCCAACGGCGCCCTCGTCGCGATTCGCGATCAGTGCAGCCAGAGCCGCGACCGTGGTTTGGAACCCGGTCGCGTCGCTGACTTCACCGGGAGCGCACGGCTTTGGAGCAGTGAGTGATCGACGACCTCCTTTGCCGGCCGACGCACGCCCGTCGGCGATCGGTCTAGGACGCCTGCCAGAGGACCTGGACGAGGACGTGCCGGTCCGTCCATGCCAGGGCGAACCCGGGCTTGGTGCGCTCGGGCCGGCCGTCGTCGAACGTGAGCGCCACCCACACGGGGAAGTCCTGCGGGGCGCGTGTGATCCGGTCCTGGTCGATGGCGTCCTGGGGGACGACGGCCGGGGCCGGTTCGGCGCCGCCCCGGTCGTTCAGTCCTCTCACGCCACGATCATCCCACCCCTGCCTCACCTGTCCGTCCGAGGCCCTAGGATGCGCAGCATGTACTTCTTCGGCGACCCGGACACCAACTACATCCCTGTGCGGATGCGAGCGTGCCTGGACCGTTCCTTCACGGACCTCACGATCGACGAGCTGGACAACGCCACAGTCACCGGCGGCACGTGGACGGACAACGGCACGGGAGAGGCCTACCGGCTGATCAACTTCCGGGGCGAGTGCATCATCTTCCGGGAGGACGATTGGCCCGGCGACGAGGAAGGCATTCTGCTCTACCAGGACAGCGCCATCACCTTCGACGAGGTCGCAGCAGAGGCGAGCAGCGAACGGGCCTGGCGAGAGAGCTTCGGCGCCCTCCTTGCCCTCGCGGACAGCGTCTACGACGTCGTCACCGAACGGGCCAAGCCTCTCATCTCCCAAGTCAGGGCGGAGCTCGGGGACGAGATGTTCACCGACCCCGAAGCTGTTGCCCCAGTTCTCGAGGCGCCGGACGTTGACGCCGCATTTCGAGCCTTCGAAGACGCTTGCCGGCGCAGGATGCCCTACTGCGCAGACATCGAGCTGGCTTTTTGGGACGAGGATGACGAGCTGCCGGAGGTGCGCTTCGGCCACCGTCCCGGCACAGAGGACCAGATCCTATACCAGCTCAAGGACAACGGCGCCTACGGCGACTTCATGTACCTGAACGGGCTGGAGACGGATCCCGGCTCCTACGAGGAGGACATCGCCGAGCACTACCAGGACCCGTGGGCGCGAGTGGGTGCGCTCAGGGCCGCGCGGGACCTGATCGCGATCCGGGACGCTGCGGGGAATGTGGCCCGTGAGGCCCGGCGCGCTGTCGACGCGCAGCTGTATCAGGAGGAGCTGGACATCGAGGTCGGTGTGCGCCTGGACGAGACAGACGCGAAGGAGGCGGCGATGCTGCACCGGCGCACCTTCGCTGACCGCCGGAGGGCCGCCTTCAAGGTCGTGTTCGAGCGGATCACAGCGTTCCTCAACCAGGACGAACCGCAGGCTGTGGGCGCGGGACGGTAGGGGGCACCGAGAAGGGGCGGGGCCCAGAGGGGGCTTTAGCGTCCACGGTCCGCATGAGCCGGGGGACCTGATGGGGGTGGCGTTCCTGATGCTGGACCAGGCCCTGGGCGAGTTCGACGTGGAGACCAAGGCCGGGCACATTGAGCTGGCCCCCCGCTCAAGCCTCGGCCACGGCGCTTTGCATCGGCGAGCTGCCTGATGCTTTCGACCGGCTGATCGCCGACCAGCGCCGCTGACCCCCGGTGGCGGCTGCGCTGGCACGCGGCACGCCACCCGTACGTCAAGCCGAAGAAGAGGCCCTATCCGTAAGCTGGTGGGCGAGGGGAGAACGTGATGGCACAGGGCAAGAAGGCCCGGGATGCTCGGAGCGGCATGCGGACATCGCCGTCCGACATCCAATCGACCTCGGAAGCGGGCCCCTCGTATCGGGGCTGAAGCTGCCGAAGGAGCGGGCCGACCGTGCCATGGCGGCGCTCCTTGAGCGCGCCCGGCGCACTGCCGGTTCGCCCCCTGCGGGGCACGGACCGCCACGTCCGGCCTGAGAGCACCTGACCAGAGCACCGCGCCTTTCAACCACCCGCGACAGGATGACCGCCATGTCTGAGGAAGCCGCCCCCATCAGGGGGATCCGTGTGCCCGACAGTGTCTGGGCCGCAGCCCAGGAGGCCTGCCGTGAAGAGGGAGTGGACCCGGACATGGTCGTCACGGCCGCGCTCGAGGCCTTCGTCCAGGCGCATCGCCGCGGGGGCAGCAGCTTCCCGGCGGGGAAGGGCACCGGTGCGGGCGGGCGGCGCCTTCCCGCGAGCAGCTACGACCGCAACGTGCAGAGGGCTGCGGCCAGGGCTCGCGTCGCGATCAACGAGCGGCTCGGCGTCCCTACGCCGGAGTGGATCGTGGCGCTGTCCAAAGAGGAGCGTGACTGGGGCTAGGTGCCGTCGCACCCGGTGCTGAACCAGGCCGGGGCGGCGGGGGCACAATGGCTCCATGGACCATGGGATCTCAGTCCGTCCGCGAGGCGCTATCGCGGCACGTTCGACGGGGCGCGAGAGGTGACAGACCGCCAGAGGCGATTCCGGCCGTCCTACTCGGGGATGAAGATCGACATAGGCGCAGGGTCCTTGATCAGTAATGACCTCAGTTTGAACGAGGAGGAGGCCGACCGCGCCGTGGCTGCCCTCCTAGCCAGGGCACGGAAGACCGTGGCCGAAGGAAAGGCTAGGGACCAGGCGGCGCAGCGAGGCCGGGGTGATGGGGGAGAGGCTGCCCGGCCCCAGGAAGGCTCCTGCTGAGGTGGCCGCCAACGGACGCGAGCCCCAGTCGGTGGCCAGGAAGCTCATGGGGGCCCTAGGCAGTGAGCCCACTGCCGGCCAGCTGGCCGACATCGACTTGCTCGTCGAACACCTGGCGTCGACGTTCACCCCAGGGCAAGCCCGGCTCTGGCTCGAAGGCCAGAACCCCCTCCTCGGCGGCCGCCCGATCGACGTGTTCCGCCTGCGCGGAGCCGCACCGGTGATCGCCGCGGTGCGCGCCCACCAGCAGGGAGCTTTCGCCTAGCGGGTCGGGACTGAGGGCCCAGGTCCTTGGCGCGGAGCGGTGTCGCTACTGTATCGGCGCGACGGCACCTGCCCGGCCTGACAGCTCCCACAGCCAGGGTCACAGAGGGGGGCATGCTCCTGCCGGCGACCTGCCTATACACAATGGGAACGCCTCGATCCCAATGTGTATATCGGGCCCCTGCTCGCGGGCTTGCGGTCTACCACCTGCCATGACGGGACCGTCGAGTCCCTCTGTGGGGTGCGGCTCACTCGTCTCCGGAGAGCCACGCTGCGAGTTGCTCGTCTGTCGAGAGGCGCACGAGTTAGACGAGCGCCCAGCTGCCGGCGTGGTTGGGCGTCTTGGAGAGGTGGTCTTCCCAGTCTGCGGCGTACTCGCGCAGTGCTGCCACGCAGTCGGCGACGGCGTCGTCAAGGGCGGCGGCCTCGGCAGCGACGGGGATGCCGGGGAGGAGGATGGCCCAGGCGCCGTCCTCGTGGACCGTGACAGCGTGGGACTCGATGGTCCGGCTTAGGTAGCCCCTGAGGCGGCCCGCGTCGACCACTGCTGCGGCGTCGTGGGCGCGGCTGATGATGGAGGCGCCACCGCGGGCGCTGGCGTCGAGGATGCTGCTCAGGGCCTTTCGCGCCTCGGTGTAGTCGTAGATCGGCGCGGGCACACACCAATCGTCCCAAGGCGAGTCAAGTGCCCGACGAGGTGGCCTGCCTCCCCAGCCGTGGCCCCAGGCAGTCGCGGCGCGCCGCTAGAGTGAGCGCCATGCCAGCCAAAGCAGCAGATAAGGCCGGCCACGAAGCCGAGCCTGCGCGGTGAGCGGGCTAAACGCCCGGGGAGAGGATGAACCCGAGCCCGTCGTCGTCCCCGAAGCCGCGATCGATCATTCCGCCGTGACGCGGCCGGCGAAGGCCCTTCCCGTGTGGGTTCGGCTCTTGTTCGACGATGGTCGGCCCGAGCGGACAGAGTCCGGGTTCGCCCTGGCCTGGACGGACAGGCACGTCCTGGTCCAGGTTCTCTGGCAGGCGTCCTACTACCGGGGTGCCCGGGAGTTCTGGGTGGAGGCCGCCCAGGTGGAGCGGCGCGTCATCGCCTCGCAGTGGCTCGGCCGCGACACCTGAACAAGGGGCAGACCGTCGTCAACGGAGTCCGCCCGGCGCTCGGCCGGACGGACTCCTGGGCTCAGTGGTGGTCGAGCCACTCAGCCCACAGCACGACGATGGCACGCGCCAGCTGAAGCGTGGCAAGCCAAAGTGCGAACCTCGGTGCGGGGGTATTTCCCACGGGCCACTCCAAGGGTTAGTGGCATCGCCCCGCTGGCTATCGCATGGGATCCGTCGTAGCGTTGACGGTGAACAACCCCAAGGCGCTCCAGCGCGAGCGCTGCCGACCGACACCGGCCGGAGAAGGAGGACCCGTTGCAGCGGGTCCTCTTTTCGTTGAGGCCAAGGTGCTCGCCTCTCGGCGACTCTTCCAGTATGGCCGCATCAGTCGTCGAAGGGCTTGACCTGCTCGAGGGCTACGACGTCTGCGGGGCCGGCGATGCCTGCAACGATGGGGCTTTGGGTGACGGAGAGCCCAGAACTGGACACCGTTGTGGTGCGTGGACAAACCGAACGTACTCGTAGATGAGGTGGTGTCCGGTCACTCCTCGGAGGCCGGGTGGGCGGTCAGATAGTCCTCGATCTGCTGCTCCACGAGGTGGCGCATCGTCTCGAGGGCTCTCTCGGATTCGTCCGGGGTGAGCTTGAGAGCCCCTGGGCTGCCGGTCAGTCCGCCGGCGCCGAGGTCGATGAAAGCGTCGGCCTTTCGGAAGCGCTCGAGTTGGGCGCGTGCGTCCTGCACCGGGTCCCCGCTTGGCCTTGGGAGCGCCGACTTCCTCGTACCCCAGAACCTGGATCTCATGCTGGGCCTCCCTGGTTCCTTCCCCGTTGTGGGCCCAGCGTACGTCCGCGGCCTTTGCAGGGCAGGGGCACCGCGATGGAAGCGACCCGGCATGCGGGGGCGGGCGCGCGATCGTCTTGCTCGAGCCCGAAATGCCAGCAGTGCCCGCAGAGCCGGAAGAGCCAGCTCGAGCCCGAAATGCCAGCAGTGCCCGCAGAGCCGGAAGAGCCAGCTCGAGCCCGAAATGCCAGCAGTGCCCGCAGAGCCGGAAAAGCCAGCTCGAGCCCGAAATGCCAGCAGTGCCCGCAGAGCCGGAAAAGCCAGCTCGAGCCCGAAATGCCAGCAGCGCCCGCAGAGCCGGAAGAGCCAGCTCGAGCCCGAAATGCCAGCAGCGCCCGAAGGGCCTGCAGTGCCCGAAATGCCCGAAATGCCAGCAGCGCCCGAAGGGCCTGCAGTGCCCGAAATGCCCGAAATGCCAGCAGCGCCCGAAATGCCAGCAGAGTCCGAAATGCCCGAAATGCCAGCAGCGCCCGAAGGGCCTGCAGTGCCCGAGATGCCCGAAATGCCCGCACATCAAGAAACGCCAGCGTGCATCTCTGCGAGGGCGCCCTCAGGAATGTCCGACTAATTTGGATAGGCTGAGGGCCCCGCGTGAATTTGGAGGCCGAAGAAATGCAGTCCCTGACCGACCTGGACACCGGCCGGTGGCTCGTGACCACCGGCTCCGGCACAACGCACCAGTTCGACATCCGCGCGGATGGTTCGTCCACCGTGACGCGGCTCCCGCGTCAGGTCGGTCCCGCGACCGACCTGGACATCTCGGCCGACCTCCGGCGGGACGGCGAGGTCCTGGGTTTGATCGGGATCCTGCTGCTCCGCGTCGGTGTCGAGGGGGCCTTCTACCTCCGGGTGCGGACCGACGGCGTGGCAACCCTCCGCATGACCACCCCGATCCAGTCCATCCGCCGCCTCGAGGAGTCCTGATGGCCCGCTTCGCTGTGCTCGGCGATCTCCATGGGAACGTGATGGCGGCGCGCCTGGCAGCGAAGGCGATGCGGGCGGCTGGCCTCCAGGTGATGCTCCAGGTGGGCGACTGCGGTTTGTTGTGGCCCGACATGGGGCGCCAGAAGATGGTCCGCCGCCTGGACTCCTTCATGGAGCAGTCTTCGGCCCAGTTCTACTGGATCGACGGCAATCACGACGCACACCCGTCTCTGAGGGAGCTGCCGCTGCAGGCGGACGGGAGCCGCCGGCTGACGGACCGGCTGACCTACCTGCCCCGCGGCCTGGTCGCCGAGATCGACGGGGCACTCATCGGCGCCCTGGGTGGCGCCTTCTCCGTGGATGCGGCATGGCGCAAGGAAGGCAAGACCCTCTGGGCGGAACTTGAAGCACCCACCGAGGCTGAGGCCGCACAACTGATCGAGAATGCCGCAGGCAGGCGGCTCGACGTCCTGCTCACCCACGACGCCCCGGCCGGGGTGACTAGTCTGCGCGGCCTGGACCTGCCGCCGGAGCTTGCCGCCAGGGCGAACGTCACCCGCGAACTGCTCCAGCGCACCGTGCAGGCGCTCCGGCCGCGCATCGTCCTGTGCGGCCACTGGCACGTCCGCCATTCAGACGTCTTCCAGTGGGATGACGGGTCATCCACCAGGGTGGAGGTGCTCGCAAAGGATGAGATGTGGAAGGACAGTATGGTCGAGGTCGTCGTTGACCAGGACCGACTCGAGGTCAACCCCCTGCCATCCTCGCGTGAACGGGGGTTATGTCCGGACGTCGAGGAATGTCCGGAGATAGGTGGCAGGCGCAGTCCCCTGCCTGGGCGGCGGTGCGCCGGTGCGCCCTGCGTGCCGGGGACGTGAAGAGGGGCGGCCCGCTGTGTGCGGACCGCCCCTCTGGTGTGCCTGGGTGCGCCTGGCTAGGCCGCGTCCTCGTCGTCCTCGAAGTCGAACGAGAGCTCGCCCAGGTCCTCCACGAGGTCGTCCGCGGAGAGCTCGAGCGTGCCCATGTCCTCGATCTGCTGCTTGGTGAGGTCCTGCACCGCCGGCCGGAGCACGACGCCCCCCAGGTCGCGCACATTCACCTTCGGCATGGACTGGGGGAGCCGGGCGGCGACGTCCCAGTGGTCCTTGAGGTACACGGACCGGAACCGGAGCGCCTGGCCGCCCACCTGCTTGACCAGGCCGACGCCCGGCTTGCAGTCCAGGAGGATCTCGGGGTCCTCGATGTCCGGGAACGCCATCTGAGCGCGCGCCAGGTCGTCCACGCGGAAGCAGATGCGTGCCGAGAGGAGCGAGCGAGTCGTGGTGTCCAGCACCTTGCTGTCCGGGCTCTGGGTAATGAGCACGACGCGGACGCCGAACTTGGCGGCCTGCGCCACCACAGCCTTGAGCTCGACCGCCATCTCGCCAGCGGCCTTCGTGTCCGAGTGGTTCATGTAGTTGGCGGCCTCGTCGATGACCACGACGATGAGGGGCAGTTCCGGGGAGAACGCCTCGATCTTGTCCCTGCGCATGGCGCGGAGGATCGGCTTGCGACGGTCCATCTCGGCACGCACCCAGCGGAGCATCTCGGTCACCGGCTCCGGGTCGGTGGAGGACGTCGACCAGGAGACCTTGTCCTCGAAAGGCGCGATCGTCGTGTCGTTGGGGTCCGCCACCAGGAGCCGCGCCGAGTCACCCATGCGGAGCACATGGGTGAGGAGGCTATACGTCCCGACCGACTTGCCGGACCGGGTCGTTCCGGCCACGAGCATGTGGGCCGACGCCGCCAGGTCCACCAGCACCGGGTCGCCGTTCTCGTCGCGGCCCACGTGCCAGGGCTCGTCCGCGGTCACCGACTGCGTCGGATCGACCGTGAACGGGACGATGCCCTCGAGCGGGTCGGCGATGCAGCGGAACGAAATGGCCCCGGTTAGGCCGTCCTCGCGGTAGGTCCACAGGTAGTCGGCCGGGGTCGGGCACATGGTGGCGATGAGCGACATCCACTCGTCGCGGCGCCGCTTGGGGTCGGTGACGTGGCGGCGCCCGCGCAGGACGTCGACCCCGGCCACGTAGCCGTCGCCGGCCTCCGTGGCGCCGTACTTGAGGCGGATCTCGACATCCCATGGCTCGGCCTTGAGGTCCGGGGCGATGCGGTCGCGCAGCGTCTTGGCCGCGGGGGTGATGCGGGCCACGAAGGCCTGCCGGTCGTACGGCGCCCACTCGACCAGGGTGGCGCCGCGGGATTCGGCCAGGGCCGCGTACCGGGCGCCGGCCGTGGGGGAGACCCCGGCCGGGAGGGTCCAGGTCTCGGCGGAGGGGCGGGGGTCGGGGTCGGCGGCCAGGTGCAGCTCGTTGCCGTCGACTTCCTCGATCTGCCAGCCCTCGCCCAGGGCCCGAACAATGCCGCGGTGCGCCTTGGCCAGCTCGGCGACGGTCCCGGTGAACCCGGCCGCGACGGCCACGGTGCGCTCGGCGGGGCGGGTGTGCCGGACGATGCCCTCGATCATGCCGTCCGTCTCGCGAAGCAGCTCGCGCCGCTCGACCGCGTCGGCGCCGGCCTCGACCAGGACCAGGGATGCGTGCGAGGTGCGGGCCTCGTCCACCGCCCACTCCGGCCAAGCCAGGGCGAGCCGCTCCTCGAGGGAGTCCAGGCGCAGGGCCGCCCCGGGCGGGGTCGGGACGATGTGGAACTCGCCCTTCTTGCGGTCGTCCAGGATGGAGTGCTCGAGCGCGGTCGCGGGCACCTGGAGGACGGCGGAGAGGATGTGCCCGTATTTCTCGCGCAGGGCCATCTGCCGCAGCGTCCGGGAGGTCCACCCGGCGGCGACGGTCCCGTTGAGGACCATGATCGCCACGATGCCGGCCAGGCCCAGGAGCGGGCTGGCCTCGTCCACGGTCGCGCGCAGGATGAGGCCGAGGGTCCCGCCGGCGCCCAGGATGATGGCCAGGGCGCGGTGGCGGGCGAGCTCGCGGTAGAACGTGCCGGTGGAGAGGGTCAGGCCGCGGGAGCGCGGCCAGCGCAGCGCCAGGGTCAGCCCGGCAGTCCAGGCCAGCGGCACGGCCAGCCAGTGGAAGAGGAACAGGGTGAAGAACATGGCGGCGCCGGCCAGGACGAGCACGCCCGCCCAGCGGTGGCGGCCGTCGGCTGCATCGGTCTGCTCTGTGTCCTTGGATGTGGCGAAGGCCGCCGAGGCGGCGGCCTTGCCAATCCGAACGCCGCCCTTGAGGAGGGTACGGCTGAGGCTCAAGGTCTCGTTCCTTTCCTAGTCCAGGCTGATGAGGGTCGGGGCGCCGCCGCCCTTGTTGAGCTCGGGCTCGGCCTCGGGGGTGTCGGCTCCGGGGCGGCGGGACCGGGGCGCCTTGACGGGCTCCGGGGCGTCAACCGCCGCGGCCTTCGCCTCGCGGCGCTTCTGCTTGGTGCCGGCGATGAGGAGGATCAGCGCGGCCTCGATCGCGGCCACCACGACCCACAGGCCCTTGTTGCCGGGGATGACGCCCAGGACGGTGTCCGTGAGGGAGTTGTCCTGGGCGGCCGGCGCGGCCGTGGCGGGGGCAGCGGTGGCCAGGGCCGCCGGGGCTGCACCGGCCGCCTGGGCCTGGTCCGTGCCCTTGGCCTGCGCCGGGGCGGGGGTCGCCGTCGGGGCCGGGGCCGTGGCGGGCTTGAACGCGTCCTCTTCCACGAAGCCGAGCTTTCCGTCGGAGGTCTGCACCGGGATCCAGGACGAGGAGTTGACGTCCACGGGGGTGCCGGCCTTGAGGGTCTGCCTCGGGTCGGCCTTCCCGGCCTTGTCGAAGCTGTCGCCCGGGCCGGTGTAGATGGTGTAGACCTTGTCCCCGGCCTCGGACCCGAACAGGCCGGTCTTGGCCTTGGCCGCGCCGGGATCGGCCGCCACCCAGCGGGTGAAGATCGACGCCGTGTCCTGCGCGATCGTGACCAGGCTGTAGGCGTTGGGGGTGAAGCCGTGGCGGCCGTAGTCGTCGGTCAGCTCGTAGCAGTCGGAGCCGTACTGCTTGGCCGGCGGGGTGATGGTCCCGGTGAAGTGTGTGTGCTGCGGGATGGTGCTCGTGGACCCGTTCGTGTTGTCGCACGAGGAGTACAGCGCCACGCTCGAGGTCGTCCACCCCTGGATCTGGGAGGTCGCGTCGGCGTGGGCGGGGGCGGCGAAGGCGGTCGCGGACCCGGCGAGGGCCAGGGCCGCCAGGGCGGTGCGTGCGATGCGGTTCATGGTTCAGTTCCCTTCGGCGAGGACGTAGACGATCTGGGAGATAGGCCACACGACGGCGCCGCTCAGCATCCCGGAGAGGGCCAGCTGCCAGAACGGCACTTCGGGCAGGTGGCCGGGGTGGAGGACGCCGGTCAGGTGCAGGACGTGGAGGAGCACCCAGAAAACGGGGTGCCGATGAAGACGACCACAGCGAAGGCCATGGCGGTCTCCCGCTCGAGCTCAGCTCGGCGGTTCAGGCTGTCATTGCGGTCGCGTGCGATGCGGAACATTCCTGCGGCCCTCACTTCCCGGCCTCGGCCGGCTCGAGGTCGTCGGACTCGTCGTCCTTCTCGGTGGACTTGATGGAGAGCGAGCTGGCCAGGCCCCGGAAGAACTCGGGGGCGACGGCCGCGGCCCCGATGAGGCAGCCGATGCCGCCGGCGAGCCAGGGGGAGGTGAAGGAGGCCATGGCCGTCTCGATGCCGGCGCGCAGGAGGGCGACGCCGTTGCCCATGAGGAACGCGACCAGGAGGCCGGCCAGGAGGGTGCGGCGGTTCACCCAGGCGCTGATGTCCGCCTGGGACTCGACGAGTGCGGTGGCGATCTTGTGGAACGGGCCGAAGCGCGCCTTCATCTTGACGGTGGAGGCCCGGCGTGCCCAGAACCCGATGGCGAACAGGATGGTGCAGGACACGACGGTGGAACTGTAGGCCAGCAGGTGCATGTCGCGGAGGCCGTAGGCGAGCATGCCGAGGCCGCCGAAGAGGCCGACGGTGGCGAGGAGGCGCCACAGCGGCGTCGTGTGGCTCACCGTGAGAGCGGAGTGGGTGGTGCTGTCGTGGGGTGCCATGGTCGTGGCATGCCTCCCTAGGTCGGGGCTTGTCCTGTTTGGTGTAGCGAATAATATAAGCCTACATTACACACTAGAACATGTAAAAGGTGGGGCACCCGCTATGTGTGCGGGCACCCCACCTGTCTGTGAACGCCTGGCCCCTAGGCCTCCGGGAAGAGGTTCGGGAACCGGTGCCTGTCCTTCTCGGGGACGGCCTCGCGATTGACGATGAGCGACTCGTCGACGTCGTACCGGGCGACCCAGTTGCCGCTGCGGCGCTTGTGCCAGTCCACGCGGACGCCGGGGAAGAGCTTGCCGCCCGGGCGGGGCTTGGCGCCCTCTTCCTCGACCGGCTTGCCGCCGGCGCGCTTGTACATCGCGTTCATCGTGATGCCGCAGATGTCGGCGGCCTCCTTGAGGGACCACCAGGGGAAGGTCTCGCGGGCGCGGTTGCTGGCCTTGGCCTTCTTCTCCTTCCGCTCCCGGTTGGCCTCGCGGATCTCTTCCCAGGACCCGCCGAACATCGAGTACGCGGCGCCGGTGGTCATTTCCAGGATGTCTCCGATCTCGTTCCACTGGAGGGGCTCGCCCTCGAGGCCTGTGTCTCGTGCCGCGACGGCGATCCCGTCGCGCAGTTCCTTGGAGCGGACCCGGAGCTCGTCGGCGGCGGCCAGGGCCTTGGCGCGGTCGGTCGGCCAGGCGGCGCGGGCTTCCTCGAGGGATTCCTGTACGCGGTCGAAGGCCTCGTCGATGTCCCGGCGCAGACCCGAGGATGCATACCGCTCGCGCTTGGTTGATGGTTCGCTCATGGCGTACATTCTATCGATCGATTTGGGCGGCCTGCAATGAACGCAGCGCGGACACGGAAAGGGGGCCGCCCCGCGTTCCGAGCGCCGCCCGCATCGAAGAGGGCCCCATCCTCCCGGGCGTCACTGACCGCATGCCGCAGTTCGAACGCACAGTCCCCGCCCCCGCCCGGACAGGTTCGCCGCCCTCCTCTTCGACCTCGCCGACGGCACGTACGCCATCGTTGAAGTCCAGGCCGGGACCGTCGACAATGACCAGCTTGCCCGCGTCCTGGACCTGTGGGGGCCAAGCGCACCCGGCTGTCCGTGAACCAACCGGTCTTCCTCACTGTCGAGCGCATCCCCGCCGACGTCACCTGCTCCGCGGCCCTCCCCCGGGGCGCCCCGTCGTCTGACCGCCACACGGCCGGGGTGTGGTGGTCGGGCTAGCGGACGGTGTGGCGGGGGGCTCCCGGCTCCGGCCAGTCCGACCGGGCCCCCGACAGCCGACGCAAGAGAATCCCGCACTCGGCAGCGGCGGGCCACTCCACCCACGATGCGGTGGAACGACTAGCGCACATGCAAATGTGGTAATATGTTCAACCAAGCAGAGGGTCGCTCCCGGCCCCGAACCGGGCCCACCACGAGGGAGAAATCCATGGCCGCGAAGAAGAACAAGGCGGTTCGCATCGACGAGCAGCTCTGGGAGGATGCCAAGGTTGCCGCGGCCGCCGAGGGCCTCACCATCACCGATGTCGTCACCTCCGCCCTCGAGGTTCTGGTGCGCCACGTCCGCGAACGCAGCGAGGCCGACGCGTCGGCCGAATGACCGACCCCGCCCCCGGAAGGGCCTTGGTGCACGAGCGCTGGGGCCCTTTTCGTTGCCCTGGAGCCTCCTGGGTGGGTGCATGGGGCCCTCCAGGTCCTTAGTTCCAAGTCCGGGGCACCTTTGTTCCAACCTAGTTCCAACTCCGCTCGGAACTTTTGGGATGCCTAAAAGCCCCGGAATCATGCGGAAGTTCAGGGGTGAATGGGTCCCGGAAAGGCGAAGTTCCAACAGTTCCAAGTCCTGCAGCGAGACCCCCCTATAGCTAGGGAGTACCCCTGGGTCCCTACTTGCCTCCATGTCACCTCTGGCCCTTCATCTGCCTCCTAGGGGGTACTTGCCCAGACGAGGGGTCATGTTCCTAGGACTTGGAACTATTGGAACTAGATAGATAGATAGATAGATAGGGCCTCTACTTCCTCATGATTCCGGGGTTTTTGGGGTCCGTCGAAGTTCCAAGTGGATTTGGAACTAGCTTGGAACTAGCCCCCTCAGATTTGGAACTAGAGACTCCGCAGGGGCCGCAGACCGCCTCCAAGGTGTGATGATTTGCAAAAGTGCTAAGGCGTTCGGTACAGTTGTTTTAGCCAGCTGGTCACAACCTGGGAGGCACACCATGGCAACGGCAACCCGCACCGAGCGTCTCGCCCTCACCCGCAAGGCCCACGAGGCCGGCTACGGCACCCCCGCCGGCCGCCGCGCCCTCGCCGACGAGCTCCTGGACGCGTTCTACGGCCGCGACACCTACGACGTGTTCAGGAGCACCCGCGAGGAGCTCGTCGCCATCGACTCCTGCGGCGAGTCCTTCACCTCGATCGAGCGCCTCACCGACGAAGGGGTGGCCGCCATGACCGCTGCCGCCCACGGCGTCGGCGAGAAGTACGGCCTGCGCGTTGGCCGGATCGTGGCCGAGGGGCGGTGGGGCTGGGTCGTCACCGTCCAGGCCGAGTGCCCCACCGAGGACCCCGAGTGGTCCACCCTGTGCCGCGAGGCGGCCCTCCCCGCCAAGGGCTACACCCCCACGGCGGCCGCCAGGGACATCGCGGCCCTCCTGTCCGAGACCATCACCGTCAGCATCCGCAACTAGCACCCAAGCGGGTACCGCCCCGTCCCACGCCGCACACATGGGGTCCAGAGCCCCGGAGTGGATCGGACGTCCCTCAGGTAGCTCGTCACTCAAACCGATACTGGAGGACACCCCCTTGAGCGACCGCCCGCAGGAAGACCTGGCCCCCGTCACCGACGGGACTTCCGCCCTCGCCCGGAACACCCACACCACGCGCCCGAACCTCACCCTGGTCGGCGGCACCGCGGTGGACCTCGCCGGCAAGGTCGGCCCCGACGGGCTCCTGCCCTGGCACCGCGACTGGCTCGAGGCCTGCGCGATCGCGCCGAACATCTTCCAGGGCATCGCCCGCAGCATTCTCAGGCAGGGCGACCTGCCCTCGGCCCTGCAGTGGTACTTCAGCTGGGGCGGCGGGATCCTGTTCGAGCACCGCACCCCCGACGGGACCATCGAGTGCCAGTACCGCATGGACCGCCTCTCGGACGAGTTCCCGGAGCCGATCGGCATCGTCACCAGCAAGGCCGTCGAGTACGAGGCCAAGAATGGTGCACCCGGCAAGTACGTCTACGCCAAGGGCGCGGCCGTGGGCCTGTGGAAGGTGGACCAGCACGACTCCGAGGGCCGCTACAGCACCACCCGGACCACCAAGCTCATCATCGAGGGCACCAAGGGCTACCAGGCTGTCGCCTCCTGGGCCCCGGACGACCTCGCCGTCATCGGCATCGGCGGGTGCGACAGCGGCCGCAAGAAGGACGTCGGGTACGTGCCGGCCTGGGCCAAGCTGGGCATCAAGGACTCCCACGTCGTCATCGCCCTGGACGGCGACGTCCAGTCCAACCCGAACGTGCACCGCGCCGGGCTCCGCCTCGCCGCGCACCTGACCAGCCTGGGCGCCGTGTCCGTGCGCTTCGCGACCCTGCCGGTTGTCCCCGAGTACGACCCGGAGGGGAAGCTGGCCGCCGACACCAAGCGCGGCGCCGACGACGTGCTGTGCAAGGTCCCCGAGGCCAAGCGGGCCAGCTACATCCAGGCGTTCGTCGCCAACGCCGGGGAGCTGCCGCCTCTGCCGGTGGAGGACCTCCCGGGCATCATCGTCGACCACGAGGCCGGCACCATCCGCGAGAACGTCATCACCGACCTCGAGAAGGGCACCTCCAAGCCCGGCCGGAAGCTCATGAACGCGGCCGTGGACATCGAGCGGGTCCACATCACCCGCAACCTGGTCAAGCCGGGGTCGCACCCGGAGCTCCGGTACGACCTGGGCGTGACCACCGCCGCCGGCGGCGACGGGGTCCTCGCGCACTCGAAGGTCACGGACCTCACCGACGCCGGCCTGGCCGACACCCGCAGCTGGCTGCCGAGGGTGGAGGGCGGCTACGGCGTCGCCGTCACCAGCCGCGACAAGGACGTGGTCCTGCAGGGCATCCGCGAGCTCAGCCTCGGCAAGGCCGAGGTGGTGGAGGCCCGCGCCCACACCGGCTGGGAGGAACCCGACGGGGACGGCCCCGGCTACTCGGACGCCCTGGGCCGCGTCACCGCCCCCGACACCTCCGCCCCCGGGTTCAGCGGCTACACCCGCCAGTACGGCGTCCTGCGGACCATCACGACGAACACGGTGATCCAGCAGCTGGCCTTCCCCGACGTCGCCGCCGAGTCCGCCGCGTTCAAGGCCGCCGACCCCAAGGGCCGCGAGGGCGTCCACGCCGCGATCGACCTGGCCCTGTCCGTGGGCGAGCGCATGGTCAACCCCACCGGCTGGGACTGCGTCATGGGCTCCATCGGGTCCGCCTTTTCCGGGGTGAAGTCCCGCGGGGCCATGGTCCTGGTCGGCAAGCCCGGGTCCGGGAAGACCATCCTGGCCCTCAAGCTGGGCCAGCAGATGCTGGGCCTGCACCAGGGCGCCCGCTCGTTCAAGTCGACCGTGGCCGTGGTGGACGCCATGCGCAACGGCATCCACCACGGACTCCTGCACGTCGAGGACGTCAAGGACAAGACCGGCGAGGGCGGCAAGAGTGCCGTCGAGGCTCAGGACGAGATCGTGACCAGCCTCCT
Organism: Sinomonas sp. RB5; assembly: GCF_054063535.1. Taxonomy (NCBI): domain Bacteria; kingdom Bacillati; phylum Actinomycetota; class Actinomycetes; order Micrococcales; family Micrococcaceae; genus Sinomonas; species Sinomonas sp. RB5. The sequence continues at coordinate 58,526 of NZ_JBSSGJ010000020.1, forward strand.
GGGCATGGCCTACGACGGCGACAGCGGGCAGAAGAACAAGTCCCAGTCCACCGCCGACGGCTGGCAGGAGAAGGGCACCGACCGGGCCATCGTGCACGTGAGCCTCACCGCCGAGCTGGACGCCATCCCGTTCAAGGCAGCGGGCGCGATCGACCGCTCACTGTTCGTCCTGATGGACCGCACCGACATGACCATGGAGACGGTGCTCGAGCTCGAGGCCATCGCCGAGAACGAGGGCAAGCTCCTGCGGCTCCTGGGCGGGTACCTCATCGCCGCCCTGGCGGCCAACATCGTCGAGGGCAAGGACGCCACGGGGCGCCCCCACGGCGGCCCCGCCACGCTCGAGGCCTACCTCAAGGCCACCGGCGAGAACGCCGAGGGCATCGTCAGGGACCTCATGGCCACCGAGCTGGGCGCCTTCGGGAACGGCCGCCTCACCCACCCCACGTCCCGGGCCGTGCTCGGCGTGCGCGTCTGGGCCGACGCCATGCGCCGGGCTGCCACCGTCGAGGGCGGGGAGCACCTCCTGCCCCGCGTCGACAGGTGGGAGGCCGAGGCCTTCGGGCGCCTGGTCGCCGCCGCGGTGGCGTGGCGCAACCTGGTCGCCGACCGCACGGCGCACTCCGAGGGCAAGATCCTCTCCGCCCTGCGCGACACCGTCCTGGCCGGCCGCGCCCGCCTCATCGTCAAGGGCAACTTCGACACGTCGGGGAGCAGCAAGCCGATCCTGGGCTACATCGTCAAGCAGCGCGGCGGCCGGAAGATCGTGGTGCTCAACATCGGCGAGGTGGCCAAGCAGCTGTCCGAGCCGGGCAAGGGCGATGAGGTCCGCAAGGGCGAGATCCTCCGCATCCTGGACCCGATCCTGGTCCGCCAGGGCGCCGGGAAGCAGGTCAAGGTCGCTGGCATGGGGAGCCAGTACGCCATCACCCTCAAGGACTGGTGCGACGGCGTCGAGGACGACAACGCCGAGAAGGTCTGGCTGGGCCAGGCGGCCCCGGCCGAGTACCTCCCGGCCGAGCCCGCCGCCGACGAGGTCACGACCAAGGCCGGGGAGCCCATCGGGGAGCCGGCCGAGCCGGAGAACAAGTACATCGCCTGGGCGGCCGAGCAGCCAGTCCCGCTGCCGGACTCGGATACGGACGACGCGCCCGACTCGGACTTCGATTTCTAGAAGCCGACCGCCCTGGATGCGGCGAGGCCCCTTCGCGGGGGCTTCCCCGTTCCTGTTTCTGCCCGCGACGCACAGGTGGAATTTTACCTTCAATATGTATATGCGCTCGCTGCTCTTCTGTTAGCCTCACCTTTGGTGGTCGTCGACGGCGTCGTCCGCAAGGGGTACCTCAGCTTCGGCATCGTCGTGGGCGAACACCTCGAGCGGATCGTCGCCGTCGGGAGCCCACACCCGGTCGTCGGGGAAGGACTTGAGGTCGAAGCCCTGGCGGGCGGCCTCGCGCATGAGGATGCGGAGGGCGTTGCTCTTGCCGGTCGACCCCCGCGGGGCGCCCGGCTGGCTCGAAGGGGAACGAAGGCGGGACGAGAGCGCGCCTTTCCCCCTCGCATGAAGACCCGCCAGCGCCGGAATCAGGTCGTCGGGCGCTGATCCAGTCGCCCGGCGGCCGCCGCGCCCTCAGGTGGCACCCGACGACGGCCTGTACATTTGGGACCAGTCGGGGGCGAACAGGGTAATCCCCAAGGGTACGAGGGGACAGAGATCGTGGTACCTGGTCCAAGTGAGCGTGCATCCAAGGCGACGACCCCGAGCGATCGCTTCGCCGATGTCCACTGGGCGACCCTGGGCAACGGCCGAACGGTATGGCATGAACTGAACGAGACCTCGGCGGCCGCGTACCCAAAGCTCCTCGACGACACGGGCTTCGTGGGCGACGTGCTAGGTCTGCTCAGGTCAGCGGCCCACGGCCGGCTTCCCGAAGGCAACCCTGACGTGCTTGAGCCCGTACGCACCAACCCCTACCTCTGGGAGCTCAAGTGGAAGCGACGGAAGAAGAAGCGCGAGTTCCGGGCGTACTACGCCGAACCCGAGCAGAGTCCTGACTTCGTCGTGCTTCTGTTCCACGAGAAGGATGTGTCGAGCCAGGACCAGCCGACGATCGACGCCCTTCAGCAGGGGCACATCGACAAGGCGGGCGAGCGCCATGAAGAGGGCCTGGACAGACGATGGGGCCACCGGAAGAAGGCTTGTCACGATTGCGTTAAGCCTGAGGCTCAAGACAGACAAGCGTGATAGGTTTTAGTCTATGGACCGCAAGCAAGAGTTGATTTCGCGTACCCGCGAACAGTTGATCGAGTTGGCCGCCCATCTCGCCTCAGCGGACAATGACCTGCGATGGGCCCTTATCGAGGCACGTCGAGCCGCCAACATCTCCCAGCACGAACTAGCCGAGATGCTCGGCGTCAAGCAGTCGACGATCAGCAACTTCGAGCGGCACGACAACGACCCCCGGCTCTCGACCCTTAGGCGGTACGCGCTCGCTGTGGGCGCGAAGGTCTGCCATCAGGTTCAGGCCAACGGCTCGACCACCACCTCCGATGGGTGGATCCATCTGGAAGCTCAACCTATGCCGCCGATGGACGTGACGTTCGCCGGGATGGGAACTGTGGGCAAGCAGTTCTCGGTTGAGGCCGCGCGCGTCTCCAAGTTCGATTACGCCCCTGCGGCATGAGCACCAAGACACGCGCGACCTACAAGAGCATTGAAGAGGTCGTGCAAGGCGTTGAGCTGACGAAGATCACCACCTACGAGATCCACGGGATCCTGAGACAACCTGACGATGGCCTATCAGAGTCTCAGGACATGCAGGCGGCGTTCCGGTTCGGGGACGGCCACGCCGAGGTACGCCTCAGAATGAGTCTCGTCACCCCGGATGCCTCACTGCTGGCGGACATCGCGGCGGGCTATGACTGCGAGGGCACGTTCGAGGGGACCGATGGCGAGGTCGTCGGCGACTTCGTCACGAAGATCGGGAGCATGAATGTCATCCCGTATCTCCGGGAAGCTCTTACGACCACTGCTAGCCGCCTTGGCGTGCCGGCACCCATCCTCGGACTCATTCGCTACGGCGAGCTCGGACTGGAGCCCCAGGAAGAAGCAGATTCGGACATGAGGCAAGAGTGAACGGAACCCCCGCCTCAGGGCGGGGGTTCTGCTTTCCTCTGGGAGCGGAGGCTACCGCCCCCAAGCTTCCGGGTGGCCTCCGTGTCGCGCATGGCCTCCTCGATCACGGCTGAGGGCTCGACCCCGTTCTCGTGGGCGTACTCGGCGAGCTCGACCAGATAGGGCATCTTCCGCAGCTCCTCAGGCGCCAGGCGGTCGTCGTTGCACATTGCCGGGCACCCCTTCCCTAACTCGGGGCCCCTCCACGTCCGGCGGGACCGGTGCAGAACAATTTGTTTTGCATCTTGGGAGGGGCCGTAATCTACACGGCACCGGCCGCAGAGGAAGTGATGTGACGGTCGGGACCTTCCGCCGTGGCGGGCGGGCGGGCGCGGCGCCCAGCCTTGGACCATGAAGGCTCATCCGAAGAAAGCCTCCCTTCCCAATCGGCACCTCGAGATTGATGCGCGGGGAAGACTGAAAGTTTCCCCTGAGTGACCGAGAATCATCTTCTCGACCATGTGCGCTCTCGGTGGACGGATAGCTGCCCCACTCAAAGTACCGCCTCGCGTTCCGGCGGAGTGGCGTCCAGGTTGGACTCAAAGAACATTGACGCGGGGGAGTCTTACACGTTCTTCTCCCAGACCGTCCTGCCTCCAGAGGCTAGGCGCGTGACGTACAGGGCGACCCTCGTGCTCGCTTCGGGCCTCCTGTGGGACCAGTTCCTGGTTCAGGAGAGCCGGCCGCCTAGCAATTAGCCCGGGGGCGTGGCTGACCATCGCCCGCCCTGGTCCGGGGTCACTGGTGCCAGGCGGCGTCCACGGAGAACGCCACATCCACCGCGTAGCCCTTCCCCTTGGGGGCGTCCTGGCGGGCCGTGAGGATCGCGACCGACGCCGGCGAGCCGGCTGGCATCGGCGCGTTGGGGAGCCCGGCACCGGCGAGGACGGGAACCCGGGCCCACCCGTCCTTGTCCGGGGCGACCTTGTAAGTCTTCGGCCCTGCCGCCTGCCTGTCCCTGACCTCCGCCCACGACACCGTCGCGCTGCCGTGGCCGATGTGGAGGCAGTACTCGACGGTGTCCATCTCCTGTGCGCCGGCGCTGACAGACGGGGCCTCAACCTTCGGGGCCGATCCGTCGAACACGAGGGCGGGCGCTCCCATGACATGATCGTTGCCGACAACGACGAGCGGGCCCTCCTCGGGGGTCCTGGAAGCCTTGGCCAGGGCCTCGGCGTTCGCCCCGGGGGTGCACTTGACCGTCTTGGCGTCCTTCCCGTACAGCGCGGCCCGCTCCTTCGGCGTGGTCGGGCCGGGGTGGATCTCCGGGGTGGGTGCGGCCTTGGCCGACTTGGACGGGAGGGGCGTAGTCCCGGCCATGGCGTCCCACGACGGGGACGCGGAGGGGGACGGGGCGGCGCTGGGGGAGCCCTGGGCGGCCGTGTCGTCGGTGGAGTCGCAGGCGGCCAGGGACAGGGCCAGCAGCCCGGCGGCGGCCAGGGCGGCGGCCCTGGCGGCCCGGCCGGCGCGGCCGGCGCGGGAGGCGCGTGCGGCGGGGGCGGCCCCGAGGAGTTCGGTGGCGTTGCTCACGGTGTTCCTTCCAGTGGGTGCGAGGTGGAGCGGGTGGGGGAGGGGCGCCCTGGGGTGCGGGGCTCCCCTCTGTGCGGGTCAGGCGGCCAGGGCCTGGATTAGGTCCGGCCTCAGGCCCTGCCACGACGCCTGGACGGCCCCGGCGGCGTCGCGCACGACGACCACGGGCGACTGGGCATGCCCGAGGGCGGCGAGCTCGTCGCGGTGTTGGGCGCCGTCGGCGTGGGCGTACTCGATGCCGGCGGACTCGAGGGCCCGCTCGGTGGCCTTGCAGGGGCCGCAGCCGGGTCGGCCGTAGAGGGTTACGGTGCGGGCGCTCACCGGATCACCACAGCAGCCATGGGCTCGACGAGCTTGACCACGGGGGCGGGTTTGGGGGCGGGGGCGAACACGGGGACCGGCTTCGGCTGGCGCTTCGGCGCGGGGGCCGCGACCGGGGCGGGCGTCGGCTTCGGGGCCGGGGTGGCCACCGGGGTCGGGGCCGGCGGGATCGGCTTGAGGGTGCCGGACCCGCCCGAGGACGTGCCGCCACCGACGACCGTCGTCTTGCTCGGGGCTGTGACCCAGAACGGGGCCGACGCCGTGACGGCGTTGTCGCCAATGGCGGAGGCGGTGTCCGTCGTGGGGTCCGTGGCCGTCGTCGTGTACGAGACGCTGATCGACCCGCCGTTGGCGCAGGACGCGGTGCCGGTGCCGATGGCGTGCCCGTTCACGGACAAGCTGACCGGGCCCGGGTAGAGCCCCGTGCCGTAGATCGTCACGGGGGCGCCTTGCGTGACCGAGGACGGCGCGACCGCCAGGGACGGGGAGGCCCCCAGGACGGTGCCGTCCGGGCACGTGTACGTGTCGCCCGGCATGACGTTGCCCGTGACCGCCTTGGCCGGGGCCATGAGGCCGACGCTGAGGATGCCGGCGGCGAGGACGCCGATGCCGACGCCGGCGACGGTGCGGGTGCGGGGGTGCTTGGCCAATGTGTGCCTCCTGAGTGGCTGATGCGGTGAGTGGATGAGTAGCGGTGGATGTGAGTAGTGGGCGGGCAGGGATCGTGGAGTCAGTGGACGGTGATGGGGGTCCCGACCGGGACCGCGCGGTTCCAGGCGTCCAGGTCGGCCGGCTGGAGGATCACGCACCCGGGGGTGCGCTGCTCGTAGCCCCCGTAGTGGATGCAGTACTCGCCCAGAGAATGGACCCCGGCGATCGCGGTGTTCGCGCCGTCGTAGCCGTCCATCCGCGGGGACTGCAGGGACGTCATGGCCTCCGGCCCGACGCCGCACAGGCGGGACGTCTGGGTCATGTAGCGAGAGAGGACGGTGCCGCGCCCCCGCGGAGTGTCGGCCCCGCCGGAGACCCGGATCGGGACCGTCAGGACCGTCGCCTTGCCGTCCAGGACGGTGACCGTCCCGGCCTCGAGGTCCACGTCCACCGTGCGGGCCTGGGCCCTGGTGGTGGCGGCGGCCTTGGCGACCCAGCCCGTCCCCGGCAGCGAGGACTTGCCCCTGGAGGGCAGCCCCGTCCGGGCCGGGAGCAGGACCCGCCAAGCCGAGTCGCTCTGCCCGATGACGGGCAGCTCGGTGGGGTCGGCCAGGGTCGTCTCCGGCAGCAGGGCAATCGGGGTGCCGCCGGCCTCGGGGGACCTGTCGGTGACCACGGCGCCCTGGGCGGGGTGGGCGACGATCCCCAGGAACGGGGCCCCGTCGTCGGCCGGGGCCGGCACGACGGTCTCCACCGTCTCCCAGGGGAGGGCGTTGACGTCGACCGCAGGGGCCGCAGCGGTGGCGGTCGGTGCGGGGGTGGGGGTGAGGGCCCGGGCAGAGGCGCTGGAGGACGCCCCCGCCCGGGCCGTGGTGGCGGGTGCCGGCATGTTGGCGGGCGCCTGGGCCGCGCAGAGGACTGCTGCGCCACCGAGGGTGATGAGGGCCGTCGCCGCTGCTGCGGCTGCACGGGTCTTCGTGCCCATCGCGTTCCTTCCTTCCTGTGAGGCTGGGGGCTACTGGTCCGAGCTCGTGCTGTCGTCCGACGGGGTGTCGGTGCTGCCCGAGTCGCTGGACTGGTCGGAGCTGCTGTCGGACTGGTCCGAGCTGTTGCTGTCGCTGGTCGGCGCCGGGGTGGCGACGTCCTTGCCGTGGGACTTGAGCACCTTGCCGGCGATCTTGTCCTCGACCTTCTGGCTGAGGGATTCCTTCGTGGGCTCGGCCGTGGGGGTGTCGGCCGGCTTGGGCTTGGCCGTGTGGGCGGCCTTCGCCGGTGCCGTCGATGCCGGGGCGGGGGCGGTCTGGGATGCGGGAGTGGTCACCTGCAGGGCGGTCAGGCCGGCGCCTGCAGCCAGCAGGACCCCGGCCCCTCCGATGAGGATCTTGCGGAACATGGCTTCCTCTCTTAGTGGTTTCCGCCGGTGTAGGCCTGGGCGGCCTCGGTGGCGGCGGTGCGCAGGGCTGCGTCCCTGGCGTTGGTGGCCGCGAACTGGTCGGCCGCCTCGCGGGCCGCGACGTGCAGCGCGGCGATGCGGGCCTCCTGGTCCGCGGTCAACTGCGCGGGGGCTGCGACGGTGACGGCGGCCGGGGCCGCCTCGGGGGCCTGGTGGTGGGTGACGGCGACGGTCCCGACGATGACCGCGGCGCCACAGGCGAACGCGGCGAGCGAGACAAGGCGGCGCTTGAGGGGCGAGTCGCCCTCGAGCTGGTCGTGCGGGGTGGGGGTCTGGCTCAACGGCTTGTCCTTCCGGTGGGTGCTGCGGTCGGTGGGTCTGTGTGCGGGGGTCTATGCCGCCGAGGCGGCGGGGGCCGCTGCCGGGGCGTGGCCGTGGTCGGTGCCGACGACGAGGAGGATCCGGTAGCCCATGGCCCGCAGGACCCGCTCGAAGCGCTCCAGGGTCAGGTTGGGGAACTCAGCGCGGGCGGCGACGGCGTCGTAGATGGCCGGCAGCGCGGCAATGCGGGCGTCCTCGAACTCGTCCTCGAGGACGTGCTGGACGGGGATGACTTCTTCGAGCTCGAGGCAGTCGACCGAGTCCCAGATGTCGGTGCAGTCGAGCGGCTCGGGGCGGTGGATCAGGTCGACGACGGAATCTTCCACGGCGGGTGCCTCCACTCTCTCCAAAGGTTGAATTTCTCATTCATGGCGTACATGTTCAACCACTATGGGGCAACAGTACGTCCACCTCTCCGGTGACGCAAGTCCTTCCACCCGGGCGCAGAAACTTCCACCCACGGGAGGGCGCAGAAAAGGGGCGCCCCGCGCTGTGCGGGACGCCCCTCGGTCCGGTTGCCGCTGCGGGCTAGGCGGTCCGCTCGAGGATGAGGACGCCGCCCTCTTCCCGGCTCGTCCACACCCCGCCGTTGTCTGCGGCCATCTTCGCCGCGGCCTTCCTCGCGTATGCCTCCCTGCGGTCCTCGGCGAGCCCCTCCGGGATCCTTGCCGTGGCCCTGGCCAGGACGGCAGGGGCGGCCGGCTCAGCGGCGACAGCCTGGGCAGTCTGGTCGAGCACCAGGTACCCGTCCTGGACGCGGCCGGCCCACACCCCGCCGCGCTCCTCCGCCAGCTTGGCCTCGAGCCCCTTGGCCTGCCTCTCGGCCTGGGCGTCGGACATCCCCTCCGGGATCCGGTACCGGACGCTGGGCAGCGGCTCCGGCTTCGGGGCAGCCTGGGCGGCGGTGCGCGATCCGGTCCGCGACCCCTTCTCGGGCTTGGCCTTCCTGGGCGGCCTGGCCGCACGGGCCTCCTCCACCGCTGCGAGCCGATCCGCCGCCTCACGCATCCGGGCAGCCTCCGTGGCCTCGAGCCGATCCGCCACATCCGTGCCGGCAGCGACCGCATCCAGGGCCGCGGCGATCCGATCGAGCCCCCAGGACTCCGCCCCTTCCAGGCCCGCGGCCGCCAGCTCGCGCCGGATCGACCCCACGGACCGGGCCCCCAGGCCGAGCGCGACCGGATCGGCGTCCCCGGCCAGTGCGAGCAGGAAGAGCCAGTGTCGCGATCCGATCCCCGCATCGGCGATCCAGGCGGGGTGATCCGCCAGGGCGATCAGGGCCGCTGCCGATCCGATCGGCCGATCCACTCCGAGCGCATGATCGGCCAGCTCGCCGATCAGATCGAACGCCGCCCGAGCGACCTCCTGCGATCCGGTCGCCTTCGAGCTGAGCCGGTTCAGCTTGTACACCTGAACCGATCCCCGCCACTGCCGGTGCACCCTGATCCACCCCAGGCCGGCCAGGTCCTTCAGGGTCCGGGCGACGTTCGGCTGGTGGCTCAGCATCCGGGCCGCGAGCTCGCGCTGATTGATTGCCAGAGAGTTCCAGCCGCGCTCCGCCGCCTGGCCGATCATGTCCCAGCCGATCACCGCGAACAGCCGGCGCCGCTCCACGAGGGCCCGGTCCGAGACGCCCGATCCAGCCGGGACCGGATCGAGCAGGCGGGTGAGGACAAGGCGGGAGAGGGAGACGACGAGCTTGCGCCGATCCTCCGCGCCGCCGCGAGAGGGAGAAGCCAAAGCAGCGGAGCGAGACTGACGACTGAGGCGAGACATGGCCGAAGAATCGGAGACGAGTCCGAGCAGGTCAGGCCGGGACTTGTGGGCGAGGCCTTTGAGGAAGCGGACGGCGGCCGGGCCGTCGCCATGGGAGTAGGCCAGCACGAGGGCGGCACGCGCAAGCGCTTCGGGAGGCGAGCCGGCGGAGCCTGCGGCGAGGCGGGCCAGGCGCTCGGAGAGGCCGATCGTGGCTTGGGTGGAAGGACCGCTCATGCCGTAAATGATATACCATTAGGCTCCCGAGCGAAGCGAGGGAAGCCGGTATGGGATATAAAAGCCTGCGGCAGGGCCGGCTCCTGGAGCACTTGGTCCTTCGAGGGAGGGCTGGTGTCGGAGGGGGCGTCAGGGACTAGTTCGAGCTAGCGGGGCCGATGGCCTGGGCGGGGTCCGATCCGAACTCGAGTGCAGCAAGGGACAGCTCGGCAGTGGGGTCGGCCGCACGCACCGGGGCAGCTCTCAGGTCAGGGGCACAGCCGGTCCTAGCGGTATGTCATGGGGGACACTCCGCCGCCCGCAGAGGGGGCCGGGGCGGGGGCCGTGGCGGGGGGGGGGGGGGGGGGGGGGGGGCGGGGGGGGGGGGGGGCGGGGGGGGGGGGGGGGGGCCCCCCGGGGGGGGGGGGGGGGGGGGGCGGCCCCCCCCCCGGGGGGGGGGGGGGGGGGGGTGTGGGTGGGTGGGGTCGGCG
>NZ_JBSSGJ010000021.1:0-64948 GCF_054063535.1 Sinomonas sp. RB5
GGTTGTGGTGCCGGCCCCCCCCTCCCGGGCGGTGTGCCCCACTCACCCCCCCCCCCCCCCCCGCCCCCCGGGGGGCCCCCCCCCGGGCGGGGGGCCCCCCCCCCGGCCCCCCCCCCCCCCCCCCCCCCCCGAACGATCCCCACCCTCCCCGGGAGCCCCCCATGAACCCCGCAGACCCCTCCACCCCTGGCGGCCAGACCGCCCCCGTCACCCAGTCGGTGCTCCGCAAGGTCACCGGCGCCGCAGCGGCCGGCACCGTCGTCGAATGGTTCGACTTCGCCGTGTACGGCTTCCTCGCGACCCAGCTCGCGCATGCCTTCTTCCCCGCAGGCGACAACGTCGTCGGCCTGCTCCAGACCTTCGCCGTCTTCGCGGTCGCGTTCGCGCTCCGCCCCATCGGCGGCGCCGTCTTCGGCGTTCTCGGCGACAGGATCGGCCGCAAGCGCGTGCTGGCCCTGACCGTCCTCCTCATGTCCGGCGCCACCATGGCCATCGGCCTCCTGCCGACGTTCGGCGCGGTGGGCGTCCTCGCGCCTCTCCTGCTGACCCTCGCTCGGAGCGTCCAGGGCCTCTCCGCCGGCGGCGAGTACGCCGGCGCCGTCGCCTACGTGATCGAGCACGCGCCCGCCCGCGAGCGCTCGCGCTACTCCTCCTGGATGCCCGCCGCGACATTCGGCTCGTTCTCTGGCGCCGCCCTGCTGTGCTGGGGGCTCACGGCGGGACTCGGTGCCGCCGCCATGAACGCGTGGGGCTGGCGCATTCCGTTCCTCGTCGCCGCGCCCCTGGGGATCGTGGCGTTCTACATTCGGCGCCGGCTCGACGAGTCGCCGGTCTTCCAGGCGGCCCTCGAAGCGCAGCGCGGCAAGGAGCACGCTCCCCTCCGCCGGACGTTCGCCCTCCAGTGGCGCCCGATGCTCATCCTGGGCGGGTACATCGCCCTCACCGCCCTGAGCTTCTACACGTTCTCCACGTACATGACCACGTTCCTGCGCGAGGTCGCGAAGATGCCCGCCGACCTCGTGCTGTTCAGCAACGTCATCGCGCTCGGGTTCGCCGCGGCCCTCGCCCCGGTCTTGGGCAGGGTGTGCGACCGGATCGGGCGCAAGCCCACCATGGCCGCGTCGTCGCTCCTGCTCGGTGGCCTCGCCATCCCTGCTTACCTCCTCGCCTCCGGCGGGACCTTCGGCGCGGCACTCGGGGGGCAGGCGCTCCTCGCGGTCGGCGCCGTGACCGCGAACGTCGTCACGGCCGTGCTGCTCTCGGAGGTCTTCCCCACCGAGGTGCGCTACACGGCGTCGGCCATCACGTACAACGTGAGCTATGCCGTGTTCGGCGGGACCGCGCCGTTCGTGGCGACGTGGCTCATCGCGACCACCGGCAACCCCATGGCGCCCGCGATCTACCTGACCCTCATCGCCGCCGGGGCGCTCATCGCGGCGTGGTTGCTCCCGGAGACGGCGCACCGACCACTGGACGGACGCACGACGGCGCCGCACGGCTCCGCCTCCCAGCGCGCCTGAGCGCCGCTCGCCCCGCGAGACGCCCTATCGCCCAGAGGACGCGCTGAAGCGTCCTCCCTGGCGGCGGGGCGTCTGTCCGTGCCCGGAAGGCGGTGTGCCGCGATCGGGGTCAGCCTTCGCCGGGCCGCCAGTACGCACTGCCGTCGGCCTCCCTGGCCACGATCCCCTCGTCCACCAGGGCACGGCGCACCCCGGGGATGTCGAGGGCGCGCTCGCCGAGGCGGGCATTGAGCTCGCGTTCGGGGATGCGCTCGTCCTCGCCGAGGACCGCAGCGCAAGCTCCCGCAGGACCTGGATGCGCAGGGCACGCTGGCGCGGGAGGAGGTCTACCTTCCCGGCGGGCCGGGACGGGACAGCGGCACGGGCCTCTCCCAGCAGCGCCGCGAGCGCGGCCTCGTCGACCTTCACGGCACCGCCGGGGAGGTCCTCGAGCACCCCGGCGGCGCGCAGCAGCCGGTCCGCTGCGGCATCTGCGGGGGTGCCCGCCTCCCCTGCCAGGGCCACCTGGGCGAAGCGCGTGCGGGCACGGCCGTTCGCCAGGGCCGCAAGGAGCTGTATCACGTGCTGCATGGTCCCACTGTGCACCCGGAGGCAGGGTCCGCCGGTCCGACGTGCCGCCAAGGCCGGCGCCGCCTCCGGGAGGCCGCGGCCGCCGTCGTACCCGGAACGCCAGATTCGCGACGAGATGCGTACCCGAAACGGCAGAAAGGTGACGAGATGCGTACCCGAAACGGGGAGAACGGGAGGGGGAAGGCGGGCGGGGTCAGAGGCGGGGTCAGAGGCCGGGTCAGGGGCGGGGGTCGTCGCGGAGCTGGGCGTTGCCGCGGACCAGCTTGACCGCGAAGGCGAGCGCACCGAGCTTCCCGCGGCCGCGGGGGTCGCCGCCGATGGCCGCGAAGATGCGCCGGAGCCGCTTGTGCAGCGACTGGCGCTCGAGGAAGAGGACCTCGGCCGCCTCCGAGGCGTTGCACCCGGCGGTGATCCACACGTCCAGGGTGCGCACCAGTTCCCCGCCCGTGCGCTGGTCGAGCCGGATCAGCTCGCCGAGGGACTCCTCGACGATCGAGTCCACGGCACCGCGGGTGAGCGACCTCTCGGCCACGCGCTCCACGAGGAAGTCGGCGGCGTCGTGGATCGCGTCGGTCCACTTGGACGAGCGCCCCAGCCGCCACGTGGCGCGCGCCTCGGCGAGGGAGAAGGCCGCCTGGCGGACGGACGGCGCGGTGGGCCCGAGGGCGCCCGTGAGCCCGGCCCGGCCCACGGCCTCGCGCAGGACGCCGAGCACCCGCTCGCGCTCGGCCTCGCCTCCGCCCCCACCGAGGGGCATGAGGATGTCCACCCACGCCCCGTCCACGAGCAGGAGCGCGGAGGGCAGGGCGGCGCGGGCCCGCTGCTCGATGTCCGAGGGGCCGTCGGCCGGCCGCCGCACCACCGCCATCGCCACCGGCTGGTCGGCACGGATGCCGGCCGCCTGGCTGAGCTCGATGAGCCGGTCGCCGCCGCCGCCAGCACCGATGAGGCGCAGCAGCTCGTCCTCGGCGAGCCTGGCCAGGCTCGGCCGGTGCTGCTGCGCGAGGGCGAGCGCCACGATGCTGCGCACGCGCGCGAGCACGGTCTCGAGCAGCTCGGTGTCCGCCTCGGGGCCGCCCGCGAGCTCGAGGCGCGCCACGCCGATCCCGCCCACCGAGAGTTCGGCGTCCGGGCCGCGCGCGCCCTCGGGCGCCTCGGGGCCGCCGGAGGCGAGCACGGCCCCGCGGCTGTCGACCACGCGCGCGTGCAGCCCCAGAGTCTCGGCGATGAGCTCGACGAGCGGCCCGAGCTGCGCGCCCGAGCTCGCGATCCGCTCGGTGAGCGCCTGCGAGAGCCGGTCCGCGAGCTGGAGGGAGGTGACCTGGTCGGAGACGATCCGCCGGTTCACGGCCTCGGCCACCTCGACGAAGGGGACCACCTGGCGCAGCTCGATGAGCGGCAGGCCGGCCTCATCGGCGGCGGCCACCAGCTCGGCGGGCAGGTGCCGCCCCGTCCCCGCGGTCTCGACCGCGAGTGCGGCGACCCGGCGCGAGGCGAGGCTCCACACGTACTCGGCCTGCGCCGCCGGCTTGAGCGCGAGCAGCGCCGCGCCGCCGGTGAGCAGCAGCTCCCCGCCGGAGAGCAGCGGCGCGATCTCGAGCACCTCGCTCGAGTGCACCCAGCGGACACGAGCCTGGGCCACCCGTGCCCCGCCGCCCACCACCACCGGCGCCCCCACGGCCAGGACGCCTCCGGCGAGGATGGAACTCAGGGGCAGGGACATGGCAACAGACCTCCAGAGGTGACAGAGTGTCACGGTGAATGCGCCCCGTAGGCGACAGTATGAGTCTAGGTGGTGACGGGCCACACACCTACGCTTGAAGGCAGCCGGCTACTCGCTCCCCCAGCGAATACCACGAGAAAGTAGTCTCACATGAGCCTTCGCACTCAGAGCAAGACTGAGGACGCCACCCACGTCGTCGAAGACGTGCTGCAGCCCGTCCCCGAGTCAGCTCGCACCACCAAGGTCTCCGGCCAGTTCTGGATCTGGGCTGGGGCCAACGTTGCCCCCATCAACTGGATCCTCGGCGCCCTCGGCATCAACATGGGCCTCGGTCTGGCGGACACGATGACTGTCCTCGTCATCGGCAACATCATCGGGATGGTCGGCTTCGGCTTCTTCGTCCTGCTCGGGCAGAAGACCGGCGCGACCGGCATGCTCCTGGCCCGCGGGGCGTTCGGACGCCGCGGCGCCTACCTCCCCGCGGCGATCCAGGCCCTCGTCGCCGTGGGCTGGTCCGCCGTGAACACCTGGGTCATCCTCGACCTGGTCATGGCCCTCTTCGGCATGATCGGCTGGGTCGACCCGACACAGCAGAACCTGGCCTGGAAGATCGGCATCGCGGCCGTCATCATGGGCATCCAGGTCACCATCTGCTACCGCGGGTACGGCGCGATCGCGAAGTTCGAGCGCATCACCATGCCGCCCACCCTCCTGGTCCTCGTCGCGATGTCCATCATCGCCTGGACGCAGCTGCCCATCGACTGGCACTACGCCGGTCCGGCCGGCGCGATCCTCACCGGCGGCGAGCGCATCGCCGCGATGTCCGGGATCATGACCGCCATCGGCATCGGCTGGGGCATCGGCTGGTTCACCTACGCGCCCGACTACTCCCGGTTCGTCTCCAAGAGCATCCCCAAGAAGAAGCTCTACCTCACCTCGGTCCTGGGCCAGTTCCTGCCGGTCGTGTGGCTGGGCCTGCTCGGCGCGAGCCTGGCGACCATGAACGGCACCGCGGACCCGGGCGAGCTGATCGTCAAGAGCTTCGGCGCCATGGCGATCCCGGTGATCCTGCTCGTGATCCACGGCCCCATCGCCACCAACATCATCAACCTCTACACGTTCGGCGTGGCCGCCCAGGCCCTCGACATCCGCATCGGCCGCCGCGCCCTGTCCATCGTGGTGGGCTGCCTGTCCATGGTCGCGGTGATCTTCTTCCTCTTCGCCGAGGACTTCGCGACCCTCCTGGACAGCTGGCTCGGCGCCATCGTCGCCTGGGTCGCGACCTGGGGCGGCATCATGGCGGTCCACTACTTCGTCTTCGAGCGCAGGCACAGGAACTTCGGCTACCTCTTCCTGGACCCGAAGGACACCCGCCTCAAGGCGGTCAACCCCATCGCGATCGTCGCCTTCGTGGTCGGCCTGTTCATGACCTGGATGTTCATGTACGGCGGAGACCCGGCGTTCCAGGGCCCCGTCGCCACCGCGATGGGCGGCGTGGACCTCTCCTGGCTCGCCGGGACCCTCACCTCGGGCCTGCTCTACCTCGCCCTCGGCTACCCGCGGTTCAAGAGCCGCATCCACCACGGCGTGCCGCTCGGCATCCGGGCGGACGTGAGCGACGAGGAGTACCTCGCCTCCCACGGCGACGCCTCGGCGCACGACGGCGAGCACCCGGCGTCGCCCGCCGGCTCGCCCGCCGCCGTGGCCCCGTAGCCCCCGGCGCGCTGCCATCACCGCCGGCGGCGGGCCCCGCCCGCCGCCGGCCCACCGACACCCACCACCCCCTTCCCAGGAGGAGCCATGCCCAGCAGCGTCTTCATGGAGGAGATCGATGCCTTCACCTACCGCGAGGCCATTGCGGCGGGCGCACCGATCGTCATCCCCGTGGGCTCGATCGAGCAGCACGGCCCGCACCTGCCGCTGAACACGGACGTCGTCCTGTCCCGGGCCATGAGCGAGCGGCTGGCCGAGGCCGTCGGCGGCCTGGTCGCGGCGCCGATCGTGTACGGCTACAAGTCGCAGCAGCGCTCGGGCGGCGGAAACCACCTCGGCGGCACGACGAGCCTGGATGCGACGACGCTCATCTCGATCGCCCGCACGCTCACCCTCGAGTTCGCCCGGCACGGCGCGCGCCGGCTCGTCTTCCTCAACGGCCACTTCGAGAACTACCAGTTCCTCTACGAGGGCGTCGAGCAGGCCACGTCCGAGCTGGCCCTGCGCGGCCAGGACGTCTCGGCGCTCCTGCTCTCCTACTGGGACTTCGTGGACGAGGGCACGATCGAGGAGATCTACCGGGGCGCCTTCCCCGGCTGGGACGTGGAGCACGGCGGCGTCCTCGAGACCTCGCTCATGCTCCACCTCCACCCCGAGCGGGTGCAGCTGGAGAGGGTCATGGACCTCCCGGCCGCGCAGCTGCCCAAGTACGACGTCCTGCCCGTGCGCGCCGAGCTGACGCCGGCGTCGGGGTGCCTGTCCTCGGCCGCGGCGGCGTCGAGGGAGGCCGGCGCCCTGCTCCTCGAACGGACGTCCGCCGCCCTCGCGGCGGAGGTAGACGCCGAGCTGCGCTCCACCGCCCCGCTCGCCGTCATCTAGTTGCAACGAACGCAACTTTGGTGCGCGTTATTGACCGTGACACAGACCACACGTACTCTGGTGCAACCGAGTTGCGGTAGACGCAACCCCAAGCTTCTGGTGGTTTTCCATGAGCACTGAACACTCCCCCCGCCTGGCAGCCCCGACCAGCGCAGGGCTCGAGGCCGACGTGTCGCTGAACGGACAGCCCTCCTCGGCAGCACCCGGCGGCATCGGCAAAGACGCCCGCCGCCGGGTCCTGTGGGGCAGCTTCATCGGCAACTTCGTCGAGTGGTTCGACTACGCGGTCTACGGCTACCTCGCCTCCACGATCGCGGCGGCATTCTTCCCCGACTCCGACAGGCAGACGGCCCTGCTGGCGACCTTCGCCGTCTTCGCCATCTCCTTCTTCGTCCGCCCGCTCGGCGGCTTCGTGTGGGGCCACATCGGCGACCGGCTCGGCCGCCGCACGGCCCTCTCCCTGTCCATCCTGATCATGAGCGGTGCGACGTTCTGCATCGCCCTCATCCCGCCGTACGCCATGATCGGCGTCGGCGCCCCGATCACCCTCCTCGTGATCCGCGTCATCCAGGGCTTCTCCGCCGCCGGCGAGTACGCGGGCGCCTCGGCCTTCCTGGTCGAGTACGCCCCGGCCCACCGGCGCGGCCTCTACGCCGCGGTCGTCCCCGCCTCCACGGCCGCCGGCCTGCTGCTCGGCTCGCTCCTTGCGGCCCTGCTCTCGATCGTCCTCAGCGACGCCCAGATGGCCGCGTGGGGCTGGCGCCTGCCCTTCCTGCTCGCGGCGCCGATGGGCCTGATCGGCCGGTACATCCGCACCAAGCTCGAGGACACCCCGGTGTTCCGCGAACTCGCGGCGGAGGACGAGGTCATCCACGCGCCCGTCAAGGACATGTTCGTCAAGCACTGGCGCTCGCTCCTGCTCGCGGTCGGCGCCGTGCTGCTCAACGCCGTCGGCTTCTACGTGATCCTCTCCTACATGCCCACCTACCTCTCGACCGAGCTGGGCTTCGGCGCCACGGAGTCCTTCTTCGCGACCACGATCGCGCTGCTGACCTACATCGGCTTCATCTTCCTCACGGGGCTGGCGTCGGACCGATTCGGCCGCAAGCGCGTGCTCCTGACGGCCTCGGTCCTGTTCATCCTGCTCACCGTCCCGGCGTTCATGCTCCTGGACACCGGCAACTTCGCGGTGATCCTGCTCGTCGAGGTCTTCCTCGGCGCGATGCTCACCCTCAACGACGGAACGCTCCCGAGCTTCCTCGCGGAGCTGTTCCCGACCCGGATCCGGTACTCCGGCTTCGCCGTGAGCTTCAACCTCGCCAACGCCGTCTTCGGCGGCACGGCGCCCTTCATGGCGACCCTGCTGATCGGCGTCCTGCACACCAAGCTGGCGCCCGCCTGGTACCTCGTGGCGGCGGCCATCGTCTCGCTCATCGCCGTGCTGTGCGCCAAGGAGACCTCCCGCAGGCCCCTCGCCCGCTGACTTCCCTGACCCACCTGAAACCGACGCAACACAACCCCTGAAAAGGAGACTCCCATGTCCATCGACACCGCCGTCACGAACGTCGCCGAGCTCGAGCGCCTCAAGGTCCTCCACAACGGCACCAAGGGCACGCTGACGTTCTCCGACGCCGAGTTCGAACGCCGCCTGGCCGGCCTCCGTCAGATCATGGCCGCCAAGGAGCTGGACGCGGTCATCCTGACGAGCTACCACGGCATCAAGTACTACTCGGACTTCCTGTACACGACGTTCGGCCGCAACTACGCCCTGGTCGTCACCGCCGACGACTCGGTCACGGTCACGGCGAACATCGACGCCGGCATGCCGTGGCGCACCTCCTACGGCGAGAACATCGTCTACACCGACTGGCGCCGGGACAACTTCTACTTCGGCCTGCAGGAAGCCCTGCGCCAGCGCGGCGTCAAGGCCGCCCGCCTCGGTGTCGAGGACGACGCGCTCCCGACCCTGACCCGCGAGAAGATCGCCGCCGCCTTCCCCGGCGCCGAGCTCCTCGACGTCTCCCAGGACGCCATGCGCCAGCGCATGATCAAGTCCGCCGAGGAGATCGAGGTCATTAAGCACGGCGCCCGCATCGGCGACCTCGGCGGCGAGGCCATCCGCAGCGCGATCCGCGAGGGCATCAGTGAGTACGAGGTGGCCCTCATCGGCACCGAGGCGATGGTCCACGAGATCGCCAGGACGTTCCCCGAGCGCGAGGTCCGCGACACCTGGGTGTGGTTCCAGTCCGGCATCAACACCGACGGCGCCCACAACTGGGCCACCACCCGGAAGCTGCAGAAGGGGGACATCCTCTCCCTCAACTGCTTCCCGATGACCTCCGGCTACTACACGGCCCTCGAGCGGACCCTCTTCCTGGGCCAGCCGGACGAGCGCTCGCTCGAGCTGTGGAACATCAACGTCGAGGTCCACCGCCGCGGCCTCGAGCTCATCAAGCCCGGCGCCGTCTGCAAGGACATCGCCGCCGAGCTGAACGAGATCTACATCTCCCACGGCCTCCTCGCCAACCGCACGTTCGGCTACGGCCACTCGTTCGGCGTCCTCTCGCACTACTACGGCCGCGAGGCCGGCCTCGAGCTCCGCGAGGACATCGAGACGGTGCTCGAGCCGGGCATGGTCGTGTCGATGGAGCCGATGATCACGGTCGCCGACGGCCTCCCCGGTGCCGGCGGATACCGCGAGCACGACATCCTCGTGATCGGCGAGGACACGGTCGAGAACATCACCAAGTTCCCGTTCGGCCCGGAGAAGAACATCATCGAGGCCTGACCAGCGCCCGATGCGCCACGTCCGGGGCCGGGCTCGTCACGGGGGCCGGCCCGGGGTGGGCACGACGGCGCCGCACCTCGCCTCGCGCGGGGTGCGGCGCCGTCGTCGTACGCCGTGCGCCACACCACGAGGAGACCACCATGACGGAGCCCACAGCGGCCGCCGGACGCATAGGGTTGAGCCATGACTGAGAACGGCGAGACCGGCGAGGGCCGCGCGGCCTCCCCCATCTCCAATGCCGTGGCGGTGCTGCGCTGCTTCACGGTCGACGAGCCGCTCCTCGGCGTCACCGAGATCGCGGCGCAGGTGGGCCTGCACAAAAGCTCCGTCTCGCGCATCCTGAGCACGCTCGAGTCCGAAGGCCTCGTGGAACGCGACGAGCCGACGCGCCGGTTCCGGCTCGGGCTCGGCATCATCGCCGTGGCCGGCCCGCTCCTGGCGGACCTGGACGTGCGCCGGGTCGCCTATCCCGTGCTCCGCGAGCTCGGGGAGCGCACCGGCGAGACCTCGGCGCTGCTGCTCTGGAACGGCCACGAGGCGGTCTCGGTCGAGCAGATCCCGAGCCGGCACCAGGTCAAGCACACCACGACCCTCGGGACCCGCTACGCCACCGGGCAGTCCGCCTCCGTCCAGGTCTTCCTCGCCACCGAGCCGCCCGAGAAGGTCCGCGAGATGCTCCGCTCCGGCGTGGTGCAGCTCCCCGACACCGGCGAGGCGGCGCTCGATGCGTACGCCGCACGGCTCGAGGAGGCCGAGGCCAAGGGCTATGCGGTCAACTACGGGGAGACCTCCCCCGACGAGGTGGGCGTCGCCTCGCCCGTCTACGACCACCGCGGGGACGTGGTGGCGGCCGTGCTCATCTCCGCGCCGCACTTCCGGGTGTCCCCCGAGCGGCTCGCAGAGATCTGCGAGGCCTGCGCCCGCGCCGCGGCCGACATCACCCGGCGGCTGGGCGGGAGCGCGGGAGGCCGCGCCGCCGCAGGCTAGGCACGGGCGGAGCGGCCCCCTGCCTCCCCTACTCGGCGATGTCCTCCGCCCAGAGTTCGGGGTGCTCGCGCTGGAAGTCCGCCATCATCTCGGCGCACCGCTCATCGTCGAGCACCTCGACCTCGACCCCGCGCGAGCGCAGCAGTTCGAGCTCGCCAGCGAACGTCCGCGCCTCCCCGACCACGACCCTGGGGATCTTGAACTGGATGACCGTCCCGGTGCACATCGCGCAGGGGGCCAGCGTCGTGTAGAGCACGGTGTCCCGGTAGGTGCGCTGCCGACCCGCAGCCCGCAGCGCGGCCATCTCGCCGTGGGCGATCGGATCGCCGCTCTGGACGCGCTCGTTGTGGCCGACGGCGATCACCTCGCCCCCGCGGACCAGGGCGGCACCGATGGGGATGCCACCCTGGGCGAGGCCCGCACGGGCCGCCGCGAGGGCCGCCTCGAAGCCTTCGCTCACCGCTGTGCGCCGGCGGGGACGAGCATGACCTTGGTCGCGCGGCGCTCGTCCATCGCACGGTACGCCTCGGCGGCGTCCTCGAGCGGCATGACCGAGTCGAAGACGAGGCCGGGATTGATCGCGCCTGAGAGGACGTCCGCCAGCAGCTCGGGAAGGTACTCGCGGGTGGACGCCGCGCCGCCGCCCACCGAGACGTTCTTGGAGAACATGGTGCCGATCGGCAGCTCCGCTCCCCCGGCCGGGACGCCCACGAACCCGAGGCTGCCTCCGGGCCGCGTGCAGGCGAAGGCCTGCTCCATGGACTCCTTCGTGCCGACGCACTCGAGCACCGAATCGGCCAGGACGCCTCCCAGGATCGAGCGGACCTCCTCCGCCGCCTCCTGGCCGCGTTCGGCCACCACGTCGGTCGCGCCGAACTGGCGCGCGATGGCAGCGCGGTCCTCATGCCGGGACATGGCGATGATCCGCTCGGCGCCGAGGCGCTTGGCCGCGAGGACCGCGCACAGGCCCACGGCGCCGTCGCCCACGACCACGACGCTGCGGCCGGGCCCCACCTGCGCGGCGACCGCGGCGTGGTGGCCCGTGCCCATGACGTCGGAGAGCGTGAGCAGGCTCTTGGTGAGGGCCTCGTCCGGGTCGGTGACCCCCGCCACGGGGACGAGCGTGCCGTTGGCGAGCGGCACGCGGACCCGCTCGCCCTGGCCGCCGTCCACGGGCAGGCCCTGCTCGTCGCTGCCGCCCCACGCCGCGCGGTGCTCGCACGCGACCTGCACGCCGTGGCGGCACGGCGGGCACTCGCCGCACGAGATCGCCCAGGGGGCCACGACGAAGTCGCCGACCTTGACCGCGGTCACGTCGTCGCCGACGGCTTCGACCACCCCGACGAACTCGTGCCCGATCGGGTGCGGTTCCTCCGTGGCGCGCACCCCACGGTAGGGCCACAGGTCCGAGCCGCACACGCAGGCCGCCGTCACACGGACCACGGCGTCGCCGGCGAGGCGGATCTCGGGCTCCGGCCGGTCCTCGACGCGGATGTCTCGGGTTCCGTGGATCATGGTCGCGCGCATGGGAGCTCCTGACGTTGCGTGGATGGCATTCAGGTACAACCTAC
Organism: Sinomonas sp. RB5; assembly: GCF_054063535.1. Taxonomy (NCBI): domain Bacteria; kingdom Bacillati; phylum Actinomycetota; class Actinomycetes; order Micrococcales; family Micrococcaceae; genus Sinomonas; species Sinomonas sp. RB5. The sequence continues at coordinate 11,752 of NZ_JBSSGJ010000021.1, forward strand.
TCCGGTCTATCCTCGAAGCGTGGCGGTCCACGGCTCCACGGCCCAGCTCCCCGGCCCCTCGCGGCCTCTCGACGGACGCCGGCTCTACGAGGCCGGAGCGTGGAGCAGCGCGCTCGAGGCCTTCGAACGGGCTGACTCGGCCGAGCCGCTGCCCGGGGCGGACCTCATGCTCACCGCATTCAGCGCCTACCTCTTGGGCCTCGAAGACCGCAGCATCGCCCTGTTCGGCCGCGCCTTCCGGGACTTCCTCGGCGCGCACGATGACGCCGCTGCCGCCCGCTCCGCCTTCTGGCTCGGCTTCGCGCACGACGCCCGGGGCGACCGCGGCCGCGCCGAGGCCTGGGGGCGCCGGCTCGCGGCCATCGTCGAGGAGGCCGGGCTCTCGGCAGAGCGGGCGCTCCTCCTCTCCGGCATGGGGCACCGGGCCCTCGCCTCCCCGGACCCGGCCGAGACGCGCCGCGCGCTCGGGCTCTCCCGCGAGGCGGCCCTGATCGCGCACGCCGCGCGCGACACGGACACGGAGGTCTTCTCCCGCCTCAGCACCGGCTGGGCGCTCCTGCGCCTCGGGAGCGACGCCGAGGGGCTGGCGGAGCTCGACGAGGCCATGGCCACGGTGACGGCCGGAGAGGTCAGCACGCCGATCGTGAACGGCGTGGCCTACTGCTCGGTGATCTCCGCGTCGCTGCGGGCCAAGGACCTCTCCCGGGCCCGCGAATGGACCTCCGCGGCCACCGACTGGTGCGCGCGGAACCACGAGCTCGTGCCCTTCCGGGGACAGTGCCTCGTGCACCGCGCCGAGGTCAAGATGCTCGACGGCGACTGGCCGGGCGCGCTCGAGGAGGCCGCCCGCGCGGCCGAGCGGCTCCTCCCCGCCGACGCGGGCCTGGCCAGCTACCAGCTCGGCGAGCTCCACCGGCTCACCGGGCGGTTCGCCGAGGCCGAGGACGCCTACCGCCGCGCCAATTCGGCCGGGCGCCGTCCCGAACCGGGCCTCATGCTGCTCCGGCTCGAGCAGGGCCGTGTGGACGTGGCGTCCACGTCGGCCCGGCGCCTCGCCACCGAGCTCACCCGGCGCTCCGAGCGGGAGGACTTCCTGCCGGCGTACGTCGAGGTCATGGCGGCCGCCGGGGATTCGGAGGCGGCCCGTGCCGGCGCGGAGGAGCTCTCGCGCCTGGCCGAGGAGGCGGAGGGCGGCCGCCCGGGCGTCGGCGGCGTCCTCACGGCCCGCGCGCTCACCGCGCAGGGCACGGCCCGGTGCGCGGCCGGCGCGGCCGCCCAGGCCGTTCAGACCCTCCGGGAGGCCTCCCTCGCCTGGCACCGGCTGGGCCTGCCCTACCTCGAGGCCCGCACCCGGGCGGTCCTCGGCCGCTGCTACGCGGCCCTGGGCGACAACGAGGCCGCCGCCCTCGAGACCGACGCGGCACGGGCAGCCTTCGGAGCGCTCGGCGCGGCGCCGGACCTGGCGGCCCTGCCGGCGCGCACCGCCGGCGGGGACGCCGTAGCGGCAGGCGGCAGGGCGGCGTCGTCCGCGGGCCCGCTCACCGAGCGGGAGGTGCAGGTGGTGCGGCTCGTGGCGGCGGGCCTCACCAACCGCGGCATCGCGAAGGAGCTCGTGCTGAGCGAGAAGACCGTGGCGCGGCACCTCGCGAACGTCTACGCCAAGCTCGGCATCGCCTCGCGGGCCGCGGCGACCGCCTACGCCTACGACCACGGCCTCCTCTGACCGCCGCCCCAGCGACCCGAGGTCACCTCCCACCCGACCCGAGGTCACCTCCCACCCGACCCGAGGTCACCTCCCACCCGACACGGGGTCACCTCTCCCGCGACCCGGGGTCACCTCCCCCCCGACACGGGGTCACCTCTCGCGCGACCCGGGGTCACCTCTCTGCACAGAATTACTCATCCAGTCCGCACCGAGGATGCACCATCCGCCCGACGCGGCCGCGGTGCGCCCAGCCTTACGGTCGAGGCATGACCAGCACCCAGCCCCAGACACCCCTTCCCGCCGAGCCGGGTCGCGCCGCGGGGCAGCGCGTCGAGACGGTCGTCGTCGGCGGCGGCCAGGCAGGGCTCGCGACAGCCCACTGGCTCGCCAAGGCCGGCAGAGACTGCCTCGTGCTCGAAGACCGGGAGCGGATCGGCGACCAGTGGCGCGGGCGGTACGACTCGCTGCGCCTCTTCACCCCGGCGCGGGTGGACAGCCTGCCCGGCCTGCCCTTCCCCGGACCCCAGTCCGCCTTCCCCACCGGCCGCGAACTCGGCGACTACCTCGAACAGTACGCCGCATCGCTCAGCGTGCCGGTCCGCACCGGCGTCCACCTGCTCTCCGTGGAGCCCCTCGCCGGCGGCGGCTTCCGCCTCACCACGAGCAGGGGCCAGATCGCGGCCGAGAACGTGGTCGTTGCCACCGGCTCCGACGCCGTGCCGAAGGTGCCGCAGGTCTCGGCCGCCCTCGATCCGGGCATCCGGCAGCTGCACTCGAGCCAGTACGGGAATCCGGCCCAGCTCCTTCCCGGCCCGGTCCTCGTGGTCGGGGCCGGCACCTCCGGCGCGGACCTGGCCATGGAAGCCGTCGGCGCCGGCCACGAGACGTGGCTCTCCGGCCGCCACCCGGGCGAGATCCCCGGCAACGAGCGCGTCCGCGCACCGTTGTTCTGGTTCGCGGCCAACCACGTCCTGACCCTCAGGAACCCGCTGGGGCGGAGGGCCCGCGCCGCGATGAGGGCCGCCGGCCGGGCACCCCTCGTCCGCACCCGGCGCTCGCACCTCGACGCCGCCGGGGTCCACCGCACCCAGGCACGCACCGTCGCAGCAGTCGACGGGAAGCCGCAGCTCGACGACGGCACCGTCCTCGACGTCGCAAACGTCCTGTGGTGCACGGGCTACCGGCGGGACTACTCGTTCGTTCCGGCCGTCCGCCTCGACGCCGACGGCTTCCCCCTCGAGCACGACGGCGCCGCGGACGGCGTCCCAGGCCTGTACTTCGTGGGCCTCTTCTTCCAGAGCGCGTTCAGCTCCCACCTGGTGGGCGGCGTGGGACGGGACGCCAAGGTGGTTGCAGACCAGATCTGCGCCCGCTCGCGCCAGCGCGTCTGAAAGTCACCTCCTGGAAGCCATGGTCAGGACATTGACCTTCAGGAGATGACTTTCAGGAGGTGACCTTCAGGAGGTGACTTTCAGACGGGGGTGGGGGCGCGGCCCCCGGGCGGCGCGGAGTCCGACCGGCTTTCGCGACGTCTCGCGGCGCGTCGTCCCCGACACGCCGGCAGATGCGCCAACAGAGGGGCGAATGATGGTCGAACTCGGCGCCGTCCCGGGGCGAGCACGACGGCGGCCGGTCACCTTCCGTGGGGAAGGCGACCGGCCGCCGTCGTGCGTGGGTCAGGACCTCAGAGGTTCGACTCCGCCGGGTGCACCGGGTAGACCGAGCGGAGGAGGTGAGCCGTCTCGGACGGCGTCTTGCCGACCTTGACGCCGGCTGCCTCGAGGGCCTCCTTCTTCGCCTGCGCCGTGCCGGAGGAGCCGGAGACGATGGCGCCGGCGTGGCCCATGGTCTTGCCCTCGGGGGCGGTGAAGCCGGCCACGTAGCCGACGACCGGCTTGGTGACGTTGTTCTTGATGAACTCGGCCGCGCGCTCCTCGGCATCGCCGCCGATCTCGCCGATCATGACGATCGCCCTGGTCTCCGGGTCGGCCTCGAACGCGGCGAGGGCGTCGATGTGGGTGGTGCCGATGACCGGGTCGCCGCCGATGCCGATGGCCGTGGAGAAGCCGAGGTCACGGAGCTCGTACATCATCTGGTAGGTCAGGGTGCCGGACTTGGACACGAGGCCCACGCCGCCCTTGCCGGTGATGTTGGCCGGGGTGATGCCCACCAGGGCCTCGCCCGGGGTGATGATGCCGGGGCAGTTCGGGCCGATGATGCGCGTGACCTGGTTGCCCTCGGCGTCCTTCGTGGACTGGGCGAGGGCCCAGAACTCGGCCGAGTCCTGCACCGGAACGCCCTCGGTGATGACCACGACGAGGCCGATCTCGGCCTCGATCGCCTCGACCACGGCGTCCTTGGTGAAGGCCGGCGGGACGAACACGATGGAGGTGTCCGCGCCGGTCTCCGCCATGGCCTCCTTGACGGAGGCGAAGACGGGGAGCTCGACCGCGTTGCCGTGCTGGTCCGTGTGGCTGACGGTGGTGCCGGCCTTGCGGGCGTTGACGCCGCCGACGATGTTGGTGCCGGCCGCGAGCATGCGGGCGGTGTGCTTGGAGCCCTCGCCGCCGGTGATGCCCTGGACGATGACCTTGTTGTCCTTGTTGAGGAAGATCGACATTTTCTCTCGTCCTTACTTCGCAGCGTTGGCCAGCTCAGCGGCCTTGTCGGCGCCCTGGTCCATGTTCTCGGCGAGGGTGACCAGCGGGTGGTTGGCCTCGTGGAGGATGCGGCGGCCCTCGTCGACGTTGTTGCCGTCGAGGCGCACCACGAGCGGCTTGTTCGCGGAGTCGCCGAGCTTGTTGAGGGCGCCCACGATGCCGTTGGCGACAGCGTCGCAGGCGGTGATGCCGCCGAAGACGTTGACGAAGACGCTCTTGACCTGCTCGTCGCCCAGGATGATGCCGAGGCCGTTCGCCATGACCTCGGCCGAGGCGCCGCCGCCGATGTCGAGGAAGTTGGCGGGCTTGACGTTGCCGTGCTTCTCGCCGGCGTAGGCCACCACATCGAGGGTGGACATCACGAGGCCGGCGCCGTTGCCGATGATGCCGACCTCACCGTCCAGCTTGACGTAGTTGAGGTCGAGGGCCTTGGCCTTGGCCTCGAGCGGGTCCTCGGAGTCCTTGTCGACGAGCTCCTCGTGCTCGGCGTGGCGGAAGCCCGCGTTCTCGTCGAGGGAGACCTTGCCGTCCAGCGCGATGATGTCGCCGGCGCCCGTGCGGACGAGCGGGTTGACCTCGACCAGCGTGGCGTCCTCGCCCTTGAAGACGTCCCACAGCTTGACGATGACGCCCGCGACCTTCTCGCGCAGCTCGGGGGCGAAGCCGGCGGCCTCGACGATCTCGGCGGCCTTGGCGGCGTCGATGCCCACGGCCGGGTCGACCGGAACCTTGGCGAGGGCCTCGGGCCGCTCGACGGCGAGCTGCTCGATCTCCATGCCGCCCTCGACCGAGCACATGGCCAGGTAGTTGCGGTTGGCGCGGTCGAGCAGGACCGAGAAGTAGAACTCCTCGGCGATGTCCGCACCCGCGGCGATCATGACCCGCTTGACGGTGTGGCCCTTGATGTCCATGCCGAGGATGTTCGTGGCGTGCTCGAACGCCTCGTCCGCGGTCTTGGCGACCTTGACGCCGCCCGCCTTGCCGCGGCCGCCGACCTTCACCTGAGCCTTGACGACGGTGACCCCGCCAATCTTCTCGGCCGCGGCCTTGGCTTCCTCGGGGGTGTGCGCAACGATGCCGGCGAGCACGGGAACCCCGTGCGCCTCGAACAGATCGCGCGCCTGATATTCAAACAGGTCCACGGTTCAGGTCCTCTACGTCGAAAGTAGTTCTGACTCGGAGCACGCACGAGTGTGCCGTGGGGAGCTCCCCTCGGCGGGCCTGATGCTCCAAGGGGAAACTCTAATCCCTCGCGGCGGCGCGGGCTCCCCAGGGGCTCAGTTCGTGACCAACCGCACAGCTCTACAATTCGTAGAAATAGCCCGCCGTGCGCTAGGCGTCGGGGGCCGCGTTCCCGGTCAGATCAGCGCTTCCGGCGGCCTTCCTGCCGCCGGTTCGGCCGCTGCGGCCGCGGCGACGGACTCCGCGATGGAGGTGTCGTGACGGGAGATCGCCCAGTGCACGACGGCGGCGATCGCGGCGCCGATGAACCACGAGAAGGGCGCGAGGTAATCGAAGGCGGGGACGAGCGCGACGATGACGGCGGGCACCGCCGAGACGGCGAACGAGCCCACGGCCTTCAGGTTCCAGCCGTTGCGGTAGGTGTAGTAGCCGCGCTCCCGGAAGAGGTCGCCGACCGCCACATGCTGCCTCCTGAGCACGTAGTAGTCCACCATGATGATCCCGAAGAGGGGACCCAGCAGGGCGCCGAGGCCGCCCAGGAAGAGGTTCACGACCAGCGGACTGTTGAACAGGTTCCACGGGGTGATCACGAGGGCGATGAGCGCCGCGATCAGGCCTCCGCGCTTGAACGTGATCTTCTCCGGCCAGACGTTGGCCAGGTCGTAGGCGGGCGAGACGAAGTTCGCGACGACGTTGATGCCCAGGGTCGCGACCGCGAACGTGACGGCGCCGAGCAGGAGCGCCCACACGCTGTCGATGCGGCCCACGATCTCGACCGGATCGTAGATGTGCTTCCCGTACACCTGGTAGGTGCCGGCCGTGACCACCACGGACACGACCGAGAAGGCGATGAAGTTCACGGGCAGGCCCCACAGGTTCGCGGACCACACCGACCGGCGGTCCGGTGCGAAGCGGGAGAAGTCACAGAAGTTGAGCAGCAGCGTGGAGAAGTAGGTGACGGTGAGCGCGATGGCCGCGGCGAACGCGTGCCCCACTCCCCACGTGGCCGTGCCGCCCTGCAGCTCGAAGGAGACCTTCCAGCCGGCCTTGAGCAGGATGTAGACCACGAGGAGTCCCATGACCACCCACACGGCCGGGCCGGCCCAGTCCTGGAAGCGGCGGATGGTGTCCATGCCGTTGCGCAGGAGGACGAGCTGCAGTGCCCACATGAGGAGGAAGCCGAGCCAGCCTAGGGTGGACTCGCCGAGGAAGTTGTTCTCGGTCAGCCCCTGGGCGCCGGGCCAGATCTTCAGCGCGATGATGATCACCGCCCGGGACGCGAGCCAGGTCTGGATGCCGTACCACGCGATCGCGACGAGGGCCCGGATGAGGGCGGGGAGGTTGGCCCCGATCGTACCGAAGGAGATCCTGGCCAGCACCGGGTAGGGCACGCCCGTCTTCTGGCCCGCGTACCCGGAGAGGTTCATGAGGAGGAAGACGATGACGATCCCCACCACGAGCGCGAGGAAGACCTGCCACGCGCCGAGGCCGATCGCGAAGAGCCCGGCGGCGAACGTGTACCCGCCGAGCGAATGGATGTCCGACATCCACATCGCGAACAGGGAGTAGAAGCCCCACCTCCTGTGCTCGGCAGGCGCGAGGTCCTCGTTGTAGAGGCGGGGGCTGTACCCCGCGGGAATCGACTCGGCCACCGTTCCGCCTCCTTGCCCACGGCTACCCCGGCGGTCCCCCACACCGTTCGACGACAGGGTAGGACCGCCGGGGCCCAGGCTCAATGGGCGGCGGCGCTCAGCTCACCTTGGTCAGGGGTGCATAGCGCAGCAGGAGGCGCTTCTCGCCGACGTCGAAGCTCACCTTCGCGACGGTCTTGTCGCCGGCGCCCTCGACGCCGATCACCGTGCCGTTGCCGAACGCCGTGTGGTTGACCTTGTCCCCCACCGAGACCGCGATGACCTCCTTCTGCGGCTGTACCCGCCCCTTGGTCGTGGCCGCGGAGGGCGCCGACGCCGGGGAGATCGAGGAGAAGTTCGCGTTCCGGCTCGTCCCGGCGCCCCAGGAGGAGCCGCCGTACCGGCCGCCGAGCCGGTCGTACCGGTCGGCGGCGCTGCCCACGGCGGGCGGCCGCTTGGACCCCTCGCGCTTCCAGTCGATCAGCTCGGCCGGGACCTCGCCCAGGAACTGGCTGGCCGGGTAGTACTCGCTCTGGCCCCAGAGGCTGCGCACCTCGGAGCGGGTGAGGTAGAGCCGCTTCCGGGCGCGTGTGAGGCCCACGTAGGCGAGCCGGCGCTCTTCGGCGAGCTCCTCGGGGTCCGTCGCGGACCGGCGGTGCGGGAAGACCCCGTGCTCCATGCCGGTCAGGAACACGACCGGGAACTCGAGGCCCTTGGCCGTGTGCAGGGTCATGAGCGTCACGACGCCCTGCCGCCGCGCCTCCGCGACCGCCGCGTCGACCTCGGCCTGGGAGGCGCCGTCCGGCGTGTCCGGGATCTGGTCCGCGTCCGCGACGAGCGAGACCTGCTCGAGGAACTCCTCGAGGCTCCCCTCGGGATTGTCGCGCTCGTATTCGCGCACGACGGCGACGAGCTCGGCCAGGTTCTCGACGCGCGACTCGTCCTGGGGGTCCGTCGAGCTGCGCAGGCCCGCGAGATAGCCGGTCTGCTCGAGGACGGCCTCGAGGGCCTCGGCCGCTCCCGACCCCTCCGCCACCGCAGCGAGGTCGTCGAGGAGCTTGACGAATCCCTTCACCGCGTTGAGCGAGCGGGTGGCCATGCCCGGGACCTCCTCGGCGCGGCGGGCGGCGGCCATGAAGGAGAGGCGCTCCCGCTCGGCGAAGGCGGCGATGGTGCCCTCGGCCCGCTCGCCGATGCCCCGCTTCGGCTCGTTGAGGACGCGGCGGAGGTTGACGTCGTCGTCCGGGTTGACCAGCACGCGCAGGTAGGCGAGCGCGTCCTTGATCTCCTTGCGCTCGTAGAAGCGGGTGCCGCCGACCACCTTGTAGGGCAGGCCCACACGCATGAGGATCTCCTCGAGGCTGCGGGACTGGGCGTTGGTGCGGTAGAACACCGCGACGTCGCCGGGGCGGAACTCGCCGGTGTCGGTGAGCCGGTCGATCTCTTTGGCGATGAAGCGCGCTTCCTCGTGCTCGTTCTCGGCCGCGTAGCCAATGATCTTCTCGCCGTCCCCCTCCGAGGTCCACAGGCGCTTCTCCGGCCGGTTCGGGTTGCGCGAGATCACGGCGTTCGCGGCGGAGAGGATCGTCTGGGTGGAGCGGTAGTTCTGCTCGAGCTTGATGGTGCGGGCCTCGGGGTAGTCCTTCTCGAACTCCACGATGTTGCGGATGTCCGCGCCGCGGAAGGCGTAGATGGACTGGTCGGAGTCGCCCACCACCGTGAGCTCGGACGCCTCCGGCCCTTCGCCCACGATCTCCCGCACGAGGGCGTACTGGGCGTGGTTGGTGTCCTGATACTCGTCGACGAGGACGTGCCGGAACCGGCGGCGGTAGGTCTCGGCGAGCGCCGGGAAGGCCCGGAACATGTACACGGTCTCCGCGATCAGGTCGTCGAAGTCCATGGCGTTCGCCTGGCGCAGGCGCTGGGTGTAGCCCTTGTAGACCTCGGCCACGCCGGCCTCGAACGGATCGTTCATGTTCGCGCGGCCGGCGAAGTCGTCCGCATCGATGAGCTCGTTCTTGAGCGCGGAGATCTTGTGCTGGACCGCCTTGGGGGCCACCTTCTTGGGGTCCAGCTCGAGGCCCTTGTGCACGAGCGTGATGAGCCGGAGCGAATCGGCGGAGTCGTAGATCGAGAAGTTCGAGTTCAGCCCCACGGACTTCGCCTCGCGGCGGAGGATGCGCACGCAGGAGGAGTGGAACGTGGAGATCCACATCCGCTGCGCGCGCTCGCCCACGAGGGCCTCGATGCGCTCGCGCATCTCGGCGGCGGCCTTGTTCGTGAAGGTAATGGCGAGGATCTCGCCGTGGTGGGCCCGGCCTGTCGCGATGAGGTAGGCGATCCGGTGCGAGAGCACGCGCGTCTTACCGGACCCGGCGCCCGCGACGATGAGCAGGGGGGCGCCGGCGTGGGTCACTGCCTCGAGCTGCTGCGGGTTGAGCCCCTCGAGCAGGTGGGCGGCCTCGGCCTCCGCCGCCCGGCGCGCGTCCTCGGCCGGGTCGGAGGCTGGCAGCCAGTCCTCGGGCAGGTCCTCGGGAGCGCCGGTCTCCTCCTCCGGGGCGGGCGGAAGCTCCTCGGGGTCTGGTTCCTCCGCCCCGCCGGGCAGGCCGGTCTTGGGCAGATGGGCGTAGGGATCGAAGAGCATATCCATGATCCCTCTATTTTAGGCCGCGCGGCTGACACTTCTCGGGGCCGCCCAGGGCGCGGGCGTGGCCGGGACGATGGACGCCCCGGCCACACCCTGGCCCCTCAGGCTCCGCTCGGGCGGCGTACGCCGTAGCGGTGCCCCTCGCTGTCGGTCTCGATGTCGATCCCGTCGAGCTCCCGCGCCTCCTTGAGGTCCTCGGGATTGTGGCCGTGGCGCTCGGGCTCGGTGGCGATCCGGCGATTGGCCGGCCCGTAGAGCCCGCGCAGGCGGCCCATGGTCCTCATGAAGGACTCGGGTCTGCTCTCGCGCGCGCCCGGCTCCTGCTGGCCCGGCTCGTGGTGGTTCATGTGCGCACCTCCCTCCTGCCTCAGTCCGTCTTGGCCTGGACGGTCTCCGCGCTGGCGAAGACCTCGCGCATGAGCTCGAGGACCCGGTTGCGCGAGGCGAGCTGCTCGATGAGGCACTTCTCCAGCTGATCGGCGAGGTGCGCACTGATCCACTCCCGTGCGTAGACGGTCAGCGGCTCGTACACGGCGATCGCGCTGTAGAGCACCTCGAGGGCGAGCGGCAGGACCGCGAGGTCCTTGATGCCGTCGGCCGTCTTGCGCAGGATCGCGTGCGCCTCCTTGTCGAGCCCGTCGGCCGCGTGCCCCGGGGGGACGGCGACGTTGCGCTCGAGCTCGGCGAAGCAGTCCTCGAGGACGGCCGCATGCAGCCTTGCCTCCTCGCTGAGGTCGAGCATGAGGGCCGCGACCTCGCGCCGCTGCGACTCCTGCTCGAGGACTCCCAACGTGACGATCGAGCGGCGGCTTGTTCCGCGGGCGATTCCCAGGCGGTACACGAAGAGCTCGTGGGCTTCGGAGAAGTACTCGAACATGGCAGGACCTACTTCCCGGCGGGCCGGCGGCGGGCGCGAAGCTCCGGCGGATCCTTCGACGACGTCCGCCCCTGTCCTACGACCATTCTCCGCCGCGGCGCCTGCCGCGGCAACGGAGTGCCCCGGCGTCCGGCCCCTACTCGTCCAGGCCGCGGTGCTGCTCCGCGACGTCGGCCGGGTCCGCCTCCGGGACGTCGGCCGGGCCCGGTTCGACCACCACGTCCTCGGCGTCGATCAGGCCGTCCTCCTCGTCCCAGACCTTCTCGTCGGGCTCGACGGAGAAGTCCAGCGAGGGGTCCTCCTCCTCGCTGAGGCTGCGTGCCGGATCCTGGTTGTCGATGCTGGCCATGGTTATCCTCCGTGCGCCTCGTCTGGCGGGACCGGCCCGCTCCCAGGACCGTTTCCGGCCTCTGGCTCAGTCCAGCACAGCACCGGGCCGGTGCGGGGTCAAGGGCGCCGCCGGCCCGTCTGGAGTCCCCCGGAGGGGCGCCTCAGCCGAGCCGCGCCGAGGACAGGGCCGAGACGATCTCGCGGACGGCCGTCGCGCCTCCGGCCGCGAACCAGGTGAGCCCGTTGACCTCGACGGTCGCCGTGGTGCCGCCGGCAGCGGTGAGGATCGCCTTGCCGGGGAGCCAGTCCCACTGCGGGCACGAGTGCTGGAACCACGCCCCGATCTCGCCCTGGGCCACGCGGGCGAGGTCGCACGAGCCGGAGCCGAGGATGCGGATCGAGGCGGACTGGACGGCGGCGGCGTGCCATGGCATCGCCGAGAGCGGCTGCTCGAGCCAGCGCGGCTGGATCGACGTCGCGACCCCGAGCATGCCCAGGCGCGCGTCGGCCGGCCCCTCGAGGGGATTGCCGTTGAGCGTGGCGGGGACCCCGGCGCCGCCGATCCAGAGCTTGTCCTCCTGGGGCTGGAAGATCGCGCCGAGGAGCGCCTCCGGGTCGGCGTCCGCGCTCGAGGCCGGCCCGCGGAGGGCCAGGGCGGAGCACCAGTAGCTCGATCCGGCGAAGAAGTTGTACGTCCCGTCCACGGGGTCCACGACCCACGTCCGGCCCGAGGAGGACGGCACGTCGGTGCCCTCCTCGCCGAAGACCCCGTCCTCGGGGCGGCAGCGGCGCAGCTGGGCGAGGATGTACGCCTCGGCGGCCTTGTCCGCGGCGGTCACGATGTCGGAGACGGAGGACTTCCGCTGGGCCTCGAGGCCCTCGCGCCGCATCTGGAGCGCGAGCGTCCCGGCCGTGCGCACGAGCGCCTCGGCCAGTGCGGCGTCGGTCAGGTCCGGGTCGAGGTCGGGCAGGGTGCGGGCGATGTCGCTGGTCTCAGGCACACGCCCAGCCTACCCGCGGGCCCCACGTCCGGCCGCTGTCCCGGCAGGCCCACGGTCGGGGGCGCCGCCGTGCGCGACGGATAATGGACCCATGTCCAAGACCCCTGCCCAGCGGGCCCGCAAGCACGGCGGGCGCGCCGCCGTCGCCCCGAGTGCCCGCCCCGGCCAGCCCGCCAACCCCACCACGCGGCGCACGCCGGAGCAGGCCCAGGGCAACGCACGGCTGATCATCATCGCCGCCCTCGTGGCCAGCGTGTTCATGTTCTGGTACTACCACCTGCTCACGCTCTCGCAGATGACCCAGCTCTCGGGGGGCCTCGCCATGCCGGACTCGCTCGTGGGCGGATTCTCCCCGGACTACGCGCACCGGCTGCAGGGAGCGCTCGACGACGCCGCCCGCGGCCAGCTCAGCTACGTGCACAAGACCGCAGGCACGCTGTTCCCGCTCATCACCGGCTTCACGTTCCTGCTCGTCTTCGGCACGTGGGTGAAGGGCAAGGTCCTGCGGCGGGTCTCGTTCGCCGTGGTGGTCGTGTTCGCGATCGTGCGGCTGTGGGGCAACATCGCGGTGGACAGCGCGCTCGCTCCCGGCGCGGACGCCGGGGCCGCGGTGGTCGCGTCGGTCCTCGTGGTGGCGGGCTGGGTGCTGCTCTTCGCCATCCTCCTCGGTGCCGGAGCCGCGGTGCTCGCCGCGCGCCGCAGGCGCACGACGCCGGAGCGCGCCTCGGGCGCCTGACGCCCCGCACGTCGGGGGCGCGGCCCGGGCTCAGGCGCGCACGCGGCGCAGGGCGCGGGCCTGCCGGGCCGGCACACCGAGACGGTAGGCGATGACCGCGCCCACCAAGGCGATGCCCACCGTGATGGGGTAGCCCATGAACCGCTCGAGGGTCCCCGGCTCGGGGACGTGGAGGCGGACGGCCCCGCCCACGAGCGTCGCGACGAACGAGGCGCCGCCGCACAGCAGCACGGGCCACGCCGCCGCGGAGCGCCCGATCCACAGCAGGCCGAGCACCACCAGCGCGAGCGAGCCGCCCACGAAGTAGGCGCCCGCCGCGACCAGGTGCACGGCCTCGATGGAGTCCTGCGGGACGAGTCCCACGACCGCCACCCCCGTGCCGGCGAGCCCGAGGAGGATCCGCACCGCGAGCGTCGCCGCCCAGGGCACGGCGACCGCCGGGTGGCCCGACCGGATCGCCGCGGCGAGGCTCCCGCGGGCGGCGGCGGCCGGCGTCGTGCGTGCACGTCCCGCGGCGCGCGATGGGCGCGCCGTCCTCGGCGCGCGCGCCACGAGGGCGCGGGAGAGCCGCGCCTGGGCGAGGACGGCCCGGTCCTGGGCGGCGACGCGGAGCACGGCCGAGGTGATGAGCAGCGCCGCGATCACCATCCCCACGCCCTGGAGGACGAAGGAGACGTCCATGAGCGCGTGCAGCGGCGAACAGATCTCGCGGGTGCCGTGGAGGCCGCAGCTGACCTGCCCGAGGTCGCTGATGAAGTTCAGCCGCCGGCTGTACGGGGCGGGGCCGCGCCAGCCGGCGATCGTGGCCGCCTCCGCGGCGAAGAACTGGAGGACGCTCACCGCCGACCACGCGCCCAGGTAGTGCCGGATCCGGTCGGTCGATGCCTCTGCCGCTGCCACGGGCCCAGCCTAGCCACGACCGCGGCGTGCGGCGCGGGCGCCCCGCCAGCCGGTATGCTTGTCAGCGTGCCCGGCGCGATCCGGGCCGGCCCCCGTAGCTCAGTAGGATAGAGCGGCCCTCTCCTAAAGGGCAGGCCATCGGTTCGATTCCGGTCGGGGGCACTTGTCATATCCCGTCCCCGATCTGCGCGCCTACCTCCTCGGGCCCTGGGCCGTGGAGCGCGAGCTCGTGGACCGGGCCTCGGGCGCACGGGGCAGCTTCGCCGGCACGGTCGCGTTCGAGCCGACGGACGACGGCGGACTCCGCCAGCGCGAACGGGGCACCGTCCGCTGGGGTGCCCATGAGGGGCCGGCCGAGCGCGAGTACCTCTGGCGCCCGGGCGCCCACGCGGGGACCATGGACGTCTTCTTCCCCGACGGGCGGCCGTTCCATGCGGTGGACCTGACCGGCTCCGCGGACGACGGCGCCCACTGGTGTTCCCCCGACGACTACCGGGTCCGCTACGAGGCGATCGGCCCGGACGAGCTTCGCTACGCGTGGGACGTCAAGGGGCCGGCGAAGGACCTGCTCCTGACGAGCGTCCTCCGCCGGCTCCCCCGCCCCTGATCCCCCACCGCGACCCGGGGTCACGTCTCACCCCATCCGGGGTCACGTCCCTAGCGACCCGGGGTCAGACCCCCTTGTTGTACACATCGAGCCCGAAGCGGTTCAGACCCGGGGTGCCCGCGTACCCGAGGTAGGGCAGTCCCTTGAGGTCCTCGATGCTCGCGAGGAGGCTGTAGTGGTTGTACGGCGTCGTGGACCACGTGCCGCCGGCCGTGAACGGCGAGAGCACGAGCGCCCCGACGCGGCCGCCTCCCAGCCCCGTGATGCCGGGGAGCGCGGCGTTGGGACCGGGCCCCTCGCCGCAGCACGCGCTCGCGTCCTGCTGCGGGCCGTCCGATTCGTCGAACGTGATGACCAGGACCCCGTCCTGCTTGAACGCGGGCGAGCCCGTGATGACGGGCACCCACTGCTTGAGCCACGCATCGGCCGAGACGAGTCCACCGGGCTGGCCGTCGACGCACGGGGAGTCGTGCCCGTCGTGGCACAGGTTGGGGGTGATGAAGGAGACGTCCGGTGTGGTCGAGGCCGAGGCGAGGTCGCCGCTGAGGGCGGACAGGTCGACGTCGTTCGCCGCGCAGTCCGGTGAGCCGGTGATGCCCGCGAAGTAGACGAACGGGTTGTGGCGGGCCGCGTACTGGTCCCCGACCCGCGCCTTCTGGGTGTCGTCGACGGCGCCGAGCTGCGGGTGGCGGCAGGGCGTGCCCATGTCCTCCATGTAGCCCTTCCAGGTCTTGCCCGCGGCGGTGAGCTGGTCCGCAATGGTCTTCACACCGGACGGGTACACGCACCCGCTGCCGACCGCCTGTCCCTGGTCCGCCGTGCCGGTCTGGACGAACGGCGAATACGTCTGGCAGTC
Source organism: Sinomonas sp. RB5 (assembly GCF_054063535.1). Lineage (NCBI taxonomy): Bacteria > Bacillati > Actinomycetota > Actinomycetes > Micrococcales > Micrococcaceae > Sinomonas > Sinomonas sp. RB5. Next base: position 26,884 of record NZ_JBSSGJ010000021.1, read on the forward strand.
CGCCTGGGTCTGGCTGTTCGGCCCCTGCCCCGAGACCTCGGAGACGTAGTTGTCGAGCGAGTTGTGGCCGGTCCCGTAGTAGCTGTTGAGCAGGACGCCCTGCGAGCGCAGGGTCTGGGAGAGGTAGGGCGCCTGCGAGGACGGGCCCCACGTCTCGTCATAGCCCTTGTTCTCGAGGTTGATGACGAACACGTGGGAGCTCGGGGGCAGGTACTGCGAGGTCGATCCGGCGGCCTCGGCCGGCTGGCCTCCGCCCCCGCGCACGAGGGCGACGGCGGCGAGCACCAGCACGGCGAGCGCCGCGAGCACGACGGCGAGGGGCCGCCGTCGTGCGGCGACGGCGAGGGCGCCCGGGGCGAGGGATCTGCGGGTCATGAGAGCTTCCATCCTTCCGCGATGGCGCGGTCCTTGAGGGGCTTCCACTCGTCTTCGGGGTCGCCGCCGGGCAGGGGCGTGCAGGGCGCGCCGGCCGCGAACGGCGGGACGGTGTACGCCGGAGCACTGAGGTTCGGGGCCGAGGCGAAGTCCAGGACCTCGGCGATGTTGGCGGCGTTCGCGTCGCGCGGAGTGAGCGGCGGCAGGTTCCAGCGCCACTCGATGGCCTTGAGGACCGAGGTGTGGTCGTAGGCGCCGGAGGCGATGGCGCCTCGGCGGGCGAACGGCGAGACGACGAGGGCGGGGACGCGGAAGCCGCGCAGCGCGGTGGTGGGGCTGACGTCCGGGGCGGTGGTCGGGGCCACGTGGTCGTAGAAGCCGCCCCACTCGTCGAAGTTGACCACGAGCATGGTGCGGGACCACGCCGGAGACTTCGTGACGGCGTTGTAGATCTCGTTGAGGAAGAGCTCGCCCGAGCGGACGTCCGCGTGGGGGTGGTCGTCGCCGGATGTGCCGGTGCTCTCGTCCGTGAACCGCGGGTCCACGAAGCTCACCGACGGCAGCGTGCCGGCCGCGCAGTCGCTGAGGAACTCCGAGTACTGGGCGGAGATGGGCAGGTACTTGGTGCCCCACAGTGCCACGAACGGCACGTCGGAGTAGTAGTACTTCCCGCTCACCCCCGCTGCGGCGAGGCGGTCCCAGATCGTGGGGATCGTCGCGTTGGCGGTCGAGTTGTGGATGCGGTCCGTCTGCGCCGAGTGCTGGTAGAACCGGTTCGGGTAGGTCTCGGCCATGACGGCGGCGTAGTAGTTGTCGCACACGGTCCAGCCCGGCGCGGCCTGGGCGAAGAACGCGAGGTCGGCGTCGGTGTAGTACCCGATCGCGAACTCGTCATTGTCCCCGGCGCGCAGCCAGCCGTCGCACTTGCCGTTGTTGTACTCGATGAGCCCGCCCTCTTGGGAGTGGTCGGGGTCGGGGTGGCTGCACCCCTGGAAGTCCGTGAGGTGGTGCGTCGAGTGGGGGACGCCGTAGCGGTCGGTGTAGGTGAGGCCGCCCTGCTTCCCGTTGGCGCCGGGGAGCCAGCCGAGGAAGTGGTCGAACGAGCGGTTCTCCATCATCACCACGATGATGTGGTCGATCCCGGCGGTGCTGGGATCGGCGGGCAGGGCTGCAGGGGCGAGGCTCCGGGTCGAGGCCGGCGCGGCGGCACCGGTGAGGGCTGCGGCGCCGAGGGCTGCGAAGGAGGCTGCCGTGAGGAAACTGCGGCGGGAGGTGGTCACGGCCCACCAAGTTACCGTGCAGTAGCAGCGGTCAGGGGCGGTTTTGCCCACTGTTCACCGGGGGTTCACAGACTTCCCACCTGGCTCCCAGAGAAGGGGTGGCCGTCAGGGGCGCCGCGCAAGGAGCGGCAGCACGTGGTCGGTCAGGAGCGGGGCGAGGTCCGGCCCGGGTTCCGCCGCCGGATCGATCCAGCGCAGCTCGGCGATCTCGGCCGCGGCGTGCACGGCGCCCGGATCGTAGGTCCCGGGGGCCGCGAACACGGTGGCCTCGATGTCCGTGCCGGCCTCGTTCGCCGCGCGCGCGATCCAGGTGCCCACGGGCTCGAGGGCTCCGGGGCCGACGACGATCCCCACCTCCTCCTCGAGCTCGCGGCTCGCGGCGTCGGCGGCGGATTCGCCGGCCTCGGGCTTCCCACCCGGATGCATGAAGCGATCGGTGCCGCGCTTGCGGACGGTGAGGAGACGCCCGTCGTGCGCGAAGACGCAGACGGCCGAGACGACGATCCGGGATTCCACGGTTCGAGGCTACTGCGCGTAGTCGTCCGCCGTGGCCGCGGCCTCGGCGAACTGGGTGGTGTACAGCTCGGCGTACCGTCCACCCGCGGCGAGCAGCTCCCCATGGGTGCCGCGCTCCACGATCTGGCCGTCCTCCACCACGAGGATCTGGTCCGCGGCGCGGATCGTGGAGAGGCGGTGTGCGATCACGACGGCGGTGCGCCCCTCGAGCGCCTCCCCCAGGGCCGCCTGGACGGCCGCCTCGTTGGTCGAGTCGAGCGCGGCGGTGGCCTCGTCGAGGATCACCACCCGCGGGGCGGCGAGGAGCAGGCGCGCGATCGTGAGCCGCTGCCGCTCGCCGCCGGAGAGCCGGTACCCCCGCTCCCCCACGATGGTCTCGAGCCCGTCCGGGAGCGAGCGCACCATGTCCTCGAGCCGCGAGCGCCGCAGCACGTCCCAGAGCTCCTCCTCGGTGGCCTCGGGCCGGGCGAGGCGGAGGTTGGCGGCGATGCTCTCGTGGAACAGGTGGCCGTCCTGGGTGACCATGCCCACGGTGCCCCGCATGGAGGCGAAGCTCGTGTCCCGCACGTCGACGCCGCCGATCCGCACCGACCCCGACTCCACGTCGTAGAGGCGCGAGAGCAGCTGCGCCACCGTGGACTTGCCGGCGCCGGACGATCCCACGAGTGCAAGCGTCTGGCCCGGGTCGACCCGGAAGGAGATGCCGTGGAGCACCTCTTCCCCTCCGCGGGTGTCGAGCACGGCGACCTCCTCGAGCGAGGCGAGCGAGACCTTGTCGGCGCTCGGGTAGCCGAAGCGGACGTCGTCGAACTCGACCGCGACGGGGCCCGCCGGGAGGGGCCGTGCGTCCGCCTTCTCCTGGATGAGCGGGGTCAGGTCGAGGACCTCGAAGACGCGCTCGAAGCTCACGAGCGCACTCATGATCTCCACCCGGGCGCTTGAGAGGTTGGTGATCGGCGCGTAGAGGCGCGTCAGGAGCAGGGCGAGCACCACGACGTCGCCCGGCGCGAGCTGCCCGGCGATCGCGAGCCAGCCGCCCACCCCGTAGACGAGCGCGAGGGCGAGCGAGGAGACGAGGGTGAGCGCGGTGATGAACGTGAAGGAGAGCATCGAGGAGCGGATCCCGATGTCCCGCACACGCCGCGCGCGCAGCGCGAACTCGCGGGACTCCTCGTCGGGGCGCCCGAAGAGCTTGATGAGGGTCGCGCCGGGCGCCGAGAAGCGCTCGGTCATCTGGGTGCTCATGGTGGCGTTGTGCGCGGCTGCCTCGCGGCGCAGGTCCGCGACGCGCGCCCCCATGCGCCGGGCAGGGATGAGGAAGATCGGCAGGAGGATGAGCGCCAGGACGGTTACGAGCCAGGACTTCTGCGCCATGACGGCCACCGTGAGGATCAGGGCGACGGCGTTGCTCACCACGCCCGAGAGGGTGCCGGCGAACGCGGCCTGGGCGCCGATGACGTCGTTGTTCAGGCGGCTCACGAGGGCGCCCGTGCGGGTGCGGGTGAAGAAGGCGATCGGCATGGTCTGGACGTGGTCGAACACGGCACGGCGCAGGTCCAGGATGACGCCCTCGCCGATCGTCGCCGAGAGCCAGCGCGTCAGGAGCCCGAACCCCGCGTCGGCCAGGGCCACGGCGGCGATGAGCACCGCGAGCCAGACCACGGTGGAGACCGAGGAGTGGCCCACGATCGCGTCCACGACCTGGCCAGCGAGCACGGGGGTGGCGACGGCGGTCACCGCCGCGACGATGGAGGTCAGGACGAAGGCGACGAGGCGGCCACGGTGGGGCGCAGCGAACGTGAGCACCCGCCGCAGGGTCTCCTTGCTGAACGGGTTCCTGCCCTCGGTGGCGCGGGAGATCTGATGCAGCGAACTCCACGCCGCGGTCTGCATGCTCATGGGATTCTCCTGAAAACGTGAAAGGCCCGCCGACTCGCGATTGGGGGGTGCGCGAGCCAGCGGGCTTCATCCAGCATAGGCCAGCCCGTCCAGCACGTAAAATCGACACGCACAGGCGATGCGCGGGCCGAAACGGCTGCCACTCGCCGGATCAAAAGGGGGGGTACATGCCGGTATCAGCGTTGGTGTTCCGGGACTGGCTACAAGAGCTGGCGCCCGGCAAGACCGCGGCGGACATCTGCCGGCGGGCCGGTCTCAAGCGCAGCACGCTCGCGCAGCAGCTCGTGCGGGGAAAGGTCGCGGAGGCGACCGTCGTCGCCGTCGCCCGCGCGTACGGGGAGAATCCGGTGCTCGGCCTCGCCCGGTTCGCCCCCTACCGGGACCTTGCCGCGAGCACCGCCAAGCCCACCGACGCAGAACTGCTGAGCCAGGTCTCCACCGCTCGGCTGCTCGAGGAACTGCTCGTGCGCGGAGGCGAGCTGTCCGAGGTGCCCCCGCACGGGGCGCGGCCGGCCGCCGCCCGGCCCGAGAGCGAGTGCTCCTCCTGCGAGCCGGACGTCCGGCAGTGGGTCGATGCGATCGACGACGGCGACCTGCGCCAGCGCGTGAGCGAGGCCACCGGCGTTGCCCCGCAGAACCTCTCGGCCCAGCTGCGGGCCAACCGCCTCAGCCCCGAGCTCGCTGTGAGCACCGCGCGCGAGGCCGGGGTGGGGCTGCGCAACGGTCTCGTCGTCACGGGACTCGTCACGGCCACCGAGGCCGGGTGGCCGCTCGAGGCCTGGGAGCAGGCGGTCCATCGCCTTCCCGACGCGGAGCTCGCCTTCATGGCGGCGGAGCGGCTCGCGGCCCTCGGCCGCGCCCTGCGCCGGCAGACCACGGATGCAAGGGACGTGCGTCGAGTGTGGGAGCACCTCGGATGACGGCGCTCGCGTGGGTCACGTTCGCACTGGCCCTGGTCCTCGCGCTCGTGCGCATCCCGTCCGCACTGCGGGGCGAGAACCGGCTCATGATGGCCCTGTTCGGCCTCATCGCCCTCGCCGTCCTGCTCAGCATCGGCGGTCCCTACCTCGCCATCGACGCAGCCTTGGGCGGCATCAACCTCGCCAACCTCCTGCTGCGGTTCCTCATCTACGCCATTACCCTCCTGCTCGCGGTGCGCGTGGCCCGGGCGTTCTCGGCGCGGTCAGCGCAGAGCGCCCTGCTCGGGCCGTGGGGGCTCGGAGCCCTGGCCCTCGTCGGCGCAGGCACCGTGATGTCGTTCCTGCTGATGGGGCTCCTCCCCTCGAGCGTGGGCCTCGGCGCTGGCGACAACCACGCGTGGTTCGACGTCTACGGCGAGCTCGGCCGGGTCTACCCGGGCTTCACCGGCGTGATCCTGCTCCCCAGCCTGCTGCGCGCACTCCGGGGCGCGAGCCTCCGGGCGCTCCGGGTGGCCGCGGGCCTGCTGGCCGCCGGCTACGCGATGCTCGCACTGACGGTGATCTTCCCCCTCATGCCGGACGACTGGGTTGCGGCCCGGCAGGCCATGAACTACAGCTCGCTCCTCTTCCTGCTCACGGGGCTCGCCACCATCTGGCTCGCTGGGCTGATGGCCAGACGACGCGCCGAGACGTCATAAATCCACTCACGAGAGGAACCCGGTTCACATTTTCATTACTCCATGCCACAATGATGAATGTGTGAACACGACCTGTCAGGGGGACACGGTTTGTTCTTCATTGGGGGGATGAGTGGCGGCGGCCTTCGGGCCGCCACCACTCAGTCTTTTAAGCCCCGTGATGCAGCGTTCACGCGCGCCGCAGCCGCAGGGTGAGCAGCTGGAAGGGGCGCAGAGTGAGGGTCACAGCGCCGCCGCGGACCCCGGGCAGGTGGTTGCCGCCCATCGGCCGCTCGAGCAGGTCGACGGACTCGATGCCCGTGCACTCGAAGCCCGCACGCACCGTCGCGGAGGTCCGCGTCCCGTAGGCCTCGTAGAGCCGGACGATCACATCGCCGGTGCCGTCCTCGGCGAGCTTGACGGCCTCGACCACCACCCCAGGGTGGTCGACTGCCACGAGCGGCACGATCTCGCGCTGTCCGCGCACGGAGCGCAGCGGCAGGTTGGCCTCGTAGCCCGACCGCACGGCCTCGGCAATCCCGGCGTTCGGCGTCACCGTGACGGTGAAGCGGTGCATCCCCGCGTCCGCCCCGGGATCCGGGAAGAGCGGGGACCTCAGCAGCGAGAGCCGGACGGTCGTCGTCGTGCCCCCGTCCTCGCGGACCGCGCGGGTGATGTCGTGGCCGTAGGCGGTGCAGTTCGCGATCGCGACGCCGTAGCCCGGCTCGGCCACGTGCACCCAGCGGTGGGCGCACACCTCGAAGCGGGCCGCGTCCCAGGACGTGTTGACCGGAACGGGACGGAAGACGTGCCCGAACTGGGTCTCGGCGGCGCTGCGGTCCGCGCGCAGGTCGAGGCCGAACCCGAGCTTGAGCAGCTTCTGGCGCTCGTGCCAGTCCACCTCCGTCTCGATCCGCAGGCCCGACGCTCCCGGAGCGAGCACCAGCCGCTGGCGCACCGTCGAGGAACCGAACGCCCGGCGGACCTCCAGCGCTGCCTCGCCCGCGCCGGCCTCCGCTGGGGCCACCGAGACCGCCTCGTCGAGGCGCTCGACGGTGTGCCGGTAGAACTCGTCGACATCCCACGCGTCCCATTCGTTGGGGGTGTCGCGATGGAGCTCGAGCAGGTTGCCCGCGGCCCCGGGCTCGATCGCGTCCCGGCCGCTCGCGGCATCCACGAGGGAGACGAGGAGGCCGCGCGCGTCCACCTCCGCGCGGACCGTGCCGTTGTCGAGCGCCCAGCCGCCGGCCGGCGTCGGGCGCACCGCGCTGCCCGCCGGCTCGGCGGGGCGCCCCGGGCGGCCGACGCCGCCCCCGAGCGCGGGCACGCCCGCCCGGGCGTGGGGCGCGGCGTTGAGGAGGATCTCGTTCTTGCCCGGGCCGACGAGGGCGGCGGCGGCGTCGGCGATGAGCGCCTCGAGGTTCCGCTCGATCGCGGCGTAGTTCCGCTCGGCGTCGCGGTGGACCCAGGCGATGGCGGTGCCGGGGAGGATGTCGTGGAACTGCTGCAGCAGCACCAGGCGCCAGATGCGGCGCAGCTCCTCGGCCGGGTACTCCGCGCCCCCGCGGACCGCGGCGGTGGCGCACCAGAGTTCCGCTTCGCGCAGCAGGTGCTCGCTGCGCCGGTTGCCCGCCTTGGTGCGCGCCTGGGCCGTGTAGGTGCCGCGGTGCTTCTCGAGGTACATCTCCCCCGTCCACACCGGCGGGTGCGCGTACTCGGCCTCGGCCTCGGCGAAGAAGCCGGCGGGCGTGCCGACGTCCACGCGCGGGGAGCCCTCGAGGTCGCGGTACCGCCGGGCAGAGGCCATCATCTCGCGCGTGGGGCCGCCGCCGCCGTCGCCGAAGCCGAAGGGCACGAGGGACACGCCCGCCCGGCCGTGCTCTCGGAAGGTCCGCTCGGCGTGGGCGAGCTCGGCGGCGCGCAGCTCGGAGGAGTAGGTGTCCGCCGGCGGGAAGTGCGTGAACACGCGCGAGCCGTCGATCCCCTCCCACAGGAACGTGTGGTGCGGGAACCGGTTGACCTGGTTCCAGGAGATCTTCTGGGTCAGGAACCATCGGCTCCCGGCGGCCCGGACAATCTGCGGAAGCGCCGCCGAGTACCCGAACGAGTCGGGCAGCCACGCCTCCTGGCAGTCGACCCCGAACTCCTCGAGGAAGAACCTCTTGCCCTCCACGAACTGCCGGGCCATGGCCTCGCCGCCGGGCATGTTGGTGTCCGACTCGACCCACATGCCGCCCACCGGCACGAAGCGCCCGTCCGCGACCTTCTCCTTGATCCGCTCGAACAGCTGCGGGTATCCGTCGCGGATCCACGCGAGCTGCTGGGCGGACGAGCACGCGAACGTCAGTTCAGGATCCTGGTCCATGAGCGCGACCACGTTGGCGAACGTGCGGGCGCACTTGCGCTGCGTCTCGCGGACGGGCCACAGCCACGCCGAGTCGATGTGCGCGTGCCCCGTGGCGACGATCCGGTGGACGCTCGACTCGGCCGGGGAGGCCAGCACCCCGGCGAGTGCCGCGCGGCCAGCGGCAGCCGTGCCGCCGACGTCGTACGGGTCCACGGAGTCCGCCATGCGCTCGAGGGCGCGGAGGATGAGGTGGCGCCGCGGCCTGTCGTCCGGCAGCTCGTGCATGAGCCCCCACAGCGCCTGCACGTCCTGCACGAGCTCCCAGACGGCGACGTCCCGCTCGGCGAGCAGGAGCGGGCCGAGGCGGTAGAGCGGTTCAGGGCCCGCCGTGGCGCGCTCCCCGAGCCCGGTCGGCTGGAACGTCCAGCCCTGGGCGACGTCCGGGTTGGCGGCGGCCTCGACATAGAAGTCGATCGCGGGGCCCCCTCCCAGCGCGGCCAGCGGCACGTACTGGTTCCGTGGATTGAGCGCCTTGACGATCTCACCGCCCGGCAGCCAGGCCAGGCCCTCGCACTGGAATCCCGGCAGCTCGTCGGTGTAGCCGAGGTCCACCAGCACCTCGAGGTCCGCGCCCTCTCCGCCCCAGCCCTCGGGCACGCGGCCGGCGAGGTGCAGCCAGGTCGTGGACCAGGCGGGACCCCAGCGGTCCCCCGGGCCCGTCGGGGTGAAGCGCTGCGCGAGCACGTGCTCGAGGCCCACGGGTTCTCCGGGAGCGTCCCATCGTTCCGCGGTGAGCGGCAGTGTGCGGCGATAAACGGCAGGGGCGAGCCGCTCGCGGAGGAAACGGTGGATCCGGGCCTCGGTGATCAGCCGATCGTCATGCACGGAATGTCCAATCAGTTGATTAATCCTGGCCCCACGCTACCGCACGAGCCCTCGCAGGGAAACGCCCCACCCCCGCCCCGTTCCGGGTACGCATCTCGTCGCGCTTTCCGGGTTTCGGGTACGACGGCGCGCACGGCCCGCAGACGCCGTCGCGCCTCCTCACCGCTCCGGCCCTCCCGGCGCTCCTCCCGGGCCGCCCGTTCCCCGACCTGGTCGACGGGGGACGTGTACCCGAAACGGCGAAAACCCGACGAGATGCGTACCCGAAACGGGAAGGGGTTAGGCGGAGAGCCGCTCGTGTCCCGCGTAGACGTTGAAGCCGGAGCCTCGGCTGAAGCCGATGAGCGTCACACCGGCCTCCTCGGCGAGCTGGACGGCGAGCGTGGACGGCGCGCTCACGGCGGCGAGCACCGGGATCCCGGCCATGGCGGCCTTCTGCACGAGCTCGAACGAGGCGCGCCCGGACACCTGCAGGACCGTGCCGGAGAGCGGCAGGCGGCCCTCGCGCAGCGCCCATCCGACCACTTTGTCGACGGCGTTGTGCCGCCCCACGTCCTCGCGGAGGCACTCGAGCTCGGCGCGGGTTCCTGCATCGTGCACGGAGAAGAGCCCCGCGGCGTGGACACCGCCGGTCTTGTCGAACAGGGCCTGGGCCTCGCGCAGGCGCTCGGGCAGCCCTGCCAGGAGTTCGGGGAGGACGCTCACGGCATCCTGGGCCGGGCTGTGGCGCGACGTACGTCGGACTGACTCGATGGAATCCGTGCCGCAGATGCCGCAGGCACTCGAGGTCACGACATTCCGCCCGAGCTCGGGGACGGCGACGCCGGGGCGCAGCTGGGCGTCGACCACGTTGAAGGTCTGGCGCCCCTCCTCGTCCTCGCCGGCGCAGAAGCGCTCCGAGACCAGCTGGTCCGCCTCCCAGATCACGCCCTCGGAGACGAGGAAGCCCGCCACGAGGTCGAAGTCGTCGCCGGGGGTGCGCATCGTGACGCTGTACGTCATGGTCCCCGCGGGACCGGTCAGCCGGATCTCGAGCGGCTCCTCGACGGCGAGCACGTCCTCCTTGTGCCGGACCGGGTACTCGCTGCCCAGCACGTACTTGTGCACCTTGCGGCGCTGGCTCAGCCGGCCCACGGCGCCCTCCTCACATCGGGTCGAGGCACGTGCCTCGGCATCTATTGTCCCGCGCCCGCCGCAACGGCGGCCGCGGCACCCGCCTCAGGCGTCCAGCGCGCTCCAGTCCACCGGGTCCTTGGACGCCGCCGGGCGCCGCTTCGGCCTCGCCTTCTGCGCGGGGGACGCGGACGACGGCGCGTGGCCGCCGAGGGGGCGACCCCACGGCAGCGGCAGGCACGGCACGGGGGCCGCGAGCTCGAGACCGTGGGGCGGGACGACCATGAAGCCGTCGGCACGGGCGAGCCCGCGCAGCATGCCCGACCCGATCCCGGCCGCGGGCGAGGCCATGCCGTACATGCGCCTGAAGGGGATCACCCGGGTGCGCCTGAGCTCCGGCTCGAAGGCCTCGCCCGAGGGAAGCTCGATGGGCTCCACCGGTGTCCGGCCCGACAGCGCCGCGAGCAGCGGCTCCCCCACGGTCGCGAGGCCCACGACCGCGGCCAGGGGGTTTCCCGGCAGCCCGAGGAAGAAGCGCCCGTCGGGCAGTTCGGCGAGCACGGTGGGGTGCCCGGGGCGCATCGCCACACCGTCGACGAGGAGGCGGCCGCCCATCGCCGCCACGATGTCCCGCAGGTGGTCGGATCCGCCCTTTCCGGTCCCGCCCGTGGTGACCACGACGTCCGCGGGACCGGGCTCCCCCGCCGCGCCGCCGTCGGACCCCGCCGCGCCTCCGTCGGGCACACCCGGCCCCCGCTCGGGCCGGTCGGCAAGGGCTGCGCCCCATTCGGCGGCGTCGTCGCCGATCTTCTCGTGGGCTACGAGGATGCCTCCGTAGGCCTCGAGGAGCGGCGGGATGAGGTAGCTGAAGACGTCGCGGACGAGGCCCGGACCGGGCAGTCCGCTCTCGACGACCTCGCCGCCGGTGCGCACGAGCTTGACGAGCGGCCGGCCTGCGACGCGGAGGGTGTCATGGCCGGCCAGGGCTGCGAGGGCCAGCTGGGCCGGCCCGAGCTCTGTCCCGTCCTTCAGGAGGGTCTCCCCCTCGCGGGCCTCCTCACCGGCCGGGCGGAGGTCCGCGCCGCCGCTGGGGGCCCCGGGGGGCGCGCCGGCGGAGAGGCGCAGGTGGGGCAGGCCCTCCCCGTCCGGGGCCACTTCCCCGTACTCGCGCCGCAGCACGGCACGAGCCCCCGGCGGCAGGGCTCCGCCGGTGACGATGGGAACGGCCTGGTGGGCGGTGAGCGGCTCGCCGGGCTCGGCGATGATCCAGGGGCCGGTGCCGCACACGGCCCATCCGTCCATCGCGGAGGAGGTGTAGTGCGGCATGTCCCGCAGCGCCGTGAGGGGCCCTGCGAGGGTGCGGCCCAGGGCCCGGGCGAGCGGGACCTCTACGGGCGGAAGCGGGCTGGCCGCCGCGCTGGCGACGGCACGGGCCTCGGACCACGTGAGGTGAAGTGCGTGCTGGGGGCCGGCCGCGTCCGGGCCGGGGGTCATTCCTCGGTCCCGGCCGACCTGCGGGACTTCACGGCTTCGAGGGCCTCGGCCACTGCTCGCTGCATGGCTTCGGCGGGCTCGGCCCGCCCGCTCCCGGCCGCGAGGCCGGCTGCGTAGGCCGCGAGGAAGGTCGTGAGGGGGGCGGCGGGGCGCACCACTGAGTGGGCGGCGACGCCGGCGAGCCCCAGGACCGCGTCGATGTCGACGTCGAGGTCTCCGAGCCCGAGCTCCTGCGTGAGCTCCGCGCACCACGCGCGCAGCAGCGCGTCCTTCTCTGGGTCACTCATGGGCATCCTCCTGCCGTGGCGCTCGGCCCGGCACGTCCGGGCCCTCGATGCCCCAACGCCGCGCGGCGTCCCAGGTGTCGACGTCGGCCGAGGAACCCGGCGGCAGCCGCAGGGGCAGCAGGCCCAGCCTAGCAATGACGTGCTTCATCGGACGGTTGGCGAGGCCGCCGTCGCGGGCCAGCGCGTCGAGGGCGCGCACCAGCGGGTCCCGGCGGAGCAGCGAGAGGAGGGGCTGGGTGCGCCCGTCGGCGTCCTCGCCCAGAATCCCGTCGCAGTCGGGCTCGGCGGAGGCCGCCTCGAGCAGCGCGGCGACGGCGTCCGCGGGGCGCGGGAGGTCCGCTGCGACCACCGCGATCCAGCCCGGTGCCCCGCCGTGCCCGGGATGGAGCGCTTCGAGGCCCGCGGAGAGCGCCGCGACCGGCCCGGTGTACAGCGGTTCCTCCCGCGTGAACAGCACGCGGCCGGGTTCTCCGGCGCCGGAAGCGCCCGAGCCCGGCGGTCCGCCCGGCTCCCCGGGCGCCGGTCCCACGACGGCGACGGAGCGGGCCGCTGCGACGGCGGCGAGGGCGTGCTCGAGGAGGGTCGCACCGCGGTAGGCCAGCTGGGGCTTCGGGTAGCCGCCCAGTCGGGAAGCGCGGCCGCCCGCGAGGACGACCGCGTCGTAGGCGGGCACCGGCTGGATCCGGGCGGTCTTCCCGCCCGCCTGCGGCGGCGTCAGGCTGCCGACTCCGGGGCGAGGAACGGGCCCCACTGGGCCACCGGCTTCTCCAGCTCCTTGATCTGCCACACGACGCCGACGGGCTCGGACGGCGTGAAGCGCAGCTTCCAGCCCATCTCCGCGGGGGTGTGGTCGCCCTTGACGTTGTTGCACCGCAGGCAGCAGGCCACGAGGTTCTCCCAGGACTCGCCCCCGCCGCGGGAGCGGGGAAGCACGTGGTCCACCGTGTGGGCGGCCTTGCCGCAGTACGCGCACGCGTGGGCGTCCCGGCGGAGCACGCCTCGCCTGCTCACGGCGGTCACATGGGTCCGCCGTGGCCTGATGTACCGATGGAGCAGGATCACCGACGGGCGCCCGAGCACGTCGCGCGGTCCGACGACTGGCTCGCCGTCTTCCGCCACGACGCTCGCCTTTCCGGCGAGCACCAGGACGAGCGCGCGGCGGAAGGTGACCACCGCGAGCGGTTCGTATCCAGCATTGAGAACGAGTGTGCGCATGCGCGTTCCTCACGGCCGTACCCGGTCAGGGGCACAGGGCCGGCTGCCCTGTGCATAGCCGGGCTGACTCTCCAAGAGTACTGAACTGCCGCACCATTCAACGAACGGGGGCGCCGTCGGCACCGACGCGCCCGCCAAGCTTCACCTGCCGGACACTTCCCGAGGGCGGCCTCCAGGGACTCTCCGAGGACCCCGGGGAGCCCGTGGGGCTCAGACGCCGACGGCGCCCCTCCCGTCAGGGAAGGGGCGCCGTCGAGGACGATCTGGGGCCGTTCGCTGCCCCCAGAGGATCAGCTGATTCAGCCGCCGACGCGGATGAACACCGGGCCGGAGCCGACGTTGACGCTGAACAGCGCGGTGGTGCCGCCGTTCCAGCCGCCGTGGACCGCCATGCCGTTGCCGACGTAGACGGCGATGTGGGCCATGCCCATGCCGCCGTCGGCGTAGTAGGCGAGGTCGCCCGGCTGCGCCTCGGCGGCGCTCACGGTGCGGCCGAGGGAGAGGTAGCCGGCCGGCCAGCCGTGGTAGTGGATGCCCACGGCAGCCAGCGAGTTGGTCACGAGCATCGTGCAGTCCTGCGCCACGCCGAGCTGCGCGTACGCGGCGGCGGCGATCGCGGCACCCATGCCCGAGGAGGCGGCGGGCTTCGCAGCCGGGGTGCTGACCGTGGTGGAGGCGGCGGCCTGGACCTGGGCCGGGGCGACCTGCGTCTCGGAGCTTGCCTGGGCGACGGGGGCGGCCGGCGCGGGGGCGGGGGCCTGGACGACCGGGGCAGCGACGGACTGGACGGCCGGACGCTCGAAGCTCACGTTCGCGTTGGCCTCGGCGGAGATGGGGGCCTGGACGGCGTTCGCGACGTCCAGTGCGGCCGGGGCGGAGGCCTCGCGCTGCGAGGGCGCCTCGGCGTTGGCAGCGACGCCGCCGGTGAGGACGAGACCGCCGGCCGCGGCGATGACCGCGGCCTGGCGGCCGACGCCGCCTGCGTTCTCGGTGACGGCCTTCGCAATGACGGCCAGCGAGGAGGTGTTGTCCGCGCGGTGACGGGCAATGCCTGCACGAGTGGTCATATCAGGGGGTTCTCTCTCTGTTTTCGTGTCCTTCAGGGCAGCAGGGGGTCAGCCCTGAAGGAGGGGCGCCATGGTCACGGTCCATCGCGCCGCCCAGATGCGGATTGGTCTCAGTTGAGGGTGTAGAAGACGGACGAGCCGGTAGCGTTCACCGCATGGAGCAGCGTGCCCTGGGAAGGGTTGAGAGCGCTGATCATCATCCCGTTGCCCACGTAGATGCCCACGTGTGCGCCGCCGTTCTGGACCACCAGGTCACCAGGGGCGGGCGTCGCCGTCTGGTGCATGATGGACCAGGCCTGGACGCGGGGGATGCTGATGCCAGCCTGAGCGTAGACCCACTGAGTGAAGCCCGAGCAGTCCCAGCCGGCGGGGGTCGTGCCGCCCCACACGTAGGGGTGGCCGATGCCGGTGTAGGCGATGCCTGCCAGAGTCGAGCCGAGAGCGCTGGCCGCGGCCGCGAGGCGCGGCGCAGACGACTGGACGCTGAGGCTGCCCTCGGGGGCCAGGGAAGCGGCCGGAGCAGTGGACTGTGCTGCCTGCCCGGCTGCCGTCTCGACGATCGGCGCCGCCACCGAAGTCACGGCGGGGCGCTCGAAGGAGACCTGGGCTTCATTGGACGCGACGACGCTCGGCGCGGAGGCGCTGGCCACGTCGGAGAGTGCGGAGGCCTCGCGGGAGGTCTCTGCTGCCTGAGCGGGGAGTCCGGCGCTGATGATCAGCCCCGAAGCCGCCGCAATGACCGCCGCCTGGCGGCCGATGGTGCCGGCGTTGCCGGAAACCGCGTGCGCAACAGCCTCAAGTGGGCTCGTGCGAACCGGCAGGGCGCGATGGCGCGCAGTCAACGTGCGAGTCGACACAGTTGTAGCCTCTCCCAATGCCTACGAGGTGAGCTGTCGGGTTCGGATGGAAAGTATCCGGCCGCCTGGCGGAGCCAGGCTGCTTAACCCCAAGGCCTCCCAGACAACAGAAGGCCGAAAGTGGTTCCCCCGCCTCTGCCAGACGGAATGTGCGAACGGCTCCGGGAAGTGGCAGAGCTCGGCGTTCTTCCCGGATGTTCCAACTTGGTAGGAGCTGGAACAGGAACGACCTTACCTGAGGGCGCCCGAAATGTCACATTCGGATCACAGCCAGAAAACAGGTCATCACGAAACGGACACGGCGGTTTCCCGGGAGCCCCTCGGATCCCTTGCGGGGCGGGGAAGAGGACGACGGCGAGTGCCCGCCGGCGTCTCCTCAGAGCCAGCCGTTGGGGTCAACGACCTCGCCGTTGACCATGACCTCGAAGTGGAGGTGGCACCCGGTGGATGCGCCGGTGGTGCCGCTGAGTGCGATGGCCGCCCCGCGCTCCACCTTCTGCCCGACGGAGACCGAGAAGGAGGAGAGGTGGTTGTAGGTGGTCTCGAGGCCGTTGCCGTGGTCGATCACCACGCGGTTTCCGCCGCCGTAGGGGTGCCAGCCGACGAAGGTCACGGTGCCGCCCGCCGCCGCCTTCACGGCGGTGCCGCACTGCGCTGCGAAGTCCTGGCCGCGGTGGAACTCGTCCGGGGCGCCGGTGACGGGACTCACGCGGTAGCCGAACGGCGAGGTCCGCTCCATCGTGGCGAGCGGGGCGCGAGGGCGTGCTGCGCCTGGGCCGGCGTGATGCCGCCCGCGGACTCGGCGCCGAGCATCTGCTTGAGGCGCCCGTCCGGGTCCGCGGCGCTGCCCACGGAGGCTCGGGCAAAGGGGACCACGGCATCCGCCGCGGCGGTGACCTGCGGCTGGTCCGAGGAGGCGGCCGTCGCGGCGGCGCCCTGGGTGGCAGTCGGGACGGTCACGGTGAGCACGAGGCCGGTGGCCGCGAGCGCGACGCCCGCCTTCTGCCCCACCCCGGCGACGCTGGCGATCTCGGCCAGCTGGCGCATCGGGCCACGGCGTTCTGCAGCCCGGCGGCCTCGGCGGGCGGCGCCGGGAACGGGGACGGCTGCACGCGGGCGCGGAGGCACGTCCGCGCGCCGTCGGCCGCGCACGGCTGACTGGGTCAAGCGATTCCCTCTCTGTCATCGCCTGCGTGGTTAGCTGTCGGGTTCGAGCCAGAGAGTCCGGACTCGGCCCAGCCGCGCGGGGCCCCTGCGCGGCCGCGCCGGGGCAGGACTCCGAGCGTGCTGCGGCTTCACCCCAAGGCGGCACGCGGCCGCCGTCGGTGGGTCCCCCGCCTCTGCCGTCGGGTGCTGTGGTCCCTTCCCGCTGGCAGAGCTCGGCGTGCGGGCGGAACGGCGCCGATGTCTCGCCGCCGCCTCCAGCATAGGCCCATGACGGAGCACCGTAACATTGCCGTGACCTTTAGTGAGATATCGCTCACAAACTACGGGACGGTAGCAATTAGTCCACCGGGTAGAGATTCTGTCGGATTGTGTGAAGACCTGTGCGATCTAGGCCACACGGGACTGCGCGGAACGCCTCAGCCGACGGAGACGAAGACGTGCGAGGCGACTTCTGCAGGCAGCTCGAGGGCGCCGTCCACGCTCGCGACCCGCACGGAGATGTAGTCGCCGACCCGCTCGAGTGACACCTTCGCCCCCGGGCGGATGCCGCCCTCCTCGAGCTGGGTGAGGAGCTCGGGGTCAACCTGGATCGGCTCGGCCAGGCGGCACACGACGACGCGGGATCCGGCCGAGTACTCCCCCATGGCCTCGACGAGCGTGACCACTCCGTCCCCGAACCCGCCGGACGACTCGCCGCCGAGGGCCTCCAGACCGGGGATCGGGTTGCCGTAGGGCGACTCGCTCGGGCGCCCCAGCAGCTCGTAGAGGCGCCGCTCCACGCGCTCGCTCATGACGTGCTCCCACCGGCACGCCTCGTCGTGGACGTACGGCCAGTCGAGGCCGATCACGTCGGAGAGGAGCCGCTCGGCGAGGCGGTGCTTGCGCATGACCTCGACGGCGCGCTTGTGGCCCTGCTCAGTGAACTGCAGGTGCCGGTCCCCCGAGACGACGACCAGCCCATCGCGCTCCATGCGCGCCACGGTCTGCGACACCGTCGGGCCCGAGTGGCGGAGCCGCTCGGCGATGCGCGCACGCAGGGGAGTGATCCCCTCCTCCTCGAGCTCGAGGATGGTTCGCAGGTACATCTCGGTGGTATCGATGAGGTCGGACATGCGCGGGGCGGGCTCCTGGCGGCGGGACGGGCGGTGCGCTTCACCGCCCCACAGCGAGTCTAGCTTATTTTGATCTGCTCAGATTAGCTGCCGGATACCGGGCCGCGATGGATTCGCACGCCCCATCACGGGTGCGGCACACTTGATCCGGGGCGGGAGGGCTCGAGCCCCCGCCCCCAACCCGGATCCCCTAGGAGGCGCCCCCGTGAGCGATACCAGCCAGCTTCAGATCCCCGCCGAGCTCCTGCCGGCGGACGGCCGCTTCGGGGCGGGCCCGTCCAAGGTCCGCAAAGAGCAGGTCGACGCGATCGCCGCGGCGGGCTCGACGCTCCTCGGCACCTCGCACCGCCAGGCCCCCGTGAAGAACCTCGTGGGGAGCGTCCGCGAAGGCCTCAAGGAGTTCTTCGCCGCACCGGAGGGCTACGAAGTCATCCTCGGCGTCGGCGGCTCCACCGCGTTCTGGGACGTCGCCTCCTTCGGGCTCGTGCGCTCCAAGGCCCAGCACCTCTCCTTCGGCGAGTTCGGGTCCAAGTTCGCCAAGGCCACGGACAAGGCGCCGTTCCTCGAGGCTTCCTCGATCATCACCTCCGAGCCCGGGACGCGGCCGGCCCCGCGCGCCGAGGCGGGCGTGGACGTGTACGCGTGGCCCCAGAACGAGACCTCGACCGGTGTGGCTGCCCCCGTGCAGCGGGTCGAGGGCGCCGACCCGGGCTCGCTCGTGGTCATCGACGCGACCAGTGCCGCCGGCGGCCTCGCCGTCGACGTCTCCCAGAGCGACGTGTACTACTTCGCCCCGCAGAAGAACTTCGCGTCCGACGGCGGCCTCTGGCTCGCGCTGTTCTCCCCCGCCGCGCTCGAGCGCGCCGAGGAGATCAAGGCCTCCGGCCGCTGGATCCCGGACTTCCTGGACCTCAAGACCGCGATCGACAACTCGAAGCTCAACCAGACGTACAACACGCCGAGCCTCACGACCCTCGTGGGCCTCAACGCCCAGATCGAGTGGCTCAACGCCCAGGGCGGCCTTGAGTGGGCCGCCGCGCGGACGGCCGACTCGGCCGGACGGGTGTATGGCTGGGCCGAGGCCTCGGACTTCGCGACGCCGTTCGTCGCAGATCCGGCCGACCGCTCCAACGTCATCGCGACGATCGACTTCGACGACTCGGTGGACGCCGCCCAGGTGGCCAAGGTCCTGCGCGCCAACGGGATCGTGGACACGGAGCCGTACCGCAAGCTCGGCCGCAACCAGCTGCGCATCGCCACGTTCGTGGCGATCGAGCCGGACGACGTCACGAAGCTCACGCAGGCGATCGACTACGTCGTCGCCCAGCTCCGGGGCTGAGGCCCACCGCCGCAGAGAGCGCGGCGCCGCACAGCGAAGACTGGCGGAGAAGACGCACGACGGCGGGCCCCCACCTTGAGCGGTGGGGGCCCGCCGGGGTCGTGGGCGAGTCGCGGACGGTCGCGCCGGGGTCAGTCCTCGTCGGCCTCCGGAGCGGCCTCTGGGGCGGAGGCAGCGTCCGCCTCCGCAGCGACCTCCGCCGCCGTGCCGGTCGCCGCCGTCGCAGCAGTCTCCTCCGTCGCCGGCGAGCCAGCCTCGGACGGCGAGCCCTCGCCGTCGTGCGTCCCGGGATCCTGCGCTTCCTCGCCCGCGTCGGCGTGGGCCGCGGCGCGCTCCTCGGGGCGGACGCGCTCCGACCAGGGCACCCACTCGGGGGCGAGGACGGCGTCCTCGGAGGGCACAAGGCCGATCTCGTTCACCGTGGCCCTCTTGGAGCGGGCCACCCGGGCCACGGTGACGAACCACTGCCAGCCGCGGTACCCGGGGAGGCGGGACTCGAAGAGGTGGGTGACCACGCGCTCGCCCTCGCTCTTGGCCGCGAGGTGCTCGCCGATGTCCGCGGGGCGCGCGATGTCGGCGAGCGCCGACCGGGCGGTGTCCACCGCGCCGGCCAGGAACGCGTCCGGCTTGCCGACGCGCCACACGGGCACGCCGGCCTTGCGCTTCACGGCGCCGGCCGGTCCGGCGGGCTGGGAACGGGAGGTTTCCTCGGCCATGGCTAGGCGTCGAGCTGGTCGGCGACGCGCCGCAGGGCGGCGGCGATGGTGTGGCCCTTCTCCGGGTACGTGCCCTTGGCCAGCTGCCCGGAGAGGTTGTCGAGGACGCTCACGAGGTCCTGCACGATGGGCGCGAGCTCGCGGGCAGGCATGCGCTTGGCGCGGGCGACCGACGGGAGCTTCTCGAGGACGCGCACGGAGAGCGCCTGGGGACCGCGCCGGCCGTCCGCGACACCGTACTCGAGCCGGGTGCCCGTCCTGACCTCTGCGTCGGCGGGCACGGCCGAACCGGGCAGGAAGACCTCCTGCCCATCGTCGCCCGCGATGAACCCGAAGCCCTTCGCCTTGTCGAAGAACTTGACCTTGCCAGTTGGCACTGCCACAACCCCCATCTGTGAGGACTCGAAGGGAAACGCCCGCGCCGCTGCCGTGGCGCAAGCGCGGACGCTGGCCGCGGGAGGTGATCTCTTCACCGGCGGGATGCTGTACTGCATCTAGGCTACCGGCTCGCGCGCGGAAAGTCGGGGCGCTGCCCCCGCCCGGGCCCGGGCGCTGTTAGGTTGGAGCCATGGTGCCATCCGTGCCTCATCAGGACCCCCTCGGCCCTCCGGCGCGCCACGAGCCCGCGAAGGGCTCCGGCACACCCGGCTGGCGCAAGGCCGTCACGGCGGCCGGCGTCATCGTGGCGGTGGTCTCGGTGGCGGCCTGGGCCGTGACGCTGGGCACCGCCGCAGCTGGCGCGTCCGAGCCGGCGTGGGTCGGCGCCCTGGCCCTCTACGGGCTTCCCGTGGCATTCATCCTCATGGGGGCAGCGATTGTGGGGGCCGTCATCGAACGGAGGCGCCGCTAGCATGTCATCGATCCGTGCACTCGCCGAGGAACTGTCGGCCCGCGGCAACGATTCCCTCCGCCGCCTGTTCCTGGCGCGCCCGGACCTGATCATGCCCGGCGTCCCCGACTTCGCAGCACTGGCGGCACGCGCGTGCGCCCGGGTCAGCCTGCAGCGGGCCCTGGAGGGGCTCACCAAGCCGGAGCTCGAGGTCCTCGAGGCCCTCGTGCTCACCACGAACGAGGACGAGGGCCGCAGCGGCAGCGCCGTCGAGCTGCGCCACGCCGTCGGCAATGCGACGCTCGGAACGCTGGAGACCATCCTCGCCACCCTCTCCCAGCTCGCCCTCCTGTACCGGGCCGATCCGCCGGACACGATCCACTCGGCCTCCGGCAGCCGTCGCCGCTACTACCAGCCTGTGGCCCGCGTCCGCGAGGTCCTCGGCAGCTACCCCGCGGGGCTCGGGCGGCCGTACACGGACCTCGCCACGACGTCCGCGGTCTTCGCCGAGCAGGCCGCCCGCATCGTCAACGCCAATGCGGCCCTGCAGCCGGAGGGCCAGCAGCAGCCCGTCGAGCACCACATCGCGGCGGCCTACGCGCTCGAGCGGTGGGCGGCGCTGCCCGAGTCGCTCGACGGCGCCCCGCCGCGCACCGCCGAAGTCCTGGCCAAGTTTGCCCATTGGCCGGTCGGCGCCGTCCCCCATGCCGCTGCCCGGGTGCGGCCCGGGAAGAAGACGGACAACCCGGTCGACTGGCTCCTGACCCACGGGCTCCTCGTGGCCCTGGACGACGAGCATGTGGAGCTCCCGCGCGCCGCCGGGCTCGCGCTCCGCGGCGGGCGGATCGTCCCCGACCTCGCGATGTCCCCGCCGCCGGCCGCGCTCGCGACCACCACGGCCGCCCTGCGCCGCAACGCCGCGCTCGGGGCCATCGGGGACGTCCTGCGCACGGTGAGCGCCCTCGCCGTCGAGGCCGCCGAGCGGCCCATCGAGACGCTGCGCTCCGGCGGCGTGGGCACGCGCGAGATGCGCCGCCTCACCGCGACGCTGCGGACCGACGCCGACGCCGCGGTGTTCGCGCTCGAGCTCGCGGCCGCGTCCAGGGTCCTGAGCCTGGACCCGGACACCTCGACGTGGCGCGCCACCGGGGCCGAGGCATGGCTCGCGCTGTCGCGGCCCGAGCAGTGGCTCGTGCTCGCGACAGTATGGCTGGACACCCCCCGGGTCGCCTCGCTGGCGATGTCCGGCGAGGGCAGCGACCAGCTTGCGCCGCTGTCCGGGGAAGGCCAGCGCTCCGACGCGCCCAGCGTCCGGCGCCGGATCCTCGAGGTGGCGGCGGCCCTCTCCCACGAGAGCGCCCAGTCCAACGGTCGCGTGCCCGTCGTGGACGCCGAGTCGATCCGCACCAGGATCGACTGGCTCCAGCCGCGGCTCGCGCGCCGGCTGCGGGGCCTGCTCGACGCGGTCCTCGCGGAAGCAGCCCTGCTCGGCGTCACCGGGTCCGGCGCCCTCACCGGCGTGGGCGAGGCCGTGCTGCGCGACGACTTCGACGCCGCCCGCGCGAGCCTCGCGGAGCTCCTGCCCGCCGGGGTCGAGAAGGTGCTGCTCCAGGCCGACCTCACCGCCGTCGCGCCCGGGTACCTCGACCCGGTCCTGGCCCGCCGGCTCGCGCTCCTCGCCGATCCCGAGGGCCGCGGCCCCGCGACCATCTACCGCTTCTCGGCCGGCAGCCTCCGCCGGGCCCTGGACGCCGGCGAGGACGCGGCCTCGATCCACGCGTTCCTCACGGAGCACGCCTCGACCGCGGTCCCGCAGCCCCTGGCCTACCTGATCGACGACACCGCCGCGCGGCACGGCCGCATCCGCGTGGGCCGGGCGGGAAGCTTCATCGCGAGCGACGACGAGGCGGCCCTCGCCGGGGTCCTCGCCGACCCCGCGGCGCGGCAGCTCGGGCTCACCCAGATCGCGCCGACGGTCCTCGTCAGCAACGCCAGCCCGCAGGAGGTCGCGGGCGTGCTGCGCGAGCTGGGCCTCTCCCCCGCCGTGGACGCCTCCCTCGACCCCGTGGTCCGGCTGCGGCGCGCCGCCGGCGCGGGCGTCCTCCCGGTGCCCGCGCCCCGGACGCCCGTCCCGGACCAGGAGGCGGTGGAGGCGCAGCTGGCGATCCTGCGGACGCAGTCCCCCGTGGGCCCGGCCGGCGACGAGGCTGCCCCGGCCATGGGCATCGAGACCCTGCAGAAGGCGATCCGCCTCAAGCGGGCGGTACGCTTGAGCATCGTCGACGCGCTGGGCAACTCGAGCATCGAGGAGCTCCGTCCGGTCTCCATCTCGGCCGGCCGGGTGCGCGTCTTCGACCCGGAGCGCGAGACGGAGCGCGTCCTCTCCGTCCACCGGATCATCGACGTCGAGCTGGCCTGAGCGGGCCGTCCCCCGGGCGGCCCGCGGCGGCCGGTTCGGGAAGGAGGCGCCCCGTGACCGACGGACCGCTCATCGTCCAGAGCGACAAGACCATCCTGCTCGAGGTGGACCACTCCCAGTCCACCGAGGCCCGCCACGCGATCGCCGCGTTCGCCGAGCTCGAGCGCGCGCCCGAGCACGTGCACACGTACCGGATCACGCCGCTCGGGCTGTGGAACGCCCGGGCCGCCGGGCTGGATGCCGAGCAGGTCCTCAACACGCTCCTGACGTACTCGCGCTTCCCCGTCCCGCACGCGCTCCTGATCGACATCGAGGAGACGATGTCCCGCTACGGGCGGCTGCGGCTCGAGAAGGACCCGGTCCACGGCCTCGTGCTCCGCTCCGAGGACTTCCCCGTGCTCGAGGAGGTCCACCGGGCCAGGAAGATCGCCCCCATGCTCGGCCCGCGCATCGATCCGCAGACCACCGTGGTCCACTCCTCCCAGCGCGGCGCGCTCAAGCAGGCCCTGCTCAAGATCGGCTGGCCCGCCGAGGACCGTGCCGGGTACGTGGACGGGACGCCGCACCCGATCGCCCTGACGGAGACGGTGGCCGCACCGAGCACCCCCGCGGAGGGCGCGACGCACGACGGCGGCGACGCGCCGGCGTCGTCCGCCTCGCCGGCGGCCCCGGGCGGCGGCTGGTCCCTGCGGCCCTACCAGCGGGTGGCGGCGGAGAACTTCTGGGCGGGCGGCAGCGGCGTGGTGGTGCTCCCGTGCGGGGCAGGGAAGACCCTCGTGGGCGCGGCGGCGATGGCGCAGTCCTCCACGACCACGCTCATCCTCGTGACCAACACCGTCTCGGCCCGGCAGTGGCGCGACGAGCTGCTCAAGCGCACCACGCTGACCGAGGAGGAGATCGGCGAGTACTCCGGGGCCGTCAAGGAGGTCCGGCCGGTCACGATCGCGACCTACCAGGTCCTCACCTCCAAGCGCGGCGGCCTGTACCCGCACCTCGAACTGCTCGACGCGAACGACTGGGGCCTGATCGTCTACGACGAGGTGCACCTCCTGCCCGCGCCGATCTTCCGCATGACCGCGGACCTGCAGGCGCGGCGCCGGCTCGGGCTCACCGCCACGCTCGTGCGCGAGGACGGCCGCGAGGGCGAGGTCTTCTCGCTCATCGGGCCGAAGCGCTACGACGCGCCGTGGAAGGACATCGAGGCGCAGGGCTACATCGCCCCCGCGGACTGCGTCGAGGTCCGGGTGGACCTGCCGCGCGAGGAGCGGATGGCCTACGCGATGGCCGACGAGGCGGACAAGTACCGCCTCTGCGCCGCGAGCGAGACGAAGACGGACGTGGTCGAGCGGCTCGTGGCCCGGCACGCGGACGAGCAGCTGCTCGTGATCGGGCAGTTCCTCGACCAGCTCGCGGAGATCGGCGAGCGCATCGGCGCCCCCGTCATCACCGGGTCCACGCCCGTCAAGGAGCGCCAGCGGCTCTTCGATGCCTTCCGCGCCGGCCAGGAGCGCCGCCTCGTGGTCTCCAAGGTCGCGAACTTCTCCATCGACCTTCCGGAGGCGTCGGTCGCGATCCAGGTCTCGGGCTCGTTCGGCTCCCGGCAGGAGGAGGCGCAGCGGCTCGGGCGGCTCCTGCGGCCCAAGGCGGACGGGCGCGCGGCGCGGTTCTACGCCCTCGTCGCCCGCGACACCCTGGACCAGGACTTCGCCGCGAAGCGCCAGCGGTTCCTCGCCGAGCAGGGGTACGCGTACCGCATCCTCGACGCCGGGGAGATCCCCGGCAGCTGAGAGGCGACCCGCGACCATCGCACAGCAAACCTCCAGACGATTCTCAGAAACCGGGGAGACCATGGACGGGTGAAGAAGACCGAGCACGAAGCCAAGCTCCTCGTCGTCGACGACGAGCCGAACATCCGGGAACTCCTCTCGACCTCCCTGCGGTTCGCGGGATTCGAGGTCGTCGCCGCGGGCAACGGGCGCGAGGCCCTCGCCGCAGCCGAGGCGCAGTCCCCGGACCTCGTGGTCCTCGACGTCATGCTGCCGGACATGGACGGCTTCACGGTCACGCGCAAGCTCCGCGCCGCGGGCCGCCACGTGCCGGTCCTCTTCCTCACGGCCAAGGACGAGACCGAGGACAAGGTCCAGGGCCTCACCGTGGGCGGCGACGACTACGTGACCAAGCCGTTCAGCCTCGACGAGGTCGTGGCCCGCATCCGCGCCGTCCTGCGCCGGACCCAGCCCGTGCTGGACGACGACGCGGTGATCCGGGTGGACGACCTCGAGCTCGACGACGACGCGCACGAGGTCCGCCGGGGCGGGGTGAGCATCGACCTCTCCCCCACCGAGTTCAAGCTCCTGCGCTACCTGATGCTCAATCCCAACCGGGTGCTGTCCAAGTCCCAGATCCTCGACCACGTCTGGGAGTACGACTTCAACGGGGACGCCTCGATCGTCGAGTCCTACATCTCGTACCTGCGCCGCAAGGTCGACGTCAACGGCCCCGGCCTGATCCAGACCAAGCGCGGGGTGGGCTACGTGCTGCGGACGGCCGAGAAGCGCTGACGCGTGCTGGCTGCCTGGAAGCGGGCGTCGCTGCGCACGCAGCTCGTCGCGATCATGATGGTGCTGCTCACGGGCGCCATCTTCCTGACGGCGGCAGCCACCGTGACCCAGCTGCGCACCTACCTCGTGGGGCAGCTCGACGCCCGCCTCGACAACGCCTCCGAGTTCGCCAGGAACAACCAGGACATCGACCTGCTGACCACGGCCAACCCGATGATCCCGCAGGACTACGTCCTGGTGATCTACCCGCAGGGCGGCACGCCGAGCTTCTACTACTCGCCCGACCAGTCGATCGGGCGCCCGGACATCCCCTCGATCACCCCTGACGAGGCGCGCGCCATGCAGCAGCACGGCGAGATCCGCGAGGTCCGCGGCACCGTCAGCTCCGTCGACTGGCGCTACACCGCGATCCCGGTGCGCATCGTGGCCTCCAACACGCCGGCGACGATCGTCATCGCCCTGCCGCTCACCGAAGTCGAGGACGCGATCCAGCACACCGTCGGGCTCACGGCCGGGGTGGGGATCGTGACCCTCGCCCTCGTCTTCGCGATCGCCACCTGGACGGTCACCCGCGCCTTCCGGCCCCTGCGGCGCGTGGAGAAGACGGCGGCCGCGATCGCCGCGGGGGACCTCTCCCAGCGCGTCGACGAGGAGGCGCCCGGCACCGAGCTCGGGCGCCTGTCCACCTCCCTGAATGCGATGCTCGCCCACATCGAGGTCGCCTTCCAGGCGCGCATGGCCTCGGAGGCGCGGATGCGCCGCTTCATCTCCGACGCCTCCCATGAGCTGCGGACCCCGCTCGTGACGATCCGGGGCTTCTCAGAGCTCTACCGCCACGGCGCCCTGGCCAAGCCCGAGGACGTCGCGACGGCGATGGGCCGGATCGAGAGCGAGGCCAAGCGCATGGGCGCCATGGTCGAGGACCTCCTGACCCTCGCACGCCTCGACGAGCAGCGGCCCCTCACGCTCAAGCCGCTGGACCTCCTGCCGATCGGCCACGACGCGGTGGTGGACATGCGGGCCACGGCGCCCGACCGCACCGTGCGCCTCGTGGGGCTCGACAGGGACACCCCGGCCCCTGCACCCACCCTCGGGGACGAGGCGAGGATCCGCCAGGTCGTGGGGAACATCGTGGGCAATGCGCTGCAGTACACGCCGCCCGGCTCGCCGCTCGAGGTGGCGGTGGGAACGCGCGGCGCCGGGCCGCAGGCCGTGGCGGTCCTCGAGCTGCGCGACCACGGGCCCGGGATCGGGGAGAAGGACGCGGCGAAGATCTTCGAGCGCTTCTACCGCGCGGACTCGTCCCGGACCAGGGACACCGGCGGCACGGGCCTCGGCCTGGCGATCGTGGCCGCGATCGTCGGCTCCCACCACGGCACCGTCCGGCACCACGACACCCCCGGCGGCGGCTCCACCTTCGTCATCGAGCTGCCGTACGTCGTCCTGCCGGAACGGCCCACGGAGCCCCCGTCCGATGCTGACCGGGCAGGCGCGGCAGGCTCCGAGCGCACGACGGCGGGCGGCGGCGCGGGCGGGCACCTCCCCCGCTGAGGAGGTACTCGGGGGGGGGCGGCGCTGCGGCCGCAGCCGGTGCCGCCCGCTGAGGTGCTGGCGGTGCCGAGTTGTCCACATAGCGCGGGCGGGCGCTGCGGCGGCCACCCGCCGCTGTCTAGGGTCGGAAGGGACGGCGCGGACCGGCCGCGGCCCCATCGAAAAGGCGGACAACCATGGCAATCATGAAGGTGGACACCGAGGCCATCAGCTCGAGTGCCCAGGCGGTACTCGCGACCTCCGAGCGCGTACGGGCGGAGGTGCAGTCGATGCGGAACAACCTCGAGAACCTGCGCGCCAGCTGGGAGGGCCATGCCTCCAACAGCTTCCAGGCCCTCGTCGCCGACTGGGCCCGGACCCAGGCACAGGTCGAGGCCTCGCTCGGCCAGATCGGCGCCGCCCTGCGCAGCGCGGGCAGCGCGTACGGCGACATCGAGGCGAGCAACGCCCAGCGCTTCGCCGGCTGAGGGCCGCGGCATCGCTTCCGCCCGCGGCCCCGCCCTGCCCGCAGCTGGGGCAGGGCGGGACCGCGGGCCCGGGGCGCGCTCTCTGGCAGGATGGTTCCATGACGATCACTGCCGCCGCGGACGGCTCCGCCCTCGGCAACCCTGGACCTGCCGGCTGGGCCTGGTACATCGACGAGGAGACGTGGCATGCCGGCGGGTGGCCGCACGGGACCAACAACCAGGGCGAGCTCATGGCCGTGCTCGACCTCTTCCGGTCCACCGCCGCCCTCGGCCAGGAACCCCTCCGGATCCTGTGCGACAGCCAGTACGTGATCAACTGCGTGACCAAGTGGATGCCAGGGTGGAAGCGCCGGGGCTGGAAGAAGGCCGACGGCAAGCCGGTCCTCAACGTCGACCTCCTGAGCCAGATCGACGCGGAGCTCGCGGGCCGGAACTACACCTTCGAGTGGGTCAAGGGCCACGCCGGGCATCCGCTCAACGAGGCTGCGGACACGAAGGCCCGCGCCGTGGCGCTGGCGTACCAGTCGGGACGGGCCCCCCTCGAGGGCCCCGGGTTCGGCGGCGAGGCGGGAGCCGTGCGTTCCCCGGCACCCTCGTCCGCGGCGACCCGCCGGCGGCCGGCGGACCGGGGCGCGTCGCTGGGCGGCGCCGGTGCCTCGGGCGCGGTCGGCCTCGGCACGGTCCCCGAGCAGGCCGAACTCTTCGACGCGATCGCCGCGGAGCCTGAGCAGCCCGAGCGGGCGCGGGAAGTCGAGGCGGTCGTCGAGCTCGAGCAGGAGCTCCTCGATCCGGACGTCCGGGGCGACTACGGCCAGCTGGCCTTCCTCCTCCACCCTGAGTACCGCGAGATCGGGGCCTCCGGCCGCCTCTGGGGACGCGAGGAGCTCATCGAGGAGCTCGTGGCGGCCCCCGAGTCGCACGTGCGCTTCGAGCTCGTGGACGCCGTGCCCCTCGGCAGCGACCTCGTCCAGGTCGTGTACCGCACCGTCAACGGCACTGGCTCGGCGCTGCGCTCGTCGCTGTGGCAGCGCACCGACGGCCGGTGGCGCCTCCGCTTCCACCAGGGCACCTCGGAGGGCTGAGCCGCCCAGGCTGAGCCGCCCGGGCAGTTCGGGCGCCCCCGCCCCTCACTCCTGGAACGCCGACAGCGGGGTCCCCACTTCACAAAGTGGGGACCCCGCCGTCGTCCATCAGAGCCGTCGCGTACCCGAAAGGGCAGAACCGCGACGAGATCTGTACCCGAAACGGGTGGGGAGGCTAGCTAGCGGATCAGAAGCCGCCCATGCCGCCCATGTCGTCGCCGCCGGGCATGGCCGGGGCGGCCTTCTCCGGCTTGTCGGCCACGACGGCCTCGGTGGTGAGGAACAGGCCGGCGATCGAGGCGGCGTTCTGCAGCGCAGAGCGGGTCACCTTGACCGGGTCGTTGACGCCGGCGGCCAGGAGATCCTCGTACACGCCGGTGGCGGCGTTGAGGCCGTGGCCGGCGGGCAGGCCGCGGACCTTGTCCGCGACGACGCCCGGCTCGAGGCCGGCGTTGAAGGCGATCTGCTTCAGCGGGGCCTCGATGGCGACCTTGACGATGTTGGCGCCGGTGGCCTCGTCACCCTCGAGGTTGAGGTTGGCGAACGCCTTGGCGCCGGCCTGGATGAGGGCCACGCCACCGCCGGCGACGATGCCCTCCTCGACGGCAGCCTTCGCGTTGCGGACGGCGTCCTCGATGCGGTGCTTGCGCTCCTTGAGCTCGACCTCGGTGGCCGCGCCCGCCTTGATGACGGCCACGCCGCCGGCGAGCTTGGCGAGGCGCTCCTGGAGCTTCTCGCGGTCGTAGTCCGAGTCGGAGTTCTCGATCTCGGCGCGGATCTGGGACACGCGGCCGGCGATCTGCTCGGCGTCGCCGGCACCCTCGACGATCGTGGTCTCGTCCTTGGTCACGACGACCTTGCGGGCCTTGCCGAGCAGGTCGAGCGTGGCGTTCTCGAGCTTGAGGCCGACCTCCTCGGCGATGACCTGGCCACCGGTGAGGATCGCGATGTCGGTGAGCATGGCCTTGCGGCGGTCGCCGAAGCCCGGGGCCTTGACGGCGACGGACTTGAAGGTGCCCTTGAGCTTGTTGA
This sequence comes from Sinomonas sp. RB5, assembly GCF_054063535.1. Classification (NCBI taxonomy): domain Bacteria; kingdom Bacillati; phylum Actinomycetota; class Actinomycetes; order Micrococcales; family Micrococcaceae; genus Sinomonas; species Sinomonas sp. RB5. The sequence goes on from NZ_JBSSGJ010000021.1 coordinate 56,091, forward strand.
CGATGAGCGTGGCCAGGGCCTCGCCCTCGACGTCCTCGGCGATGATGAGGAGCGGCTTGTTGGCCTGCATGACGCGCTCGAGGACCGCGACGAGGTCCTTCACCGAGGAGATCTTGGAGTTCACGATGAGGATGTAGGGATCCTCGAGGACCGTCTCCTGGCGCTCGGCGTCGGTGACGAAGTACGCGGAGAGGTAGCCCTTGTCGAAGCGCATGCCCTCGGTGAGCTCGAGCTCGAGGCCGAAGGTGTTGGACTCCTCGACGGTGATGACGCCCTCCTTGCCCACCTTGTCGAGGGCCTCGGAGATGAGCTCGCCGATCTGGGTGTCGCCGGCGGAGATGGACGCGGTGGCCGCGATCTCCTCCTTGGTCTCGATCTCCTTGGCGGACTCGAGCAGTGCGGCCGTGACGGCGTCGACGGCCTTCTCGATGCCGCGCTTGAGCGAGAGCGGGTCGGCGCCGGCGGCGACGTTGCGGAGGCCTTCCTTCACGAGGGCCTGGGCGAGGACGGTGGCGGTCGTGGTGCCGTCGCCAGCGACGTCGTCGGTCTTCTTGGCGACCTCCTTGACGAGCTCGGCGCCGATCTTCTCGTACGGGTCGTCGAGCTCGATCTCCTTGGCGATGGAGACGCCATCGTTGGTGATCGTGGGGGCGCCCCACTTCTTCTCGAGGACGACGTTGCGGCCGCGCGGGCCGAGGGTGACCTTGACAGCGTCGGCCAGCTGGTTCAGGCCGCGCTCGAGGCCGCGACGGGCCTCCTCGTCGAATGCAATGATCTTGGCCATGACGGCTTGAGGTCCTTTCGGGACGTGTGTGTCGGTAGGCCACCTGCTGCAGCGCCCGCGACGGCCGGCGGCGGCCCCCGTTCCCACGGCGGCCTACGCCTCACCCCAGCGAGGTGATCCTGCCCCCGCGACCACACCGCTTTAGCAGTCTGGACGCCGGAGTGCTAGGTCCATAATTAGCACTCACCCACCCCGAGTGCAAGCGCAGGCGAGCCTGTACGCCCGGCGCGAAGGCCTATCGCGCGACCGTGACGTCGCCGTCCCGGACGGGCTGGTTATCGGCGCCGTAGGTGAAGGCCATGAAGCGGGCGGTGGTGACGTCGCCGTGCTCGTCGAAGCCGATCGGCCCGGACTGGCCCTCGTAGTCCACGGGCGTCCCCTTGGCCTGCAGCGCGAGGCACGCTGGAAGCCCGGTGCACTTCTGGCGGTTCCCCTCCACGGCACCGGCCACGTCCCCGCCCGAGACGTCGATGAGCTTGGAGGCGATGGAGGCCCCGCCGTCGTCCTTCGCGGCGCCCGCGGCGAGGATCGCGAGCGAGGCCGCGTCGTAGGCCTCGCCTGCGAAGGTCAGGTCCTTCAGGTCCGGCGCATGCTCGAGGAGGTCGGCCTGGAACTCGGGGGTCGGGTACACCCCGGGAACGAGCGCGCGGGCGCCGTCGAGCGCATGGTCGGCGAGGGCCGAGCCGTAGCGGCCGTAGACGCCGCTCGAGAGCAGGAGCTTCGAGCCCGGGACCCCGGCGTCCGCCACGCTCGCGAGGATCGCCTGGCCGTCGCCCTGACCGATGACGAGGACCGCGTCGGCACCCTTCGCCGCAGCGGCGGCGGCCCCGGCGGAGTGCCCGGTGAACTCGGCGCTGCCGGACTCGGCCACGCCCGCGGCGCGGGCGGCCGCCGAGGCGGCGTCCGCCTCGGCCTTCCCGTGGTCGCCGGCCTGATGGAGGATCGCGATGCGCTTCGCCCCGGACCGCCGGGCGAGCTCCACGAGGGCGGCCCCCTCGGCGCCCTCCGGTGCCGAGGTGCGGAAGTAGAACCCGCCGCTGCGGTAGCCGGTCAGTGCGGCGGCCCTGTTCGCCGGCGAGATGAGCGGGACCTTGGCCTTCGAGAGCACGTCGATCGCGGCGGGCGCGCGGCTCGAGTCTGTCGGGCCGATCACGGCGTCGGCGCCGGCCTGGGCGAGGCGGCGGGACTCGGCGGCGGTGTCCGACCCGGGCTGGACCGGGAGCAGTTCCACGGGCTTGCCGCCGTAGCCGCCCGCGGCGTTCGCCTGCTGGACGGCGAGGACCACGGCGGCCCGCTGGGCGTCGTTGAGGTACGCCGAGTCGCCGGTCGAGTCGAGGAGGAGGCCGAGGCGCAGCACGCCGTCCCCGGATGGCGAAGGGTGGGCGGTGCGGGCCTCGCCGGTGGCACCGCACGCGGTGGCGGACAGGCCGAGGGCGAGGACCCCGGCGACCGCCGCGGCCCTGGCCTTCGGTGCCCGCCTGCTCACCCGGTGTACCCGGGTCCGATCACCACGGCGAGCGGCAGCCCGAGCGCGGGAGCCTGGAGGACCGTCCGGACGCCGACCGCGGCTGCGAGGGCCTGCGCCGAGGCGGCGTCCGCGGCCGAGCGGTAGTAGACGACAGGGCCGTCGACGGGGGCGCCGCTCCAGTTGCCGACGGTGGAGACGGACCACCCGGCCGCGCGCGCGGTGGCCGCGACCCGGTTGCCCAGGCCGGCCGTCGAGGTCGCGTTGTAGACGCCCACCTCGAGGGACGGGTCGGCTCCGGCCGAGGCCGTGGGGGTGGCGGTGGGGGCCGCGGACGAGGGCGCCTGGCTCGGGGCCGCGGACGGCTTCCCCTGGGCGGAGGCGCTCGGCGCTGCGGACGCTGCGGGCGAGGTGGCAGCGGACGCGGCCGCAGGCTGGCCGGAGAGGCCCAGCCGCGGCAGCACGAAGAAGGACACGGCGCCGATGACGAGGGCGAGGATGCCGGCGGCGAGGATCCACCGCAGCCCCCGGCCGGAGGGGCTGGGTCCGTCGTCCGGGCCGCTCTCGTCACGGGTCCGGTGCACACCCTGCCGGCGCGGCGCCTCGGGGACAGCGTCGAATTCGTCGCGGGGATAGGTGTTCATGCGTGCGTCAGGTCCTTGTCGGTGGCCGGCTGGGGACGGCGCGCAGCGTCAGGCGCCGCCGCCGAGCCGGCGGGCAGTGCGCGCGCGCTGCCGCGACGTCCTCAGTCTACGCAACCGCTTGACCAGCATCGGATCGTGCGCCAGCGCGTCCTCGGTGTCGATGAGGGCGTTGAGCAGCTGGTAGTAGTGGGTCGCGGAGAGGTCGAACAGCTCGCGAATGGCCTGCTCCTTGGCGCCGGCGTACTTCCACCAACCGCGTTCGAGGGCGAGCATCTGGATCTCCCGCTCGGTCAGTCCCCCGGCCGGACGGCCCGCCTGGGTGTCCTCCTGCTCGGCGGACGCGGGCGCGGGCCCGTGGTCGACGGCGTCGTCGAAGGCATGGGCGTGGTGTGCTGCTGCTGACGACATGGCTTCCAGTTTAAGCGGGAACTACAGCTCTGTCATTCTCCGCCCGGGGCGCGCCGCCCCGGCATCTCTGGCACACTGGCTCGCGTGATGGACGCCGAACCGCTCTTCGACCTGCCCGAGGCCTCCGGCGGCCCGGACGCGGGCGGCGAGGCGCCGGCGTCGTGCGCCGAGGACGCCCGCACCCTCGAGGCGATGTCCGCCGCGCCGCTGGCGGACCTCGTCCACCCCGACTGGGTCCCCGCGCTCTCGGCCTGTGAGCCGACGCTCCGCTCGGCCCTGCGCGCCCTCGCCGCGGAGGCCCACGACGGCGGCTGCATCCTCCCGGCCCCGTCGCGCCTGCTGCGGGCGTTCAGCCGGCCCCTGGGCGAGGTCAGGGTCCTCGTGCTGGGCCAGGACCCCTACCCCACGCCCGGCCACGCGATCGGGCTCTCGTTCGCGTGCAGCCCCGCGGTGAGCCCGCTCCCGCGCAGCCTCGCGAACATCTTCCGCGAGCTCTCCTCGGACCTCGGCGTCCCGGCGCCCGCCACGGGCGACCTCTCCCGGTGGGCCGACGAGGGGGTCCTGCTGCTGAACAGGGTCCTCTCGGTGCGCGCCGGCGCCGCGGGGTCGCACCGGCGGCTCGGATGGGAACGCGTCACCGACGCCGCCGTGCGCGCCGTCGCCGAGCGCGGCGCGCCCCTCGTGGCCATCCTCTGGGGCAGGGACGCCCAGTCGGTGGTGCCCCTGCTGGGGACGACGCCGGTCGTCGCCTCCGCGCACCCCTCGCCGCTGAGCGCCTCCCGGGGGTTCTTCGGCTCTCGGCCGTTCAGCCGGGCCAACGAGCTGCTCGCGGCGCAGGGGGCTGCGCCGGTGCGCTGGGCGTAGGGCGCTCCGGCAGCCCCGTCTCGTGTGAGGGGCGTCATGTGCCGCGGGAGGCGCGCGGGCGGCCGGTAGTCTGGGCGGCATGACTTCGCCAGCAGAGGGGGCGGCCCAGCCGGGCGCCCAGGCAGCAGCCCCCGCGGCCGCGCCGGCCCCGAGGACCCGCCCGACCCTCGACCTCGTGGTGGTGCGCACCGAGCAGCTGAGCCCGCATCTGGTCCGCGTGGTCGCCGGCGGCCCGGGATTCGCCGCGTTCGCGGACAACGGGTTCACGGACAAGTACGTCAAGATCGCCTTCCCGCACGCCCTGCCGGGCAGGGCCTGGCCCGAGGGCCCCGTGGACCTCGACGTCCTGAAGGCCTCGCTGCCGCGGTCCGCGTGGCCCGTGACCCGCACCTACACCGTGCGGTGGTTCGACGCCGCGGCCGGCGAGCTCGCCATCGACTTCGTGGTGCACGGCGACGAGGGCCTCGCGGGCCCCTGGGCCGCGGCGGCGCGTCCGGGCGACCGGCTCGTGTGCTCGGGCCCCGGCGGCGCCTACTCCCCCGATCCGGAAGCCGAGTGGCACCTGTTCGCGGGCGACGAGTCCGCCCTCCCCGCCGTCGCCGCGGCCCTCGAGGCGCTCCCCGCCGCCGCGCGGGGCCTCGCGTTCCTCGAGGTCGCCTCGGCCGAGGAGACCGTGGAGCTGCGGGCACCGGAGGGCGTGGAGGTCCGCTGGCTCTCCCGGGACGGCAGCCCGGCGGGCGAGACCCTGGTCCTTGCCGAGGCCGTCGCCGAGGCCGAGTGGCCGGAGGGGACGCCGAGCGTGTTCGCCCACGGTGAGCGCGGGGCCATGAAGGAGCTGCGCGCCGTCTTCAAGGAGCGCGGGGTGCCGCGCGAGAAGCTCTCCCTGTCCGGCTACTGGGCGCACGGCCGCGCCGAGGACCAGTTCCAGGCGGAGAAGAAGCTGCCGGTCGGCAAGGTCTAGCGGCGCCGGGACCGGCGGCGACGCTCGAGCGAGGTGGCGCTGCGGGTGAAGGGGCGCGCGAGGTTGTCTCCGAGCACCACGCCGGCCGCGGCGGCCAGGATGATCGCCATGGCCGTGAGCATCCCGCCGGCGCCGGCCGTGATCTGCGAGGCGTCCACGGTCGCCACGTACATCGAGCGGAAGATCGTCAGGCCGGGCAGCAGGATGAGGGCGGCCGGGACCGCGACGACGAGCTGGGGCGCCCCGAGCCGCAGCGCCACGATCCGTGCCAGGAAGCCCATGACCACGGCGGAGGCGGCCGGGGCGAGCCGGTCCCCGACCCCGAGGAGCCCCACCCCCGTCAGTGCGAGGTAGCCGACGACGCCGACCGCCGCGGTGGGCAGCACGAGGCGTCGGGACGTCTGCTCGGTGACCGCGATCGCCGCCACCGAGGCGCCGATCATCAGCACCTCCACCGGGTAGGGGTACGCGGCAGGGAAGGTCTCCGTGACGTTGATCCGGGCGATGCCGAGCATCTCCCCCACCGCCGAGGCGACGGCGATGCCGGCCACGAGCGCGGCGAACGTCAGGAAGGCCGAGAGGTACCGGCCCGCGGCGGTCACGGGGAAGCCGTTGATCGCGTCCTGCGTCGCCGAGACGAGCCGGGCCGTCGGCAGCAGCAGCAGGATGCCCCCCACCACCACGATCGCCGGCGCGATGGGCAGGTGCACGGCGAAGAGCATCAGGGCGATGATCGTGACGAGGAACGAGCTGGCCATCGTGACGAAGAAGTCCGGCACCCGCCACCGGCCGAGGACCCGCCACACGAGCGAGACGAGCAGGTTGGAGCCGAACGCGATGAGCGAGGCCAGCTGGCCGCCGCCGAGCACGCCCACGAAGAGCGCCGCGAACATGCCGAACGCGACCGTGACGGACCACTTGGGGAAGGGCTTGGCCCGCCGCGCGATCCCCTGGAGCCGGCGCGAGGCCTCGTTCAGCCCCACGCCCCCGGCCGCGATCTCGGTCACGAGCTGGTGCACGAGCACGAGCCCGGCGTAGTTGCTCGTCCACGAGCGCACCACGCGCAGCAGGGTGCTCGGGGTGCCGTCCTTGGGGGCGTGGTTGATGGCCACCGACTGGTTGGTGATGTCCACCTCGACGTGGCGGAGCCCGAGGGCGGTGGTGACGGCGATCATGGACGTCTCCACCTCGAGCGCGCCGGCGCCGTAGCGGAACATGGTCTCGGCGAGCTCGAGGGCGAAGTCGAGCGTGCGCCGCTCAGACTCGTGGGCGCCGGCCGGGATGGTCGGGTTCGCGTAGGGGCTGCCGGCGAGGCGCTCCACGAGGCTCATCGGCGCCGTGGGCGGGTTCTCGCCGCGCATGAGCCGCGCGAGCACGCGCTTGGCCGCGGCGTTGGCGCGGACCTGCGAGGCACTGATCTGCTGGGTCGCCGGGGGCACCGCTCCGGGCGCGGGCTCGACCGGAGCCGGGACGGTCGGGGCCACCTGCTGCGCCTGCGTGACCCCGGCGGGGGCCGGGACGGACGACGGCGGCGGCCCGGCCGGCGTCGTCCGCTCACCGAGGGCGGGGCCCGCGGCGGGGGCGGCATCGGCGGTGGGGCCGGACTCGGCCGCGGCCGCAGGGCCGGTGGCGGCGCCGGTGGGCGCGGTGGTGAACGCCACCGGCGTGATCTGGGGAATGGTGCCCGCGGGGATGTCCCCATGGGCGTCGTAGCCGTCCGCGCCCTCGTCCCGGGTCACGCCGTGGGCGCCGTGCTCCGCGTCAGCCATCAGAGACGTCGGATCAGTAGAACTGCTGGCCGGTGCGGCGCGTGTAGAGCTGCCGTGCCACGCGCTCACCCGCGCTGGCCCACGCCCTGTAGCGCAGCGGGTCGATCACGAAGTCCCAGCAGCCCACGAAATCGGTCACCGTCTTGGTGAAGGAGGTCTTGAACAGGCCGAGCCCGTGGAACGGGTGGGAGGTGTCCTTGAGGCGGTCCGCGGGAGGGGTGCCGCAGAAGTCGTACTCGACGCAGCCGAGCTCCTTCGCCTTCAGGATGGCCGTCCACTGCACCAGGTGCGAGTCTCCGTACTGGGTGCGCTGCTGGAGGGAGCCGCCGTCCTTGTAGGTGCCCTTGCGGCCGTAGTTGATCACGAACGCGCCCACGGAGGGGCGTCCGTTCTCGTAGACGAAGTAGAGCCGGCCCTGCCCCCGCCGGGTGAACTCGGTCCAGAACTGGCGGTAGTACTCGAAGCCGCGCACCCGCGCGCCGGTGTTCGACTTCGCGTTCAGCGTCCCGGTCATGAGCGCGTGCATGGTCCGGTAGTTCTCCAGGGTCGGCTCGGCCTCGACGACCTCGACGCCTTCCCGCTCGGCGCGGCGCACGGCGTTGCGGCCGCGGGAGTGCAGGCTCTTGAGCACCAGCCGGGGCTCGGGGCTGATGTCCAGGATCGCGGTCGAGTCGTTGGGCTGGAGGTTGGGCACCTTGACGAGTCCGGCGCCGGCGAGGGCGGCGCGAGCCTCCTCCGAGTCGACGATGTCCGGCTCGATCTTGACGGCGAACACGCCCAGCCGCTCGCGCGCCACGAACTCCTTGATCGCGGCGAGGGCCGCGGGGACCTCCTCGATCCCGGCGACGTCCGGGCCCTTGATGAGGTACCAGAACCGGCCCAGCAGGGGGATCGACTTCTCGAGGACAAGGTTGTAGCTGGGGCGTGCTTCTTCGCTGGCGCCGACCGGATCGAGCACGAGGTGGCGCACCTTCCAACCGAAGTTCGCCTTGACCGCGGCGAAGGCCTCCGACTGCAGCAGGTTCCCGCCGTTCGGATTCGCGGTGACGTGCTCGTCCCAGTGGGCGATTTCCTCCTCGTGGGCGAACCGTGCGGCGTAGCGAGCGGCGGTGCGGGCGGAGAGGGTGGTCACTGTAGGAGGGGTCCCTTCGATCGCAGAAGCGGGCCCTGCCAGTCTAGCCAGTGGGCGGGCGGGGCCGGGCCACCGGGGTGCGTCCCGGTGGGCGGCCGGGGCCGTTTGCCCCGGGGCGCCGCGGGGAAACTGCTGGGCATGGCACACAACATCACAGGCAAGAAGGTCGCGTTCCTCCTCACCAATGGTGTGGAGCAGGCAGAGCTCACGGAGCCGTGGAAGGCCGTCGAGCAGGCTGGGGGCCAGCCCGTCCTGGTCTCCCCCGAATCGGGCACGATCACCGCGATGAAGGGCGACTGGGACCACGCTGACTCGTTCCCGGTGGACGTCCCGCTCGCCGAGGCCCGCGTCGAGGACTTCGACGCGCTCGTGCTGCCGGGCGGCACGGTCAACGCGGACACCATGCGGCTCGAGAAGGACGCCGTGCAGCTCGTGCGCGGGTTCGCCGAGGCCGGCAAGCCGATCTCGGCGATCTGCCACGCACCGTGGATCCTCATCGAGGCCGGGCTCGTGGAGGGCCGCCGCATGACCTCCTACGCCTCCCTCGAGAGCGACCTGAAGAACGCGGGCGCGGACTGGGTCGACGAGGAGGTCGTGACGGACCGCGGCCTCACCACCTCGCGCAACCCCGGTGACCTCGAGGCCTTCTGCGCGAAGATCCTCGAGGAGGTCTCCGAGGGCCGCCACGACGAGCTCTGAGGCCTCGGCACAGCCACGCACAGGGGCGCCCCTCGAGTGAACTGCTCCCCTGGAGTTGGACTGAGAAATTCAGTTCCGATTGCAGGGGAGCAGTTTTGTGTATGCATGGAGTTCGTTGTCAGAGGATGAGCG